>JAGNTK010000221.1 GCA_017987575.1 Novosphingobium sp. | reverse complement strand
CTGCCCCGCGCGGTGATCCATGCCGATCTGTTTCCCGACAATGTCCTGATGCTGGGCAGCACGGTCACCGGGCTGATCGACTTCTACTTTGCCTGCACCGATCTTGCCGCCTATGACGTCGCCGTGACCCACGCGGCATGGTGCTTTGACGCCCAAGGTGGTAATTTCAGTCCGGCGATTTCAGCGGCTTTGCTCGAAGGTTATGAAGCGTTGCGGCCCCTTTCAACGGATGAGCGGGTGGCTTTGCCAGTGCTGGCCCGCGCTGCGGCCTTGCGTTTTACGATGAGCCGCGCCTTCGATTGGCTTAACACCCCGGTCGACGCCCTGGTGGTCCGCAAAAGCCCGATGGCCTTCGCCCGGCGGCTGGAATTCTATGCCGATCCGGCCAATGTCGGGGTCTTCGCGCAGCCATGAAGAAGGTCGAAATTTTCACCGACGGAGCTTGCAAGGGCAATCCCGGTCCCGGCGGCTGGGGCGTGGTGTTGCGGATGGGCCATCACGAGAAAGACATGGCCGGAAGCGAGCCAGCCACCACCAACAACCGGATGGAGCTGACCGCCGTGATCCGCGCGCTGGAAGCGCTGAAGGAACCGTGCCACGTCCACCTCCACACCGATAGCCGCTATGTAATCGACGGGATCACCAAGTGGATTTTCGGCTGGCAAAAGAACGGCTGGAAAACCGCCGCCAAAAAACCGGTACTCAACGGCGATCTCTGGCAGGAGCTGTTGCTCGCCACCAAGCGCCACCGGATCGAGTGGATCTGGGTCAAAGGCCATGATGGCCACCCCGAGAACGAGCGCGCCGACAAATTGGCCAGCGACGCCGCGCTGGCGGTCTGATCCGTTTCTCGCTTTTGCCAGACTTAGCCCTTCCCCGTGGGGGAAGGGTTGGGATGGGGGTTCCGTGCTGGCGTTGAGCCCCCACCCCAACCCCTCCCCGGTGGGTAGGGGCTTTAGACTGAAGCTTAGCCCGCAGTCGTATCGACCGTTTCGGCACCTGGGCCGTTCTTCTGGATTGATGCAATTGCGTTCTTGGCGCTGGCCTTGCTCGAATAGCCTTCGGTCCAGAAGATCGTTTCGCTGTTGTAGCAGAAATAGGCGACGAACTCGCCGGCCTTGTTTTTGCGGATTTCAAAGCGGTGTGCCATCGGTTCCTCCTCGCGGTGAGATGGCCCAAGTTACTCTTTTGAAAGCGATTCGCTAGCGGAATCTGGCCGGGCTGTAGGGCGTAGGATCAACCGCGCCGCCGCTTTGCCCCAGCAGCAGGCGCAGCGCCAGATCGGCTGCGGCGGGCGCGGTCTGGATGCCAAAGCCGCCCTGCCCCGCAAACCAGAAGAAATCGCGCTGCCCCGGATCGAAGCCATAAACCGGCAGACGGTCTGGCGCGAAAGTGCGCAGACCCGCCCATTTGCGTTCGACTGCCGCGATCGGCCAATTGATCACGGCTTCAAACCGGTCAATCGCGATGGCAACGTCCAGTTCTTCAGGTGCAGCATCGCACGGCGTGGACGGGGTCTCATCATGTGGGCTGAGCCACAGTTTCCCGCCCTCCGGCTTGAAATAAAACGAACCGTCGAAGCCGAGCACCAGCGGCAGATCGGCTGGCACCGGCGTGCCCATCCGCAATTGGGCCACCGTGCGGCGCAGCGCGGTCATGCCGAGCGAGGCGACCCCGGCCATCTCAGCAACTGGATCAGCCCATGCTCCTGCGGCGTTGATCAGCACGCGCGCGGCATACTCGCGCGCGCCCGTTAGCATGAGCGTCCAACCGTCCGCCCCGCGTCGCGCCGCGGTTAACGGTGCACGGCACAGCAGCTCCGCCCCCAGCCGCCGCGCCTGTGCCAGCCACAACTGGTGCAAACCAGCGACGTCGATATCGCAGCAATCCGGTTCCCACGCGCCGAGTTGCCATTCATTCTTCAGCCCTGGCAGGCGCTCCGTCAGTGCCGCGCGGTCAAGCGGATCAACCCGCACCCCCAATGCTGAAAACTCATCGACAAATCCTGTCAGTCCGGCAGCATCCTCGGCCCGCGCCAGGGTCAGCGCGCCGCGCGGGGCCAACAGGCCGTGATCATCAAAAAACCCGCGCGATGCTGTGGTCAGCGGCTGCACCAGCGGCCCACCATAGCTTTCAGTCCAGAACGCAGCCGACCGCCCGGTAGCGTGATAGCCAGGATGCTCCTCAGCCTCGAGCAGCAGCACTCGGCCATGCGGTGCCAGTCCGGCGGCAAGCGAGGCTCCGGCCATTCCGGCGCCAACAATCGCAAAATCAAACCGCTCACTCATCGCGCCGCAATCCGCTCTAGAAAGGCATCGCAGGCTGCCAGCGCGCGGCCGCGCACAGCATCGACTTCGCGCAAGATCTCATGATGGCTTTCCTTGCCAAAGCGGACCAGTTCGCAATTTGGCAAGCGCTGCGCAGCTTTGGCGATCGGGGCAAAGGCGACCAGCTTGTCATTGTCCGTGCCCAGCATCAGCACTGGGATGCGAACAGCCTCCAGCACCCCCGGCACGGCCAGCAAC
>JAGNTK010000013.1 GCA_017987575.1 Novosphingobium sp. | reverse complement strand
CAGCTTGAGAGCGATCTACTTCACGCACTCGATCGCGGCGAAATTGAAGTGGTCTACCAGCCGCAATGGTCTTGCGCCGATGACAGCCTGAGCGGGGCCGAGGCGCTGGCGCGGTGGAACCACCCCAAGCTGGGCCGGATCGGCGCAGGCGCGCTGTTCGCGATTGCCGAACGGGCCGATCACGTCACCCAACTATCGCGCCATATTGCCCAAACCGCGCTGGCCGGGGCGAAGGATTGGCCGGATCACCTGCGGTTGTCGCTCAACGTGACGCCGAATGACTTGGCGCAGGGCGATTTCGCCCAGGAATTCGCCAAATTGGTGACGGCTAGCGGCTTCCCGGCTGCACGGCTGACATTGGAAGTAACCGAGCAGGTCTTGCTCGCCGACGTCGCCCACGCTGCGCTCGCGCTGGAAAGCCTGACTGCGCAGGGAATGCGCACCGCGCTCGACGATTTCGGCGCGGGGTTCTGCAACTTCCGCTATCTGAAGCTGTTGCCGCTGCATTATCTCAAGCTCGACCGCTCGATGATCGAAGGGGCCGACGATCCGCGCGATCTGGCGGTGTTGCGGGCGATTTTGGCCATGGCTGGGGCGCTCGACCTGGCGGTGATCGCCGAGGGAGTTGAGAGCGAAGCGCAGCGGGTGCTGGCCGCAACTGAGGGCTGCGCGTTCTACCAAGGCTTTTTGCGGGCCCAGCCGATGGGCGCGGCGGAGTTTCTGGAGCTGGCATCTCGTTAAGACGGGGACAGCGATCCAAACGAAAGGCGTATGGCATGATAGCGCGGCGGACAGTGCTGGGGTTGGTGGCCGTTGGCGCGGCGGCGCTGGTAGTTGGCTGTGACGGAGTGGAGGACACGCCGTTCCTGTGGGAACAGCCCTACCATGCCCGTCTGACCGCTGAGGTGGAGACTCCGGAAGGCCTGCGCAGCGGCTCAGGGGTGATTGAGGTGAAGTGGGGCAAGTCTGGTAAGAGCTATCACGTGCGCGGCCAGGCGGTGCCGATTGATCTGCCCGGCGGCAAAGTGCTCTATGTCTTGCTGCGCAGCGAAGCCAATGTCGATTGGGCCGCCTATCTGCATGAGAGCGTCGATGGCCCGGAAATCGAATCCGGCGATCGCTATTGGGCCAGCATTGCCGCCAACCGCGCGGTCTGGCCGGTCAAGCGGCGGCGGGTCACGGGGATCGAAGACAGCGACAACTACCCCTACATGGTCCGGTTCCGCGATCCGGCCGACCCCAAGAGCGTCGAGCAGGTTGATCCCGACGATCTCGCCAAGACTTTCGGCCCCGAATACCGGCTCAAGAGCCTGACGGTGCAGATGACCGATGATCCGGTGACCACGGGAATTGAGAAGCGGTTGGGGTGGTTGGGCGAATATCCTGAGCCAAGACTCGTCCCAATCCCGACTGGTGGGGTGAGCAATCCGACACTTGGACAAGCACTCGCGCATGGCGATTTCAGCAAAGGTGAATTCGAATGAATCGTGAAGTGTTCCTCTCCATCCTTGCTATGGATTCGTACAATCGTGGATATGGCGTAGGGGTCAAGATGCCCGTCGGTGCCACGCACATCGGGCTTGCGGAGATTCTTCCAGATTCAGAACAACGCCCAAGCATAACCGGTGGGCAAACCGCCGGTTTCTACGCCATCGCCTATGACATGACCGGGGTGGCGGGTTTCACGGCGGGCGAGCGGGTGATTTCCTATCGCGGGACGGACTGCTGCTGAGGGCTGCGCGGTATACTAGGGCTTTTTTCAGGCGCAGCCGATGGAGGCAGCGGAGTTTGGGGAATTGGCGCGGGGCTAATCCTCCCCCTTGGGGGAGGGGGACCACCGTAGGTGGTGGAGGGGTACGCGCGGTGATCGCGACTTGGCCGGACAGGTCGCGACCACCGCGCGTACCCCTCCACCCCCGCTTCGCGGCGGTCCCCCTCCCCGTGCCGGGGAGGATTACTTCGCCTTCCGCGCGATCTGCGCTAGCCCCTTGGTCAGCTGGAACAAGCCATTGAGCCGCGCTTCGGCGCTACCCCATGCGCGGGTAACGGCGATCTTGCTGTCGGGGCGCAACTTGATCGTGCCTTCCAGCCGCGCGGCATAGGCAATCAGTCCCGCGGGATCGGGGAAGCTGTCCTGATGGAACGATACCAGCGTGCCCTTGGCCCCCACATCGATCTTGGCGATATGCGCCTCGATCGCCTGCCGCTTGATCTGGATCAGCTTGACCAGATTGGTGGTCGGCTGCGGCAGTGGGCCGAAGCGGTCGATCATTTCGGCGGACAAGCTTTCGACCTCCTGTGCATCTTCGGCATCGTTCAGGCGGCGGTAGAGCGCCATCCGGACTGCAAGGTCTGGCACGTAGTCTTCCGGGATCATGATCGGCGCATCGACGGTGATCTGCGGGTTGAGTGCATGGCGTTCGCGTGCCAGCCCCAGTTCGCCAGCTTTGGCCGCCAGAATCGCGTCCTCCAGCATCGACTGGTAAAGCTCGAACCCAACTTCGCGGATGTGGCCCGATTGCTCATCGCCGAGCAGGTTGCCCGCGCCGCGAATGTCGAGATCGTGGCTGGCGAGCTGGAACCCGGCGCCGAGCGAGTCGAGGTCGCCCAGCACTTTCAGCCGCTTTTCGGCCACTTCGGACAATTGCGTATCGGCCGGCGTGGTAAGGTAAGCATAGGCGCGCAGTTTCGCCCGGCCGACCCGTCCGCGCAGCTGATAGAGCTGGGCGAGGCCAAACCGGTCAGCCCGGTGAATGATGATCGTGTTCGCGCTGGGGATGTCGAGGCCGGATTCGACGATGGTGGTCGAAACCAGCACTTCGTACTTCTTCTCGTAAAACGCGCTCATCCGTTCTTCGACTTCGCCGGCCGACATCTGGCCGTGGGCGGAAATGTAGCGGATCTCGGGCACGGTTTTGTGCAGCCAGTCTTCCACCTCGGCCATATCAGCGATCCGGGGCACGACGATAAAGCTCTGCCCGCCGCGGTGGTGTTCGCGCAGCAAAGCCTCGCGCATCACCATATCGTCCCATTCCATCACATAGGTCCGCACCGCCAGCCGGTCGACCGGCGGGGTCTGGATCGTCGACAGCTCACGCAGGCCAGACATCGCCATTTGCAAGGTGCGCGGGATTGGGGTGGCGGTCAGCGTCAGCATGTGAACATTGCTGCGTAGCTGCTTTAGCGTTTCCTTGTGGGTCACCCCGAACCGCTGCTCTTCATCAACGATTACAAGACCCAGGTTCTTGAAGCTCAGGCCCTTTGATAACAACGCGTGGGTGCCGATCACCACATCGCAGGTGCCATCTGCCAGCGCGGCCTTGGTCGCCTTGGCCTCTTTGTCGCCGACCAGCCGCGATAGCCGCCCAACTTTGAGCGGAAACCCGGAAAACCGATCGGTAAAGCCAGTGAAGTGCTGGCGGGCGAGCAAGGTGGTTGGCGCAATGACGGCAACCTGTTGCCCAGCCATGGCGGCAACGAAGGCTGCGCGGAGAGCGACCTCGGTTTTGCCAAAGCCGACATCGCCGCAGACCAGCCGGTCCATCGGGCGGCCCTCTGCCAGGTCGTTTAAAACGTCCTCGATGGCGGCTTCCTGATCTTCGGTTTCAGCCCAGGGGAAGCGGTCAACAAAGGGACCATAGCTCGCCTCGTCCGCCGCCAGCACGGGTGCCTGCCGAAGGGCGCGCAGCGCCGCCGTCTTGAGCAATTCGTGGGCAATCGCCCGGATCCGCTCCTTTAGGCGGCTCTTGCGCTTTTGCCAGCCTTCGCCGCCGAGCCGGTCGAGCCCGACGAATTCGTTGTCGCTGCCATAGCGGCTGAGCACGTCGATATTTTCGACCGGGACGTACAGCTTGTCCCCGCCGTGGTATTCCAGTGCAACGCAATCGTGCGGGCTTTGCCCCACCGGGATGGATTGCAGCCCGATATAGCGGCCGATCCCGTGCTCCATATGGACCACCAGATCGCCCGGCGTCAGCGCAGCGAGTTCAGCCAGAAAGGCATCAGCGCCCTTGCGGCGTTTCTTGCGGCGGACCAGCCGGTCACCCAGAATGTCCTGCTCGGTGACCAGCTCCAGCTCGTCATTGGCAAAGCCGCTCTCAAGCGGCAGGACGAGCGCAACCGGCGTGCCCTTGGCGGCGAGGCCGAGCGCCTCTTGCCAGCTATCCGCCATGATCGGAGCGGGACGGGCAGCTTCGCCGAGAATTGCCGAAATGCGGGCGCGGCTGCCTTCGGTATAGGCGGCGATCAGGGTCTTCTTGCCGCGCTTGGCTTGCCCGGTCAGGTAAGTAGCCGCCGCCTCATAGATATTGTCGCCACGCGCGCGTTCGGGGGTGAAATCGCGGCTGCTGGTAAAGCCGCAGTCGATCACAGTTGCGCTGGTCGGCTGGCTGAACAGATCGGCGCGGTGAACCGGGTGGCCGGCCAGGACCGCGTTCAGTTCGTCCTTCGAAAGGTACAGCGCAGCGGGATCGAGCGGGCGGTACGATCCGGGCGCTTTGCCGGAAGTGTCGCTGCGGCTTTTGAAGTAATCGGCGATATCGCCCAGTCGTTCGTCCGCCGCGCCCAGTGCTGCGCTTTCGATCACGATCGTGTCGCTCGCGCCAAGGTGATCGAACAGCGTGGTCAGCTTGTCTTCGAACAGCGGCAGCCAGTGCTCCATGCCTGCGAGCCGCCGCCCATCGCTGACCGCCTGATAGAGCGGATCAGAGGTGGCATTGGCGCCGAACTGCTCGCGGTAGCGCGTGCGGAAGCGTTTGACGCTGTCTTCGTCCATCAACGCTTCGCTGGCGGGCAACAGCAGGTGTTCCTCGGCCACGCCGTGCGAGCGCTGGGTATTGGGATCGAACAGCCGCAGCGTTTCTAGCTCATCTCCGAAGAAATCGAGCCGCAGGCCGGAACCGAGACCGGATGGATAGATATCGAAAATCGATCCGCGCACGGCATATTCGCCGGCATCAACCACCGTGTCGGTGCGGCTGTAACCTTGCCGCTGGAGCAGCGCGATCAGGCTTTCGCGGCCGATTTCCATGCCCGGTTTGAGCAGGCGGACATTTTCGCGAATCCGGAACGGAGTGGCGACGCGTTGCAGTACTGCGCTCGTTGTAGTCAGCAGCAGTTGCGGCGCACTGGGCTTGGCTTGCAAGCGGTGCAGTGCCGCCAAGCGCCGCGCGCTGACCGTCAACGCCGGGCTGGCGCGGTCATAGGGCAGGCAGTCCCAGGCCGGAAACGTCAGCACTTCCAGTTCGGGTGCGAAGAAGGCCGCGCTGTCGGCAATCGCCTGCATTGCTGCTTCATCGGGCGCGATAAATACCGCCCGGGTCTTTGCTGCCCGCGCCAGATCGGCGAGCACCAACGGCTGTGCCCCGCGCGCCAGTGAGGCGAGGGTCAGCGGGGTCTTGGCGCTCAACAATTTGGACAGGTCAGGCATGGCACTCGCAACGGCAATTGCCCCGCAGGCCAAAATCGAGGCCAACGGGGTGGGGTTTAGAGGGGAGCCTTAGCGGGGGTTGGGCGCTGCACCAAGCCCCCTCTCCAACTTCGGCTAGTTCGCTTCGCTCCCAAGCCTGTGTATCCTCTCCCGCAAGGGGAGAGGAGTGCGAACTACTTAGACCCTCTCCCCTTGCGGGAGAGGGACAGCTCGCGCAGCGAGCAGGGAGAGGGGGGGCTCAGCGCGGGATTTCGACGAAGTCCAGTTTGCAGAACGCGTCCATCAATGGTCCGGCGTACTCGACTGGTACAGATAGTGTGCCCAGCGCCCAGCCCATGATGTCGACGTCTTCTTCATCAAGCAGCCGCTCGAACCACGCGATTTCCGCATCGCCCCAAGCCGCGTACTTGGCGTCAAAGAAACAGCCGATCATGTAGTCCGCCTCACGCGTGCCGCGATGCCAGGCGCGGAACTTGCAGCGGCGGAGACGGTTTTCGAGGTCCATGTCGCCGCCGCTAGGCTGCGGCGGCGACAAAGGCAACGCTCAATGCTTCTCGCGAAGCGCGGCGATGATGTCGCCGGGTTGCTTGCCGATGAGGTCCTTGTGCAGTTCCTTGACGACGGCGCGTTCGGTCAGCTTGTGGTAGTGCTTGCGTAGCTCACCCAAAGTGCGGGGCGGTGCAATCACGACCAGATCCTTGATCTTATGCGCGAGTACCTGCCCGTTGAGCCAAGTTGCAGCGGCATTGGCATGGGCGTCTTCGCTGACCATACTGCCAGCGTGGTTTCCGGCGCTGGAATGGTGGCTGGCGCCCGAATGGTTGTGGGTGTCCAGCTTGGGGCTGGGCAGGGCGCTCAGTTCAGGCGCGGCTTCATCACCGGCGTTGCGATACAGTTCGAAATTGTGGCCATCGACCAGTGCAATCACGGTTCCGTGGGGCAGCAGCATTCAACTCTCCTTGGTGTTCAACTGATGCCCATGAAGGCGCTTGCGGACCTCCAGTCCATGCGCTGCATCAATAACTGGCGAAAATGCTGCGAGGCTGATTAAAGGACACCATGCGTCCGGAACGTCTCAACCCGTTGTTTGTTCCCGCTGACAGCCTGAAAGGCGTCGGCACCGGCCTCGCGCGTCCGCTTGAGCGACTGGGGCTGACCCGGGTGCGGGACTTTGCCTATCATCTGCCCGACCGGTTCGTGCAGCGCCGCGCGGTTAGCAATCTCGATGAAGCCAGCGTCGGCGAACAGATCATCGTTGCACTGACGCCGGTCGAACACCGCGGTTCGTCGGGACGGGGCCCGTTTCGCGTGCTGGCGAGCGATGCGATCGGCAACATCTGCGCAATCAGCTATTTCGGGCGCGCGTCCTATTCAGCGAAGAAGCAATTGCCGGTCGGCGAGCTGCGCTGGGTGGCGGGTAAGCTTGAGCAGTACGGCCAGATGCTCCAGATCGTACATCCGGATCATGTCGAGGCGGATAGCGCGGCCTTGGTCGGGCAACTGACAGAGCCGGTCTATCCCCTGTCTGATGGGTTGACCCAAAACCGGATCGCGGCGCTGGTCCAGCAAGCTCTGGCGACGGCACCCGAATTGCCCGAATGGATTGAGCCGGGGCTGGCCGACAAGATGCAGTGGCCGCATTGGCGCGACGCCCTGACGCTGGCGCACCGGGGGGAGCATCCCGCTGCGCGCGATCGGCTGGCCTATGACGAATTGCTCGCCAACTCATTGGCACTGATGCTGGTCAAGAATGCTAACCGCGCGCGGATTGGAACGGCCTTGGCTGGTGATGGATCGCTGCGTGGCAAGCTATCGCTGCCTTTCGCGCTGACCGGCGCGCAAAGCCGCTCGATCCAGGAAATTACGGAAGACATGGCGCAGCCTGCGCCGATGTTGCGGCTGCTGCAGGGCGATGTCGGATCGGGCAAGACCGTTGTCGCGCTGGAGGCAATGCTGCTCGCGGTAGAGGCCGGGGCGCAGGCCGCGCTGCTCGCGCCGACTGAAATCCTCGCCCGCCAGCATCACGAAACGCTAAGCCGGATGCTATCGGGAACCGGGGTGGAAATCGCGCTGTTCACCGGGCGCGACAAGGGCCGGGCGCGTGAATCGATCCTGATGGGGCTGGTCGATGGCTCGATCCAGCTGGTCGTCGGCACCCACGCGATTTTCCAGGATGCGGTCACTTACAAGAATCTCGCCTTGGTTGTGATTGACGAGCAACACCGCTTCGGCGTCGGCCAGCGGCTGATGCTGACGCAAAAAGGCAAACGTACCCCGCATTGCCTGGCGATGACCGCCACCCCGATTCCGCGCACGCTCACCTTGGCCCAATATGGCGAGATGGACGTCAGCCGTCTCGACGAAATGCCGCCGGGGCGTCAGCCGATCGATACGCGGGTGGTCGCGCTGGAGCGGTTGGACGACGTGGTTGGCGCGGTCGGACGGCATCTGGAAGGTGGGCAACAGGCCTATTGGGTCTGCCCGATGGTCCGCGAGCTTGAGACCGAAGATATTGCAGCGGCTGAGGCGCGCTATGCGGAACTGAAGGCCCGGTTTGGCGATACCGTGGTGCTCGTTCACGGGCAGCTGCGGCCAGAGGTCAAGGACGCTGCAATGCTCCGCTTCGCCAGTGGCGCGGCCAAGCTGCTGGTCGCCACCACGGTGATCGAGGTTGGCGTCGATGTGCCCAATGCCACGTTGATGGTGATTGAACAGGCCGAACGGTTCGGCCTTGCCCAGTTGCACCAGCTGCGCGGACGGGTCGGGCGCGGCGAGGGGAAGAGCACCTGCCTGTTGTTGCGCGGACCGGCGTTGTCAGAGACGGCACGCGAGCGGCTGGCCTTGATGCGCGAGACGCAGGACGGGTTTCGCTTAGCCGAAGAAGACCTCAAGCTGCGTGGCGGCGGTGAGCTTCTTGGCACACGCCAATCGGGCGACACGCCGTTCCGTGTTGCCAGCCTCGAGCAGATCCAGCGGCTGCTGCCGATCGCCCACGATGATGCGCGCCTGCTGATTGAGCGCGACGGCGGCCTGACTGGCGAACGCGGCGAGGCGGCGCGACTGCTGCTATATCTGTTTGAGCGCGACTGGGGTGTGCAGCTGTTGCGGGGCGGTTAGCTCAGTACTTCCAGGCGAACAGCATCCGGCCTTCGCCAAGCAGATCCAGCAAGTCACCAATGTCCGGTCGCGACACTGCGAAGCAACCTTGGCTGCGGCCGATTCTGCCTTGGCTAAGGGCCAGACTTTGATCGACATAGTCCGCGCCGTGGATCACTATTGCGCGGCGTTCAGCGGCCTCGTTGAGCGGGTCAAGTCCGAGCAACTTGCGCGAGCGACCATGCTTACCGTGATAGACCGGCCCCGTCACGAATGCGCCCTTGGACGAAGCATTTGAACCCGGGCGGTTGGAGAAACGTTCGGTCCAGCCGCTCGCTGCCGGATCGGATCCGCTGCCATGGGCGACAAGCATGGTCTTGAGCACGCGCCCGCCGACCAGATCGATCAGCTGAAAGCGTGGCAATCGCGAATGGGCTGCGAAGTTGACGATGCCGATCACGTCACGCTTGACGATTCGGGTAGAGTGGGATTCCAGGGCGGCCAAGGCGTTCGGCAGAAGGACTGGCATCTCGCCGCAAAGCGTCGCGGCGAAGCTATTAGAAGGCGCCAACCCGGCACTGCCGACAACCATGGCGCCGAGAAAGTGGCGCCGGTTGAATTTCATGGGTATGCGTATCCCGAAGTTCGTTTGACCACGATCTGGGGTAGCTTTCCCGGATTGCAAGCTTGATGGGGCACAATGCGGATAAGGCGTTCCCTGCTTGCGCTGGCTGTTCTGCTGACTGGCGCTACCGATGATGTGGTTTCGGCGCCGCTATGGAATCCGGACGCAATCGGCAAACTGCGAGCCTGGGTTGCTGCGGCGCCCGACGATGCCTTGCCGCGCCCAGACAGCAACGCGCTCGATAGCGCGCTCGCCATTGGTGATCCGAGTCTGATCGATGTGGCCGCCTCGGCGCTCGCGCTCAAGCTGGCACGGATGCACCTGCTGGGCTCAGCCTCTGCCGCGGAACGGGCGGGCTGGCGGATCGTCGATAGTGATCGCGATTTTGATGTCGAAGCGCAGCTGTCGGTTGCACTGGCTGGCGGGCGAATCGACGATTTCCTCGCCGGACAACGCCCACAGCATCCTGAATATGCCGCGCTACGTGAAGCCTTGCGGAGTGAAACCGATCCGGTCCGGCGCCAGAAAATTGCGCGTAGCATGGAGCGTTGGCGCTGGATGCCGATCTCGCTGGGACAGGACTATCTGCTAGTCAATGCTGCTGGGTTTGAGCTGACCCGCTGGCGAGGCGGCCAGCGAGTAGGCAGCTGGCGTGTCATCGTCGGCAAGACCGCGAGCCCCACGCCTATCTTTTCAGCGACCGTCACCGGCGTGAACATCAATCCCTGGTGGAATGTGCCCAGCAATATCGTTCGCGAAAGCGTCGGCGGGTTGATCCGGCGCAGCCCGGCGACGGCGCGTGCGCGGGGTTATGTTTGGGGTGGCGGATCAGTTCGGCAGAAGCCGGGGCCGGGCAATGCGCTAGGACAGATGAAACTGGTGATGCCCAATCCGTTCAGCGTCTATCTTCACGATACCCCCAACCGCGATTTGTTCAATCAGGACGTTCGGGCTTTGAGCCATGGTTGCGTGCGGGTGGGCGATGCGCTGGGGCTGGCGGAAAGCTTGCTGGCTGGAGTGAAAAACCGCAGTCAAATTGATGCGCTGGTGGCGTCCCGCAAGTCCGTAACGGTTGGGTTGATACGGCCGGTTCCGGTATACATTGCCTATTTTACAGCCGGAATTCGCAGCGATGGGAGCCTCGCGCTGTATGATGACATCTATAATCGGGACCGCCGGGTTCCGCTCGCGTTGGCTGAGCAAGGCAGCGAATGCGCAGGCTAAAGCGTCGAGGACCATGCCCACTGTAAGCCAACCGCCCGGGCGGGCTCAGACCGCCAGCACCATCACGTCGCCCTCACGCGGGACTTCTGGTTTGAACCCGTCGAGCGGCTCGAATTCGGCATCCAGCAGCTTGGCTTGGCTTAGACCTGCCAATTTGAATTGGCCCAGCCGAGGTTCCTCGTCACTGCGCCATACTTTGCCGAGGTTGAGCGCGGAGACGAACAGGTCGCCGTGGCGTTCGAACATCAGATGCGGGGAAAGGCGGATCGTCGCGCCGTTATACTGCGCTTCGACGTTCAGCTTGCGGCTGATGGCTTCCATCAGGGTCAGGCGGGGGTCGCTCATGGGGGAGGTGCTTCTTGGGGAGGAATTGTGCTTTGCAGCATGGGCGATGGCGCGCGGCGTTGCAAGGGATTTGGCCGGACCTGTGAGTTGAACGCCGCCAGCGTGCCCCTTCGCTTGCGCTCGGGAGTTTTCTGGGAAGATGTCCCTCGGACATCTTCAACTTCCAAAAAACTGGTCGGGGAAAGAGGATTCGAACCTCCGGCCCCTGCCTCCCGAAGACAGTGCTCTACCAGGCTGAGCTATTCCCCGACCGATCGTTCACCCCCAAAACGGGGGCGAGGCAGGTGCGCGCCTATAAGGGGCGATTCCATGGGTGGCAAGCGGACATTCCGCCGCTAAGTGACTTTATGGCCAGCGCCGCGATTCCCTCCGTTTCAGCCCAGCCCGATCATTGGGAATGGCAGTACCTTGCCCTTATGCGCCGCATCTGGGAGGCGGGGGACGAGCGGACCGACCGCACCGGGATTGGCACGCGATCTGTGTTCGGGGCGCAGATCCGGTTCGATCTGGCCGGCGGGGCAATGCCGCTGATCACCACCAAGCGGGTCTATTGGAAAACTGCCGCGCGGGAATTTCTGTGGTTCCTGACCGGCGAGACCAACATCCGTCCGCTGGTGTTACAGGGCGTGAAAATCTGGAATGAGTGGCCCCATGCGAACTATGTCAAACAGACGGGCGATGCGATTGCACTCGATGATTTCGTCACCCGGATTGCTGCGGACGAGGATTTTGCGCGGCAATGGGGTGATTTGGGCCCGGTTTACGGCAAGCAGTGGGTCGATTGGCCGACCTATCAACCTGCAGGTGAGGGGCTGTTCCGCAAAGGGCCGGGGATCAATCAGGTTGCCCAATTGATCGAAAGCCTGCGCCACAACCCCGGCAGTCGCCGCCATATTGTCGAAGGATGGAACGTCGCCGAGCTTGATCAGATGGCGCTGCCGCCGTGCCACAAGACCTACCAGTTTCACGTTGGCGGCAATCGGCTGAACTGCATGCTGACCCAGCGGAGCTGCGATGTCGCGTTGGGACTGCCGTTCAATCTGCTGGGCGCGGCGCTGTTCACCCGGATGCTGGCGCAGCAGTGCGATCTGGAACCGGGTGAGCTTGTCTGGATGGGCGGCGATACGCACCTGTATCTCAATCACGCTGACCTGGTCGAAACCCAGCTGGCGCGGGAGCCAGACGGCGCGCCTACCATGGCGATCCTTCGTCGCCCGGACAGCATCTTTGACTACCGGATTGAGGATTTCGAGGTCTCAGGTTACGCCCCGCAGGCCTCAATCAGCGCGCCGGTTGCAGTCTAGCCACGGCGGCCCTAAGCTGCGGTCAAAGCGGTCGCAGGTCACAGGGAAGCAGCGGCAGCGCTATGGTATCAGCAGTTCCAGAAACCGGCCAAACTAAGCCGCGTCCGCGCGTATTCCTGAGCTATGCGCGGGATGACCAGAAGCGCGCACTGACCGTGATCGCAGCGCTTAAGAGCGCCGGGATTGAAGTATGGTGGGACGGACTGCTGGAAGGCGGTGAAACGTTCCTGCCAACCACCGAGGCCGCGCTTGAAGGTGCCGACGCGGTGGTCGTGCTATGGTCCAACACTTCGGTGGGTTCGCACTGGGTTCGCGACGAGGCAACCCGCGGACGAGAACGGCAGTGCCTGGTTCCGCTGTCGCTTGATGGCAGCCAGCCGCCCTTGGGTTTTCGCCAGTTTCAGGTGATCGACATCTCAAAATGGCGCGGCAAGGCTGACGCGCCTGAGATTGTCGCTGCGATCCGGGCTGTGACCGCGCTGGCCGGACGAGAGGCGCTGCCGCAACCAGTGGTGCCACGACAAGGGCCATCGCGGCGCGCCGTGCTGGTTGGCGCGGGCTCCACCGTTGTTGCGGCAGCGGGCGGCTATCTCGCATTTCGAGGGTTGCTCCCCGGCGCAGCCAAGGCGAGCGAAAACACGATCGCGGTGATCCCGTTCAGCAATCTGGGAGACGAAAGCCAGGCCTATTTCTCCGCCGGTCTGTCCGAGGAGTTGCGGGCTGCGCTCTCCCGTAACCGTGTTCTGCGGATTGCCGCACCGACATCTTCGGCCGAATTCAGGGGCAAGGATCAGGATGTCCTGACCATCGCCAAACGGCTCGGCGTGGCGCACGTTCTGCGCGGCAGCGTGCGGGCGGGCAGCGACATGATCCGGGTATCGGTCGAACTGCTCAATGGCCGCGATGCCGGAGTCGATTGGAGCGAGACTATCGACCGCAAGCCCAGCGATGTGCTCGCGATGCAGACTGAGATTGCCGCAATTGTCAGCCGTGCCTTGGCCAATGAAATCAGCGCCAAGGCGATCGCCGAGGGTCGATCAGGCGATCTGGCACAGATCGGCGGAACCAACAGTGCTGCAGCCTTTGACGCCTATTTACGCGGCAAGGCGCTGGTCGAAACCAGCGCCAGCGAAGAGAGTGACCGGGCTGCGCTGGCGCAGTTCGATGCGGCAGTAAAGCTGGATAGCGGATACGCTTCAGCATTGGCTGCGCGGTCAAAGGTGCTGGCGGTGATTGCCAATCAGACCAACCGGATCGAGGAAGCACGGCTGTTTTATGACCGTGCAATTGCCTCTGCCGAAGCTGCGATCAAGGCTGCACCCACGCTGGCCGAGGCCCATTCGGCGCTGGGTTATGCGATCTACAACGGGCGGCTCGATCCCAAGGCTGCACGCCGGTCCTATGAACGCTCGCGCGAACTGGGCGAGGGCGACGCAGATGTGCTGCGAACCTTTGCGCTCTATTGCGCCTATACGGATCGGGCCAGCGATGCCGATGCTGCAATTGCCAGCTCGCTGGCGCTCGATCCGCTTAATCCCGGCGCATTCCGGGCTGCAGGCTACATCGCCTTCGCACGGCGAGACTATGCCCAGACCGAAGTGAAGATGCGGGCTGCGCTGGCGCTCAGCCCCAAATTCAGCGCCGCAAATGCTGCGATCGGGTCTGCGCTCTATATGAAGGGACAGCTTCAGGAAGCGCTGGCGGCCTTTGCTGCGGAACCGATCGCCTTCATCCGTCTACCCGGCGAGGCCATTGTGCATGCCCGCCTTGGAAACAAGCCAGCGGCCGATGCAGCCTATGGCAGATTACTCGCAGACTATGGCGCCACATCAAAATACCAGCAGGCCCAGGTGTTGGCGCAATGGGGACAGGGCGCGCAGGCACTGGAACGACTGGCTGAGGCGGCGGCGGCGCGCGATTCGGGATTGCTGTTGGCGCAGACCGATCCACTGCTCGATCCGGTCCGGGCGGCGCCCGAATTTAGCCAATTGCTTTCAAAAATGGGACTGGCATAGTCCCGCCACTGCAACAGGAGATTGACCCATGCGCAAACTTGCCACCGGATTGCTGATCGCGGCCTCGGCCATCGCCCTTGCTGGCTGCGAAAAGAAGGCGGAAATGGCCGCCGAAACCACCGCCGAAACCACCGAAGCGGCCACCGCGGCGGCTAGCGAAGGCACAGATGCCGATGCCGCATCGACGGAAGAAGGCGATCCCAACGGCAATCCGATCAAGCCGTAACGAATGAGCTGGTCCGGGGCGGGCAGGATCCGCCCCGGTTGCTGCGCGGCGATCAGCGCCGCTGAATTGTGGTTGGTGCAGACGGTAGACGGCCAGTGTAACCTTGGATCCAGTCCCTGGCCGAAGCGACGCGGGTGTAAACGCCCTGCTTTTGATTGACCCCGCAGGCCTGCTTGCCGACATTGTGGCTGACCAGCCCGACTAGCACCGGAACATTGCCGTAGTGCACAATCAAAGGGCCGCCGCTGTCGCCGTGGCATTGGGTTGACCCGCGCGCGCCTTCTCCGCGTCCGCACAGCGCGATGAGGTGGTTAGCGCAACCCGTATCGGGCTGCAGCTTGATCTTGCCATAGCGCAGCAAAGCAGATGGCCGCTGGCTGTTGGTTACTCCCCATCCATAAAACCATGCTTCCTTGCCGCCATAGGACTTGGCACCGGGCCGGTCAGGATCGATCGCAATGGTTTCGATCCATGAAGGGGCAGCGCGGGCGGTCTCGGCGTCGGAGGCATACTGGATCAGCGCAATGTCATTGGCATAACGGGTTGGGCGATTGTAGTTGGGGTGCTGGATCACCCGGACGATCTTGTAGCTGGCGCCAACCCGACCGTCACGAATGTCGGTCATGCCCAGCCGGACGCGGTAACCACCGGTGCGGATGTCGACCCCATTGTCATTCAGGCAGTGCGCTGCCGTTACAATCCAGCCCGGCGCGATCTTGGCCCCGCCGCAAAACTGTCGGTCATCCCATTGCAGCGCCCGGGCGGTCACGCTGCGAACATAGAGTGGACGCTGGATCTGGGCCATCCACGGGGCATCGCCGGGTTGGGCGACCCAGGTGTTACCGCCCGCCCGCATTCTCTTGTAGGTTTTGATCTGGATGAACTTGCCGTCCTGAAACAGCACCAGCTTGCGCTTGACGTAAACCTTCCGATTGGGCGCCGCCGGCTTGGCATCGGGCGCGGGCAAATTGCTGGATATCAGGCTCGGCTCTTTGTCGAGCGTGGTGGGATCGGGGCAGCGCGACGAGTTGTTGCGACAGGGGTTGCGTTGATAGGTGGCAGTAACCTGCTCCTCGGCTGGGCTTGCCAGGTCCTGATCATCCTGCCCCACCGGTTGAGGAGTGATCACTTGTGCGCCGACAGCGCTGCCGACCAGCAGAAGCGTGGCCGCGATCAAAGTGGTTCTGTTCGCCATGGTGCCGTTTAGCTCCCCTGCGACCCGGCTGCGAAGCTTACTGTTTCCGGGCATTCTGGCAAGCGTGCCGTTTGGGATCAATGTTGCTGGATTGGCATCAGAAAGCGGTTATGGTGCTTGGGCGAACTGGTTGACGATGGCACGTCAGTCATTGGAAGCCAGACCGCAGGACTGGTTGACGATGGCACGTCAGTCATTGGAAGCCAGACCGCAGGACTGGTTGACGATGAAACCAGTTTGAAATAATATGTCTCGACCTTAAAATTTGCTTCCACGTGCCTGCGCGGTGCTGCGAAGCGGGAGAGCGCGATTATGGCCAAGCGGCCTGCCAGTGCGGATCAGCAACGCGGTAACCTGCCGCCGCTCAGCCTGCATGTCCCGGAACCTCCGTTTCGTCCCGGCGATGCTGTCGACTATTCGTTCCTGAATATCCCGGCGGCTGGCTTGCTGCCACGCCCTGACGAAGCCTGTGCGACCGAGGAAACGCACCCGCTTTGCCACGGCCTGATCCGGGTGCTCGACGACAATCATCAGGCGGTCGGCGCGTGGGATCCAAAACTTGATCCTGAAACGCTGCGGCGGATTCTTCGAACAATGGCGCTGACCCGCGCGTTCGACGATCGGATGTATCGCGGCCAGCGGCAGGGCAAGACCAGCTTCTACATGAAATGCACCGGCGAAGAGGCGACCAGCGTGGCTTCGGCCTTTGCACTCGCCGATGATGATATGGTGTTTCCCAGCTATCGCCAGCAAGGCATCCTGATCGCACGCGGCTATCCGCTGGTGGAGATGATCAACCAGATCTATTCGAACCGGGCCGATAAGCTGAAGGGCCGCCAGCTGCCGATCATGTATTCCAGCCGCGAGCACAGTTTTTTCACGATCAGCGGCAATCTGGCGACGCAGTATCCGCAGGCCGCAGGTTGGGCGATGGCCAGCGCGATCAAGGGCGATACCCGGATCGCCGCCAGCTGGATCGGCGAAGGTTCCAGCGCAGAAGGGGATGCCCACGCTGCTTTCACCTTTGCAACGGTCTTCAACGCGCCAGTGATATTCAATATCGTCAACAACCAGTGGGCGATCAGCAGCTTTTCAGGCTTTGCCGGGGGCGAGCGGGCCACCTTTGCCGCACGCGCGATCGGCTATGGCATTGCTGGCCTGCGGGTCGATGGCAACGATGCCTTGGCGGTCTATGCCGCAATGCGTTGGGCCGCCAACCGGGCGCGGGCCAACAAAGGCCCAACCTTGATTGAGCATTTTACCTACCGGGCCGAAGGGCATTCTACTTCGGACGATCCGGGCCAGTATCGGTCAGCGCATGAGCGTGAGGAATGGCCACTGGGCGATCCGATCATGCGGCTGAAACGGCACCTGATCGGCTTGGGCGAATGGTCGGTCGAACAACACGCCGCAATGGACGCTGAACAGATTGAACAGGTCAAGGCCGCCACCAAGGAAGCCGAGAAGAACGGCGTGCTGGGACATGGGTTGCACCACCCATTCCACACCATGTTTGAGGACGTCTACGAAGAGCTGCCCTGGAATCTTGAGGAGCAAGCTGAGCAGGCGATGCGTGAGCGGCGAACCAAGTGGCCGGAGTGGAAAGAGTCATGAGCGACACCACTGTGAAAGCTCGCCGGCTCAACATGATCGAGGCGATCAACGAAGCGCTCCACGTGATGATGGAGCGTGATCCGAACGTGGTCGTGTTTGGCGAAGACATTGGTTATTTCGGCGGCGTGTTCCGTGCCACAGCCGGATTGCAAAAAGCTTTCGGCAAGACCCGGGTGTTTGATACCCCGATCAACGAATGCGGGATTATCGGCGCGGCCGTTGGCATGGGGGCCTATGGCCTGCGCCCGGTGCCGGAAATTCAGTTTGCCGACTACATCTATCCGGGGCTCGACCAGCTGATCAGCGAGGCTGCGCGGCTGCGTTACCGCTCGGCCGGAGAATATATCGCGCCGATCACCGTGCGCAGCCCGTTTGGTGGCGGCATTTTTGGCGGGCAGACCCACAGTCAGAGCCCGGAGGCACTGTTCACTCATGTGGCCGGGCTGAAAACGGTGATCCCCAGCACACCCTATGATGCAAAAGGCCTGTTGATCGCGGCGATTGAAGACAACGATCCGGTGATCTTCTTTGAGCCCAAGCGAATCTACAACGGCCCGTTCGGCGGCAACTATGACCGTCCGGTCGAGCCTTGGGCCAAGCACAAGGACGCCGAGGTTCCGGAAGGCTATTACCGCATTCCGTTGGGCAAGGCCCGGACTGTGCGTGAAGGTGAGGCGCTGACAGTGCTGGCCTATGGCACGATGATCCATGTGGCCGAGGCTGTGCTGGCGGAGAAAGGCGTCGATGCTGAAATCATCGATCTACGCACTTTGGTGCCGCTCGATATCGAAGCGATCGAAGCCTCGGTCAAAAAGACCGGCAAGTGCCTGATCATTCACGAGGCAACCCGCACTGGCGGGTTCGGGGGCGAGCTTTCGGCCTTGGTGCAGGAGCGCTGCTTCTATCACCTCGAAGCCCCGATCGAGCGCGTCACCGGGTTTGACACTCCTTATCCGCACAGCCTGGAATGGGCTTATTTTCCGGGTCCCGTCCGCATTGGCGAAGCGGTTGACCGGTTGTTGAAGGCGTAATCACCATGGGCAAGTTCACATTCAACCTCCCGGATATCGGTGAAGGCATTGCCGAGGCGGAAATCGTCACCTGGCATGTCAAAGTTGGCGACCGGATCGAAGAAGACGGCAAGATCGCTGACGTCATGACCGACAAGGCCACGGTCGAAATGGAAAGCCCGGTTTCGGGTGTGGTGGTCTCGGTTGCGGGCGAAGAAGGCGATATGGTCGCAATCGGCTCGGCGCTGGTGGTGATTGAGGTTGAGGGAGATGTTGAGGAAGGGCCGGGGGGCAGTGGAGGGGCTTCGACAAGCTCAGCCCGAGCGGACGTTGTGGAGGAGAATAGTCCTCAAGATCAGCCCATCCCTGAGCCGACCCAGCAAGCTCCCGTTTCAGAAGCCAAACCCGCTCAGGCTGAGCCTGTCGAAGCCCGCAGCACCGACATCGCAGCAAAGGTGCTTGCCTCCCCAGCGGTCCGTCAACGCGCCAGCGACCTCGGGATTGATCTCACCCAGGTCAAACCTGCGGAAGACGGCCGCATCCGCCACGCCGATCTCGACGCGTTCCTCTCCTACAACGCGGCAGGCGGCTTCCGCGCTGCGGGCGCCAAGGGTGTGGACCAGACCGTCAAGGTGATCGGCCTGCGCCGCCGGATCGCCGAGAACATGGCTGCGTCCAAACGCAGCATTCCGCATTTTTCCTACGTTGAGGAATGCGATGTCACGGCGCTTGAAGCAATGCGCGCGCAGCTCAATTCAGCGCGGGGTAACCGGCCGAAGCTGACCATGCTGCCGCTGTTGATAGCCGCAATCTGCCGCGCTTTGCCCGACTATCCGATGCTCAATGCGCGTTATGACGATGAGGCCGGCGTGGTCCAGCGCTTTGGTTCAGTCCACCTGGGGATGGCCGCCCAGACCGACGGAGGGTTGATGGTCCCGGTCATCCGCGATGCGCAGGACAAGAACCTGTGGCAGCTTGCCGCCGAGATTGTCAGGCTGGCTGAAGCTGCCCGCAATGGCAGCGCGACCAGTGCGGAATTGTCCGGATCTACGCTCACGATCACGTCGTTGGGTCCGCTTGGCGGGGTGGCGACCACGCCCGTCATCAACCGTCCCGAAGTGGCGATTATCGGTCCGAACCGGATTATCGAGCGGCCGATGTTCGTGCCCGATGGCATGGGCGGCGAGCGGATCGAAAAGCGCAAGCTGATGAACATTTCGATCAGCTGTGATCACCGCGTGGTCGACGGCTGGGATGCGGCGAGCTTTGTTCAAGCGGTGAAGCGGCTAATCGAAACGCCGGTGCTGCTGTTGGCGGACTGATTTTCCTTGATCCTCTCCATTTTGCATAGCCAAATGGGGAGGTGGCAGTGCGAAGCACTGACGGAGGGGTATCTGCGCCAGCGCCGCATCCCCTCCGTCTCGTCCTAGCGGACGATCCACCTCCCCATTTGTGGCATTCGCCAAAAATGGAGAGGACCTAAGAGGAGTTGGCTCATTGGCAAATGACCCCAAGATTGACGCCTATATCGCCAAGGCCGCCCCGTTTGCTCAGCCGATCTTGAACCACCTGCGCGCGCTGGTCCACGATACCGTAGCGGGGTTGGACGAAGGCCTGAAGTGGGGGATGCCGCACTTCCTCTACAAGGGTAAGAACCTGGCCGGGATGGCTGCGTTCAAGGCGCACACCGCTTTTATACTGCACGGCGAGGGGCGGCAGGGCGAAGGGATGGGCGGCTATGGCAAGATCGCCTCGCTTGAGGAGCTGCCCCCGCTCGCTGATCTGAAGCAGGGTATTCTGGCCGCGAAAGATCGGATCGACTCGGAAGGCACCGCGATCAAGCCCAAAGCGGCTAAACCCAAGGCGCCCAAGCCAGAGATCGCGATGCCGGATGATTTCGCATCAGCACTGGCTGCGATGCAGGGTGCCCGGGAACGGTTCGATGGCTGGGCGCCGTCTCACCGCCGAGAATATCTCGAATGGATCGTTGACGCCAAGCGGCCCGAGACCCGCGCCAAGCGGATCGCGCAGGCCTGCGAATGGATCACCGAGGGCAAGAAGCGCAACTGGAAATACGAAAACTGCTAGTTAGCGCACGATCGCCGAATAGGTGATCTGGCCAGAGCCGCGCGCGGCTTCGTTCGCCGGGACCCGCCAGCGCACATGGGTGACATCTTCGGGTGTGGCGAGGCGGTTTCCGACCCGCAGGGCATCGAGTTTGCCCCAGCTGCGCCCACCGTCAAGCGAGACTTCTTCGCGGCCGTCGGCGCTGCCTTGATAATAGACCTTCTTGGGCAGCGGGTTGGTGACGGTGAAACCGCCCTGACCGCCCATTCGTGTCCAGCTGACCACATAGACCACCCGATCACCGCGTTTCAGCGCGCTGGCCGGTTGCAGCAAGCGGCCCTTGTTGGGCACGGTTCGTTCGACATAGACCGCGCTATCAAGCGCCACCAACGGTGCGGCGGCGGCCATCAGCGGTGCGGCCAGAGCGAATGCGCAGGCAAGCTGCGCAAGATTGCGGCGGATGGTCACGAAAATCAGGCCCCCGAAAAACTCAGCGCTTCGTGTTGAAGCGGGGCTCCTGATCGCAAATCGGGGCAAAGGAATGGTTAATGGCGGCCTGCGAATGGCCCGTAGGCTGCCGATTTGGCCTCCCAAAGGTGCGCATTTCGATAGTTACCGGGGTGTTGCGGCAAGCTGTTGCGGTTCGCATTCGAACCCTGTTGACAGCCCCGGTGCGCTGTCCTAGTGGCGCTGCTCCCAAGTGGCTGCGCGGGTGTAGCTCAGTTGGTTAGAGTGCCGGCCTGTCACGCCGGAGGTCGCGGGTTCGAGCCCCGTCACTCGCGCCACTTGGGAATTTTCCTACCACGCTGAACTGAATTTCACGTCCTTGCCCCCTGCGGGCAGGCTGATGATCATGCCGTCATCGGCCAGCTTCAGCGTTCCTTTGAACAGCTTTGGTGCCTGCCCCACAAACAGCGGTTCAATTAGCCGCACGGGCGGGGCCGGGACCATATGATACAACACCAGTGCCTGCACTCCGGCTTCGCTGGCCGAACGCGCCGCATCTTCGGGGCTGGCGTGATAGTTCTGGATATCGGTCATGATCTGCGAATTCTTGGCCTGGCCGCGCTCGCCCAGCTTCTTGCCCAGTGCCGCAATCATTTCCTTGTTGAGCGCCTCGTGCAACATCAGGTCAGCGCCTTTGCTGGCGGCGGTGAAGCTGGGCGAATAGACCGTATCGCCCGACAGCGCGACCGAGCGGCCCTTGTAGTCGATCCGGTAGCCGAACGCTGGCGAGATCGGTGCATGATTAACCCGGATCACCGTGATCTTCACCCCGCCCGAATCGTGGACCACCTGGGTGTCAGTGCCATCGGGCAGGTTGATCACCTGTGCTGCGCCGCCAAAACCGCTCGGTTGGACAATCGCGGGGCCATGGTGGGCAACGCGGTAACCCTGATCGATGGTGTAGGCGGAATTGAAACCGGCGATCACCTGATTGGTTCCAGCAGGACCAAAGACCGGCAGCGGCGCCGCACGACCACCGGCGACCCAGGCCTGCAGCAACAACTCGCCGAGCCCGTCGATGTGATCGGAATGGAGATGGGTCAGGAAGGCGGCCTGTATCTTGGGCATCGGAAAGCCCATCCGCTGGAGCTTGCGGATCGAGCCAGAGCCTGAATCGAACACAAATGCCTGATTGCCAGCGAGCACCGCGAGGCACGGCCCGGCACGATTGGCATCGGGCATCGGTGACCCCGAGCCGCAGACGTAGACATGCAGGCCATCACCCAGCTTGGCCGACTGATCGACCCCGACCGTATTGTCGAGTGTGCTTTGGAATGCCCGCTCGGCCAGCCAGCCGCGTCCGAACAGGAACACCAGCCCGATCAGCAAGGACAAGACGCCAACCGCGATGCCTAACTTGCGCTTCATTCCCACTCTCCCGTTATCACCTCGCAAGTTGCCCCGGGGCAGCAGTTGCGGCAAGCAGGAACTGTGATGATGAAGCGTAACCTTGAGGCAACCCTACTGGCACTGGCCCCGGCGCTGGGTGCTGCTCAACATCCGTGGTGGATCCTGGGGAGTGCGGCGGTCGTGCTGCACGGAGCCGACCCTAAAGAGGTGTGGGACGTTGATGTGTTGCTCGACCAGCGTGATTGTGTGGCGGTGCTGAGCAAGCTCGGCCTGGTTCCAAAGCCCGGACAAGCCGATGCCCAGTTTCGCTCGGCGGTATTCAACCGCTGGAATGGCGCAAACCTGCCGGTCGAGCTATTTGCAGGGTTCAGCCTATGCGAGGGCGGTGTCTGGAGTGAATTCGTTCCGCAGACCCGGGTCGCGGCCAGCCTCGGCGCGGTGCAGGTATTTGTGCCAGAGCGGGCCGAGCTTGTTGACCTGCTGCGCCGGTTTGGCCGGGCCAAGGATCAGTTGCGGATCATGGCCCTCAACGAAAGCGGCCCGTCTCCATCCATATCAGAAATCGCTTGAGCGGGAGCAGCCAGACTACGCCGAGCAGGACATAGACAGGGGTCTGCCCCAAAGCCGGCCATCCTTCGATCAGCGGCGCAACATAGCGCGCAATGAGGACGCCGTAGATGATTAGCACGATGAACAGGCCCAGCACGCCCAGTGGGATACGAAGTGTTGGTTCGTTGCGCATCAGAACGGTCCATACAGGCGAGTGGGGGTGATCACGGCGTGGAGCGGCACATCGTGCGGTTCCAGCGGCAGATCCTCTTCCAACTGGCAATCCCAGGCAAGCCCGATCGCCAGTTGCGGCGGGTGCGCGGCAAGCCAGCGATCGAAATGCCCTGCTCCATAGCCAATCCGTCCACCTGCGCTGGTAAAGCCGAGTAGCGGACAGAACATGACATCGGGGATCAGGTCCGCAGCCTCATCAGCGGGTTGCATCGCCTTAAAGGGATCGGGAACAAGTTCATCGGCGTCGAACGGATTGCTCCATTCGCGAAAGGCCATTGGTGCACCGCGCTTTGCAAACCATGGCAAAGCGATGCGGTGGCCGCGTTCATGGAACCAACGGGCATAATTCGACGCCGGGGCTTCGCCCGCCATCTCATGATAAACGCCGATTACCGCGCCTTCGGGGACAAGATCTGCAATCGGCGAAGGCGGACGGCGGAACAGCAGGGCCCGCTGAAAGTCTGGAATGGCGGCGAAATGATCGGCGCGGCGGCGCTTCAGTTCGGCGCGGATCAGCTGCTTGTCGATCACGCGGCGCTCCATCGCGGGGGTGGGTGACGGGACCACCATGGGCCGTTGCCGGGAAATCCTCTGACGCGTTCACGTCAGGTGGGAACCGTGTGTGCCGGACCAGGATCCTGCCAGGGACAGCCCCCATTGGATTTGCTTATAGCCTCAGGGATTTTCGAAGGCTCGCACCGGGCAGTACCCGTCTTGGCCTAGATAGGCGCTAAGCCTTCAACCCTCAAGGGTAGAAGCGCATTTTTCCAGGCGGTCCGCCAAAGCCTCAAGCGCGGCGGAATGATCGGGGGCGGGGGGCGCTGAAGCGGGTGCGCCACCACCGCGTGCGCGGCTTTCTTGCAATTCATCTGCCAACAACAAAGCTGCAAACAGCAGTTGGCGCACTTCATTGTGGCCAGTCCCGATTGTCTGGACCTTTTCGTCGATCAGCTGCCCGAGCTGATTGACGTGCTCTTCCTCACCTTCTGCGCAGGCGACCAGATAGGACCGACTGCCGATTTGCAGCGTCACATTGCTCATCGCGGCATCACCCCTGTGTCCCTTCGATTAGCAGATCAAGCTGGGCCAAGGAATCCTGAACAGATGCTCGCAGCCGGTCATGCTTCGTCCGGAGCCGCTCAAACTCTAAGTCTCCAGAAGGTGCAGGGGTGGGCTGCGGCTGCCGCGCGGCGGCTTCAATCCGTTCGAGCGCTTGCTCGATCCGCGCGAGCGCGCGGCTGCTGCGGGAGTTTTCCATTCGTTTTGGCTAGCCTAAAAATATGCCTTGGCAAAGCATTGGCGGCAGTATTTCCCCCACTTTACGAAGCCACGGCCCGAGCCCTGCCTTGACGGGGGGCGGCTGCTTGGCAAAGGAGACCTCGCGCCGAATCGCCGCGACAATCCTGCGATTTTCAGGAGCCAATGCCGATGAGCCTCGATACCGCCCGCCTCGCGCCCATGGCCAATGCCATTCGCGCGCTTTCAATGGACGCGGTTCAGGCTGCCAATTCGGGGCATCCCGGTATGCCGATGGGCATGGCCGATGTCGCGACCGTGCTCTATTCGCAGTTCCTGAAATTCGATCCAACCGCGCCGAAATGGCCTGATCGGGACCGGTTCGTCCTGTCGGCCGGGCATGGCTCGATGCTGATCTATTCGCTGCTGCACCTGACCGGTTATGCCGCGCCGACGATGGATGACATCCGCAATTTCCGCCAACTCCACAGCCCTTGCGCCGGGCACCCAGAAAATACCGAGCTGGACGGGGTCGAATGCACCACCGGTCCTCTGGGGCAGGGCTTGGCGATGGCCGTGGGCATGGCGATGGCCGAGCGGCATCTGAACGCTCGGTTTGGCCATGATCTGGTCGATCACAAGACCTGGGTAATCGCCGGTGATGGCTGCCTGATGGAAGGGATCAACCACGAAGCGATTGGTCTGGCCGGCAATTTTAAGCTCGGCGGGCTGAACGTGCTGTGGGACGATAACGACATCACGATCGACGGTGATACCGCACTTTCAACCTGTGAAGATATCCCGGCGCGGTTCGCCGCTACTGGTTGGCACGTGACCCGCTGCGACGGGCATGATTTTGACGATATTGCCCGCGCGCTTGCCGAAGCTGCGAGCGATCCGCGCCCGTCGCTCGTCGCTTGCAAGACGGTGATCGGGAAGGGCGCACCTACCAAGCAGGGCACGCACAATGTCCACGGTGCCCCGCTGGGCGCTGAAGAGATTGCGGCGGCGCGCGAGCATCTGGGCTGGAGCGCCGCGCCGTTCGATGTTCCGGGCGAGATTCTGGCTGACTGGCGCTCGCTGGGTGCCAGTGGAGCCGCAGCCCGCACCGATTGGGAAGCGCGCCTAGCCGCATCGCCCAACCGGGCCGCGTTTGAAGCTGCGCAGTCCGGGGTGGCGGCTCTGGCCGGTCCCGCACTGGACGATTACATCGCCGGGCTGCTCGCGGCCCCGCAGAAGGTTGCGACCCGCAAGGCTTCCGAAATGGCGCTGGGTCCGCTCACCGAGCGGCTCCCACAGCTGATCGGCGGCAGTGCGGATCTGACCGGGTCGAACCTGACCAAGACGAAATCGACCACCACTTTCAGCGCTGATGACTATGCCGGACGTCATGTCCATTACGGCATCCGCGAATTCGGTATGGCGGCAGCGATGAACGGTATGGCGCTTCATGGCGGCGTGGTGCCCTATGGCGGGACCTTCCTGGTGTTCGCGGACTATTGCCGCAATGCGATCCGAATGTCCGCGATCCAGCACGCTCAGGTGATCTATGTGCTGACTCATGACAGCATCGGGCTGGGCGAAGACGGACCGACCCATCAGCCGGTCGAACACGTTATGTCGCTGCGCTTGATCCCGAACCTCAACGTTTTCCGTCCGGCCGATGTGATCGAAACGGCGGAATGCTGGGCACTGGCCTTGCAAGCGGCAGGAACACCTTCAGTCCTCGCGCTTTCTCGCCAGAACCTGCCGCAGCTTCGGACCAGCGCCGGGATGCAATCCGCGAAGGGCGGCTACCGCCTGAAGGCCGCCGAGGCTGCGCGCAAGGTCGTGATCGTGGCAACCGGCTCTGAAGTTGAGATCGCCATGGCCTGCGCAGCCCAACTGGAGAGCGCCGGGATCGGCGCCGATGTCGTTTCGATGCCATGCACAGAACTGTTCGTACAGCAGGACGCGGCCTATCGGGCCGATCTGCTCCCGGCGGACGCCCTCAAGGTCTCGATCGAGGCCGGGGTCACTGCCGGGTGGGAACGGTTCACCGGACAGGACGGACTGAACTTCGGGATCGACCGGTTCGGTGCTTCGGCCCCGGCGGATCAGCTCTATTCATATTTTGGCCTCACTGCCGAGGCAATTGTCCCCCAAATCACGGCTCGGTTGGGCCAGTAAGAGGAGTTCTTCACATGGCGATCAAGGTTGCGATCAATGGTTTCGGGCGCATCGGGCGCAATGTGGCGCGCGCCATTCTGTCGCGCACCGATCACGATCTGGAACTCGTTTCGATCAACGATCTGGCTTCGGCCAAGGCCAATGCGATGCTGTTCCAGCGTGACAGCGTCCACGGCGCTTTCAATGGCACGGTCGAAGTTGATGGCAACGATCTGATCATCAACGGCACGCGCATTCAGGTGTCTGCAGAGCGCGATCCCGCCAACCTGCCGCATGGCGCCAACGGCGTCGATATCGCGCTGGAATGCACCGGCTTTTTTACCGATCGCGCTTCGTGCGAAAAGCACATTGCGGCGGGCGCCAAGAAGGTGCTGATTTCGGCACCCGGCAAGGGCGTTGATCTGACCGTGGTATACGGCGTCAACCATGACAAATTGGAAGCCGGCCACACGATCGTTTCCAACGCCAGCTGCACCACCAATTGCCTCGCGCCGTTTGCCAAGGTGCTGAACGATGCGATCGGGATCGAACGCGGGCTAATGACTACGGTTCACGCCTATACCAACGATCAGAAGATCCTTGACCAAATCCACGAAGATCCGCGCCGCGCCCGCGCCGCCGGAATGAGCATGATCCCGACCACTACCGGCGCTGCCCGCGCAGTTGGCGAAGTGTTGCCGGAACTCAAGGGCAAGCTTGATGGCAGCGCGATCCGCGTGCCAACCCCGAACGTGTCGGTGGTCGACTTGACCTTCCAGCCAGGCCGCGACACGACCAAGGAAGAGGTCAATGCCCTGCTCAAGACCGCCGCTGACGGCCCGCTCAAGGGCGTGCTCGGCTTCTCGGACGAGCCGCTGGTTTCGATCGACTACAACGGCTGCGCCAACAGCTCGACCATCGACAGCCTCGAAACCGCGGTGATCGACGGTAAGCTGGTCCGCGTGCTCAGCTGGTACGATAACGAATGGGGCTTCTCCAACCGCATGGTCGATACCGCCGGCGCGATGGGCAAGCTGGGCTGACCCTTCTCCCCTCCCGCTTGCGGGAGGGGCACTGAGGAAATGATAATGACCAAGTTCCGCACCTTGGATGATCTCGGCGACCTGACCGGCAAGGTGGTATTGGTCCGGGTCGATCTCAACCTGCCGATGGACGGAGTGCGGGTCACTGACGATACCCGCGTAAGGGCTTCGGCCCCGACCATTCTGGAACTGGCGGGCAAGGGCGCGAAAGTACTGCTGCTGGCGCATTTCGGGCGGCCCAAGGGTGAGAAGGTCTCGACCATGTCGGTCAGCATGACGCTTGACGCGGTTCAGGCAGTGCTGGGGCGCGAAGTCATGTTCGTGCCCGAAGTTGCCGGGGACGTGGTCAAGCAGTCACTGGCGATCCTGCGGCCTGGCGACATCGCGCTGCTCGAAAACACCCGGTTCTGGAAGGGTGAGGAAGCGAACGACCCGGATTTGGCCAAGGCGATCGCCGCCAACGCCGATATCTATGTCAACGACGCTTTCTCTGCCGCGCACCGCGCCCATGTGAGCACCGAAGGTTTGGCACACTTGTTGCCGGCCTACGCGGGTCGCTCGATGGAAGCCGAGCTGAAAGCGCTAGAAGCTGCGTTGGGTAAGCCTGAGCGTCCGGTTGCGGCGGTGGTCGGCGGGGCGAAGGTCTCGTCCAAGCTCGATGTCCTGACCCACCTGGTAACTCAGGTCGATCACCTGATCATCGGCGGCGGCATGGCCAACACGTTTCTGGCGGCGCGCGGCGTGAATGTCGGCAAGTCGCTGTGCGAGCATGAACTGGCCTCGACTTGCGACGGGATCCTTGATGCTGCCGAGAAATCAGGCTGCATTGTCCACCTGCCTTACGATGTAGTCGTGGCAAAGGAATTCGCGGCTCATCCTGCGTCTTTGCGAATCTGCAACGTCCATGAAGTCGCAGCAGACGAGATGATCCTCGATGTGGGGCCTAGCGCAGTCGAAGCCTTGGCAGATGTGCTCAAGACTTGCCGCACGCTCGTCTGGAACGGGCCGATGGGCGCATTTGAAACGGCTCCATTTGATGCCGCCACCGTTGCGCTGGCCAAGAGCGCTGCGGCTCTGACCAGAGAAGGTGCGCTGGTTTCGGTCGCTGGCGGCGGCGATACCGTGGCCGCACTGCACCACGCCTGGGTAGCAGACGATTTCAGCTACATCTCAACCGCGGGCGGCGCCTTCCTGGAATGGATGGAAGGCAAGGAGCTGCCCGGCGTGGTGGCATTGCAACAAGCCTAAGAAAAGTCGGTTAAGCGCAGTTGCGGCAATGCAGCATCGCCGCTATGGGCCCACCACCACATACGTATGCAGGCATAGGACTCGCACCGATGAACACCGCTGACATGACCGCCAAGATGGCCGCTGGAAACGGCTTTATTGCCGCGCTTGACCAATCCGGCGGTTCGACCCCCAAGGCCTTGGCGGGTTATGGAATCGGTGATGATGCGTGGAGCGACGAGGCCGGGATGTATGGCCTGATCCACGAAATGCGCAGCCGGATCATCCGTTCTGCCGCTTTCGATGGCAGCAAGGTGATCGGGGCGATCCTGTTTGAGCGGACCATGGATGGAACGGTGGATGGCGTGCCAACCCCCGCGGCCTTGATCGCCAAAGGCGTTGTGCCGTTCATCAAGATCGACAAGGGCCTCGAAGACGAAGCGAACGGTGTTCAGTTGATGAAGCCGATGCCAGAACTCGATGCGCTGCTGGTCAAGGCCAAAGCGCTCGGGGTCTATGGGACCAAGGAACGCTCGGTGATCAATTCGGCGAATGCCGCTGGGATCGCCGATATTGTCGCGCAGCAGTTTGAAGTAGGACGGCAAGTTCTCAGCCACGGCATGATGCCGATGCTGGAGCCTGAGATCAACATCAAGAGCGAGACCCGGGCCGAGTGCGATGCGCTGATGCTCGAAGCGATCCTCAAGAACCTTGAAGGCATGGACCAGCAGGTCATGCTCAAGCTCAGTCTGCCGGTGGTTCCGGGCACATTTAATGCGCTGACCAGCCACCCCAAAGTGCTGCGCGTGGTTGCTCTGTCTGGCGGTTACAAACGGCCAGAAGCTTGCGTCGAGCTGTCCAAGAACAAAGGCATCATCGCCAGCTTCAGCCGCGCACTGCTAGAAGACCTGCGGGTGTCGATGTCTGACGCGGAATTCGATGCTTCGCTCGGCGAAGCGATTGACGCGATCTACACCGGATCGACCGTCAAGGCGCAGTGAGGCCGTCAGGCCTGTGCCTTGGCTCTGGCGATTGCCACTTCAGCACTGAGTAGCGAAATTTGAAGCGATAATCCTCTGGCGCGATAGTCTCGCTAGGGTTGCGGCCCGGTGTCACATCGACAAGTGTGAGGTATCGTCCGTGGATTCGCAGGGGCTGGTGCCGTTCCAGTCGATAGACCTTGCCCTTCACAGGATCGCCGATCCTGACTGTGAGAGTGAATGCGCCAGGGTGCACACAAAGCGCCATCTCGGGGCACCGGAAATCGGCCAGTACTTCAAGCGGGGTAACTCTGAGGCCATTGACGGTTGTTGTGACACCGATCCCTGAACGCAGGGGGACGCTAGGGTCAGACGTGACTGACCGTGCTTGAACTGCGCCTACCGCGACCATGGATCCGGACAGGACGAGCAAAGCAGCGGCAATTGCCATCAGTTTCCGCATCGTTTCATCCCTGTCTGGTTGAGAAACAGCGTTGAGCAGGTCAGGATCAGAGACCGCCGCTGAATTTCAGCGTAAATCGATAGTCGCCCGGTGCAATCGTGCGCTGACTGCTCTTCGCCGGCGTCGCACTCACCAAGGTCAGCAGGCCATCGGCGACCGGCAGCGGTTGATCGCTGGCCAGCTCACCTTCTGTCGTCTTGCTGCCCAGTTCGATCTTTACGCTGACCTTGATCCGTCCCGCCCAAACGCAATCAACTTCAACCGGGCAGCGGCTGTCTTCAAGGACCTTGAGGACAGTTACCTTCGGACCGCCCAGATTGACCATCTCCCCCAATCTTGCCTCGCTTGATCCATCCGAATTGACCGGAGGGACCGACGCACAGGCCGATGTGATCGCGGCCATGATTGGGAGCAATAGTTTTGGTGTGGTCATCGGCATAGGCTATTCCTGACAAGATGAACGTCTGCCGAACACTTGGCCTAAGCGACTGGGCAAGCTAAAGCGCCCAAAATGAACCAGTGCCAACTTTATCTGATTTCTCCGCTCGACGTGTCGGGCGCCTTTCCGAACCGGCTTGCAAGTGCGCTTGATGCCGGGCCGGTTGCCGCGTTCCAGTTTCGGGTGAAAGGCTTTGATGAGCATGAAGCCGCCCGCCTGGCCGAGCCGCTGCAGAAGATCTGCGCGGAACGCAACGTGGCGTTTATCGTCAACGATTCGATCGGTCTGGCCAAGCGGCTTGGGGCGGATGGCGTCCATTTGGGCCAGTCCGATGGGACAGTGGCCGATGCTCGCGAACGGTTGGGGCGCGATGCCCAGATCGGCGTGACCTGTCACGATAGCCGCCATCTGGCGATGGAAGCGGGCGACGCAGGGGCGGACTATGTTGCATTCGGTGCATTCTTCCCCACCCTGACCAAGCAGACAGAGCATGTCGCCGGGACCGATTTGCTCGAATGGTGGCAGGCGATCTTTGAAATTCCGTGCGTTGCAATCGGCGGAATTACGCCGGAAAACTGCGCGCCTTTGGTGACTGCCGGGGCTGATTTCCTTGCGGTTTCGCACGCCGTGTGGGGCGGAGATGAGGCGGCCGCAGTGCGGGCTTTCCACAAGGTCATCGCTGGGAACTGACGCGCGGTTTTGCCGTTGCCCAACTTTGTGTCATCACCACCTGCACAAGCCAAGGGGATCTGACATGGCGGCACGTGAACTGACTATCCGCTCAGTTGTTTTGGGCGGACTGCTGACCTTCCTGTTTACCGCTGCCAATGTCTATTTCGGGCTGCGGGTTGGCCTGACCTTCTCCACCGCCATTCCCGCTGCTGTCATTTCGATGGCGATCCTGCGCATGCTCGGCGGTGCAACGATTGTTGAAAACAATATCGTTCAGACAATCGGCAGCGCGGCGGGGGCGGTGGCAACGATGGTGTTTGTCTTGCCCGGATTCGTGATCGTCGGCTGGTGGCAGAGCGTCCCCTATTGGGAGACTATGCTGGTTTGCGCGACCGGGGGAATTCTCGGCGTCATGCTGTCTGTGCCGATGCGCCGCGCGCTGGTGGTTGATAGCGATCTGCCATACCCCGAAGGCGTGGCCGGCGCGGAAATCCTGCGGGTTGGGATGGGCGATGCGGCTGGGGCGAGTGAGAACCGCGCAGGGCTTTCGACCATTCTGCTGGGCGCGGCCGCCGGGGCTGGTTTCGGGGTGCTGACTATGTTCCGTCTGGCAGCGGGCGAAGTGGCCAAGGTGTTTAAATTTGGTCCGGGCTACGCCACGATGGGTTCCACCATGTCGCTTGGTCTGGTCGCGATTGGCCACCTGATCGGATTGGCGACGGGACTTTCGATGCTGGCTGGGCTGGTGCTTGGCAAGCTGGTGCTGCTGCCAATGCTTAGTGCGGGTCTGCCGGGAACGGCCGAGGAAGTGGCCGGTGCAGTGTTCGGTCAACAGGTGCGGATTGTCGGCGCGGGGGCGATGGCGATTGCTGCGCTGTGGGCTTTGATCCGGATCACAGGCTCGATTCTAAAGGGCCTCGCCGGAATTGCGGCAACGTCACGGGCCCGTAAGGCTGGTGCGGAAATTTCGCTGACCGAACGCGATCTGCCGGGCAACTGGGTGTTGGGGCTGAGCGCGGCCACGTTCCTGCCGATCCTCTATCTGGTCTGGCAATTCGTGCAGGGCGGTCCGCTCGCCGCGTCGATCCCGGCAGTTCTGACGCTGTCGCTGGTGTTTATCATCGTCGTCGGGATCTTTACTGCAGTGGTCACGGGTTACATGGCGGGGCTGGTCGGCACGTCGAACAGCCCGGTTTCCGGGGTCGGCATCCTATCGATCCTGATCGCATCGGTGCTGGTTGGAGCAATGTTCGGCGGCGATGTGGCGGCGGACCTGCGGGCGCCGCTGATCGCCTTTGCCCTGTTTCTGGTCTCGTTCGTTTTCGGGATCGCAATTGTCGCCAATGACAACCTGCAAGACCTCAAGACTGGACAGCTGGTCGGTTCAACTCCCTGGAAGCAGCAGGTGGCGCTGATTGTCGGGGTGATTGCCGGGTCGTTGATCCTGCCTCCCGTTTTGCAGTTGCTGGCCACCAGCTTCGGCTTTGCTGGAGCGCCCGGGGCAGGGCCCAATGCGCTGGCGGCTCCCCAAGCGTCTCTGTTCGCCGCCATCGCACAAGGCGTGCTGGGCGGATCGATGCGCTGGGATCTAATCTGGCTGGGCGCCGGCATCGGTGCGGTCGTAATTGCACTGGATGAAGGGCTGCGCAAAACCGGCAAAGGCAAACTGCCTCCGCTGGCCGTAGCGATGGGGATATATCTCCCCGCCACTCTGGTATTGCCCGCTGTTATCGGTGCGGTGATCGGACACTTCTGGAACCTGATGGCGGCAAAAACCGCTCGGCCTGAATTCACAGAGCGGCTCGGCGTCTTGCTCGCGACCGGGCTGGTGGTGGGCGACAGTCTGTTCGGGTTGGCCTTTGCCGGCGCAGTTGGGGCAGTCGGCGATCCGGCCAAGTTGGCTATTGTCGGCGATGGCTTTGCCGCAACATCCGAATGGATCAGCATTGCCGCCATGGTGGCGCTGTTGTGGGGAACCTATTCCATCACAAAGCGGCGGGCACTGACTGCTGCTTGATCGCCGGGGGAGCCTTGCACTGCGCCAGCTTTTCTCCGCTGGCTGCTGCCCGGCAGTCGCTATCGCCCGAATTGTTGATCACCCGGCGGACACAGCGCAATGCGCTGTCTTTGCCGTCAGGACCCAATTTACGCAGAAAGTTGTCGCTGATCCGGTTGAATTTATGGCCGCGCTTTGGTCCGCTGGTCAGCACCAGCAGATCACCGGTCAACAAATAGGTGCCGCGACCCGTTCCGCTGTAATAGGTGTTGGAATTGACGATGGTGAAATCCTCGGAGATCACACGGTAGCCGGCAGGCCCGGTTGCATCGCCCGGCATCTCGCACTGATAGGCCGCCGGGGCGAGGACGTCGATCGGACCACCGGGCACGGCCAAAGCGGCAGCGGACAAAGCGAGGAGCGAGAGGGCAAGACCGTGTTTCAGCATCGGCACCGCTTGTAGCACCGCAAGAACCATCGCGCCACACTTGCCCCGCGCGCTTGCCCGCGCTAAGGGCGCGAACCTTCCGGACTTAGGTTGCCGGGCTCTTTCTCATCCTTGAAGAGGCACTCATGGCCAAGATCAGCGGCGTGGACATCCGTCCCGGCAACATCATCGAATACGAAAAAGGCATCTGGAAAGTTGCCAAGACCCAGCACACCCAGCCTGGCAAGGGCGGGGCGTTCATGCAGGTCGAGATGAAGAACCTGATCGATGGCCGCAAGACCAACGTCCGTTTTCGCAGCCAGGACACGGTTGAAAAGGTCCGCCTCGACACCAAGGATTTCCAGTTCCTTTACGTCGATGGCGACGATCTGGTTTTCATGGATGTGGAAACCTACGAACAGATCACGCTGCCCAAGGACCTGTTGGGCGGCGCCGATGCGTTCCTGCAGGATGGGATGACCGTCCTGCTCGAAATGTATGACGAGCGCCCGATCTCGGTCGAACTGCCCGAACACGTCGAAGCAACGATTGTCGAAGCAGATGCCGTGGTGAAGGGCCAAACCGCTTCATCAAGTTTCAAGCCAGCGATCCTCGATAACGGTGTGCGCGTTATGGTTCCGCCACATATTGCCAGCGGCACCCGGATTGTCGTCAACGTGTACGAGCGCACCTACGTCGGCAAGGCAGACTGATCAGATCATGGCAGTTGTATCCGGCATCATCCGCGTCATGGAAAAAGCCGCCCGCAAGGCCGGGCAGCGCCTGCGCCGTGACTTTGGCGAGGTTGCGCACCTTCAGGTCAGCCGCAAGGGGCCAGCCGACTTCGTTTCCAAGGCGGATCAGCACGCCGAACGGACCATCTGGGACGAACTGCGCGTCGCACGCCCCGACTGGGGCTTCGTGATGGAAGAGGGCGGGGTGATCGAAGGTGATGCTGGAAAGCCGCGCTTCATCGTCGATCCGCTCGATGGCACCAGCAATTTCCTGCACGGTATTCCGCACTTCGCAGTGTCGATCGCGGTGCAGGAACCCAAGCTTGATGGATCGGGCTGGGGTGATGTCACTGCCGCGCTGGTCTATCAGCCGATCACGGACGAAAGTTATTGGGCTGAGAAGGCCCGCGGGGCCTGGCTGCAGGATGCACGGCTGCGGGTTTCGGCGCGGCGTCATCTCGATGAAAGCCTGATCGCCACCGGCATCCCGTTTTCGGGCCGGGGCGATAGCGCCGAATGGACTCGGATCTACACGGCCTTGGCGCCGCAGGTGGCGGGTATCCGCCGGTTTGGCGCTGCGTCACTTGATCTTGCTTGGGTCGCAGCAGGCCGCTTTGATGCGTTCTGGGAAAGCGATCTGTCGCCGTGGGATACTGCAGCTGGATGCCTGCTTGTTCGCGAGGCGGGCGGTTTCGTTACCGACTGGCGCGGGATTTCGCAGCCAATTTGCGACAAGCAGGTGCTGGCCGGAAACGATACTTTGCACTCGCGCCTGCATAAGTCGATTGCAGGAGCCCTAAAGGCAAGCTAAGCGCGCGGGCGCACATCCCGTGCCCCTGTGGCGGAATGGTAGACGCGAACGACTCAAAATCGTTTGTCGAGAGACGTGCCCGTTCGAGTCGGGCCAGGGGCACCATTGCCGAACTTGGCGAAGCGGATTAGGCTGCGCC
>JAGNTK010000012.1 GCA_017987575.1 Novosphingobium sp. | reverse complement strand
CAGGGGGCGCATCCGGCAAGGACGGCAAGCCTCAGAAAAAACCGTGAAGCAAACCGGAAGGTTGATCGCATGATGCTAAGCCCCTCGCTCCATACGGAGACCGCCATGGCGAAGGCCGAAACCTATGCCGAATGGTCAGAAGCCGCGCGCGAGCAGGACCGGCGCAATGGCAAGGTCGCTTGGCGTGAGAAGGATCAGAGCGAGCATTACGACTACCGCTCGATCCGGCGGCGACTTGAACGGTTGCTGGCATTGCGGGCTGCGGGTGACAACAAGGGCCTGCTGTTCAGCCTCAACGAAGGCATTCACGGCAATATGGACGGGATGGCCAACGACGCCCTGTGGGCAGAGGCCCGATTCGGCACCAAGCAGCTGATCCACGACTATGTAGGCGCGGTGGCTGAGGCGCTCGAATACCTTGCCAGCGATGAAGTCGATGACATTCCGTTTGAGGAGAAACGCGATTTCTTCCGCCGCGCGCACCACTGCTATGGCTGTTCGGCCCTGCTGATGAGCGGATCGGGTGCGTTTCTGTTTTTCCATGCCGGGGTGGTCAAGGCGCTGTGGTCCGAAGGGCTGCTGCCGGGAATTCTGTCGGGATCGAGCGGCGGATCAGTGGTCAGCGCGATGGTCTGCACCAATCGTGACGAGGATTTGGGGCCGTTCTTTGAGCCTGAACAGCTGGCCCGCGAGTATGAGAACGAAGAGGGGCAGACCCTGTTCAATCCGCTTGGCATGGCCAAGCGGATGAGCCAGCTGCAGGTCAAGGAGCGGCTGGAAGAAATACTGCCCGATCTGACTTTCCAGGAAGCCTATGAGCTGACCGGGCGGCATCTCAACGTTTCGGTGGCTCCGGCTGAAAAGCACCAGAACGGGCGGCTGCTGAATGCCATCACGTCGCCCAATGTCTTTGTGCGCGAGGCCGTGCTGGCATCCTGCGCGGTGCCCGGAATTTACGAGCCGGTGGCGCTGATGGCCAAGGACCATACCGGCAAACGCGTGCCCTATCTGCCGGGGCGCAAATGGGTCGATGGCTCGGTTACGCACGACATTCCGACCAAGCGCCTGTCGCGCCTCTATGGGGTCAACCATCACATCGTCAGCCAGGCGAACCCGCTGATTACGCCCTTTGCCAGTGATCTGACCCAGGGAGCAACGCCATTTGCAGCGATCCGGCGGGCATCGGTTTCGACGCTCAAGGCCTGGCTCAACGTCAATATGCAGCTGTGGGACAAGCCGCTGCAGATGGTGCCGCAGCTGCACAGCCTGGCCAACATGACCATGTCGGTGATCAATCAGGACTATTCCGGCGATATCAACATTATCCGCCCGCAGATGCTGTGGTCGCCCAGCAAGATTCTTTCCAACTTGTCGATGGATGAAGTCAAAAGCCTGATCGAGCTGGGTGAACGTGCGACCTGGCCCAAGATCGAAATGGTCCGGGTGCAGACCCGGATCAGCCAGACACTTGAGCGGATACTGACCGTTTACGAACACGCTGAAGCCGAAGTGCACAAGCGGGCAATGAAGAAGAAACTGGGCTGATGACTGGCGTGCTGCGATTACCTGCGGGATCGGCGGGTGCAGGCGCAAAGCTGGTCTGGCAGGCGTGGCTCCCGGCGGAACCGATGCGCGCGGTGGTGGTATTGGCGCATGGCTATGCCGAACATTTCGGGCGTTATGCCTACTTCGCGGCCAAGCTGAACGCCGCCGGGATTGGGGTCTATGCGCTCGATCACTGGGGGCATGGCCAGTCCGATGGAACGCCGGGCTTTGTCCCCGCTTTCAGCGCCTTTTCCGATGGTGTTGAGGCTTTGCTTGAACTTGTTAAGCGCGAACACGGCGATACACCGCGGTTTCTGGTCGGCCATTCGATGGGCGGGTTGATCGCGGCGGCGCATCTGGTGACGCACCAACAGCACTATGACGGAGCGATCCTTTCGGGGCCGGCCATCAAGGCGGCTGAAGAGCCGTCGAAGCTGATGATCTGGGTCAGCCGCTTGCTTTCGCGGTTCGCGCCTAGGTTGGGCGTGCTGGTGCTGAACTCGGACGGTGTCAGCCGCGATCCGGAAGTGGTTGCCGCCTATCTCGCTGACCCGCTGGTCTATACCGGCAAGATGAGCGCGAGGCTCGCCGCCGAAATGTTTGACGCGATGGCCGCTGTCCGCGCGCAGGCAGGACGAATTTCGCTGCCGCTGCTGATGCTCCACGGCGAGGCGGATAGCCTGACCGCGCCGGAAGGCTCGCAGTTTCTGGCCGAACATGTTGCCTCGCCGGACCGCGAACTGAAGCTCTATCCGGGGCTGTTCCACGAGATATTCAATGAGCCCGAACGGGACAGCGTGATCGCTGACGTAACCAGCTGGATCGGAAAGCACACCCAGTGAAAATTATCCTCATTCTGATTGCCCTGCCGCTTCTGGCATTGCTGCTGACCTATCTGCTGGCGCCGCGCGTGCTGTTCGATTTCGCCGTCAAGTCGCTGCGCGGCAAGGGCGGGACGGTGCAGAAATCGGTCAATGTCGGGGATTTCACCTGGCCTTATCTGGAAGGCGGAAATCCGGCGGGCAAGCCGCTGGTGCTGGTCCATGGGTTCGGCGGAGACAAGGACAACTGGTCATTCTACGCCCCGCATATCAAGCAGGACTACCGCCTGATCTTCCCCGATCTGCCCGGCTTTGGTGAGAATGATCGCAGTCTGACGCCTGACCACTCGGTCAAGGCCCAGACCGAACGGCTGGTCCAGTTCCTTGATGCGCTGGGGATCGAAAAATGCCACCTCGGCGGCAATTCGATGGGGGGCGGTATTGCGCTGCGCTTTGCGCTCGAACACCCGGAACGCCTGCTGTCGCTGACGCTGTTCAACAACTTGGGTGTGATCGGAACCGAAGAGAGCGACCTGCAGAAAATGGTCGAGACCGGCGCAAACTCCAACCCGCTAGTCCCGCGGACTTTGGCCGATGTTAATGCGCTGCTGGGCTTCGTAGCCTTCAAGCCGCGCTGGATTCCGGCGCAGTTCAAGCGGTTGATGCTGGCTGATATCGCACCGCACCAGGCGCTGCTCGACAAGATCTTCAACCAGATCCTGGAGGAAGCGCTCAATCAGCCGTTCAATGACCGGCTTGGCGAAATCACGGTTCCGACCCAGATCATCTGGGGCCGCCATGATCAGCTGATCCACGTAAGCTGCGCCACGGTGCAACACGCGGGGATTGCTGGCAGCGAACTGGTGATATTCGAAGATATCGGCCATGTTCCGATGATCGAGAAACCTGCCGAAGTTGCCCAGCGCCATCTGGCCTTCCTTGCCAAGCACTGATCACCGCGCCAAGTTGGTGTGGGGAGGCAAGGCATGACACTCAAGATTGGACTTCTGGGCGGGGGTAGCTGGGGAACAACGGTTGCCGCGCTCGCAACGCGCAATGCCCCGGTGGTGCTGTGGGCGCGCGATTCCGCGACGGTCGATGATATCAATACCAACCGCCGCAACAGCCGTTATCTGCCTGATCTGACGCTTCCAGCCACACTGCGGGCCAGCGCCGATCTGGGCGAAGTGGTGGCGCAGGCGGATGTGATCGTGATGGGCGTCCCATCGAACAGCTTCCGCCCAGTGCTGCAAGAAGTGGCACAGCATATCCGCCCCTGGGTCCCGGTACTCAGCCTGACCAAGGGGCTGGAATTGTCGAGCGGCAAGCGGATGACCGAGCTGGTGGTCGAATGCCTGCCCGGCCATCCGGTCGGCGTGCTGACCGGGCCAAACCTGGCACGCGAAATTCTGGGCGGGCAAGCGGCGGCCAGCGTCATTTCGATGGAGGATGAGATCATCGTCCGCCGCCTTCAGTCGCTGTTCCATTCGGGGCTGTTTCGGGTCTACACCAACACCGACCTGATCGGCTGCGAGCTGGGCGGGGTGCTTAAGAACATCATCGCGATCGCGGTCGGTATGGGCGACGGGCAGGGGGCAGGGGACAACACCCGCTCTGCCCTGATCACGCGGGGGCTTTCGGAAATGACCCGGCTCGGTGTGGCGATGGGCGGCAAGGCAGAGACCTTTGCCGGCCTTACCGGCATGGGCGATCTGATCGCGACTTGCACCAGTCCGCTTAGTCGCAATCGCAGCGTCGGGGTGGAATTGGGCAAGGGCCGCAAGCTCGACGATATCATCGCTTCGATGCACATGGTCGCTGAAGGGGTCAAAAGCGCGCCGACTGTCATCGCGCTGGCCGAAAAGCACGGCGTCTCAATGCCGATCAGCCGCGACGTGTTTGACGTGCTGCAGGGTCACCGGACCCCCAGTGAGATCTTCCGCGGCCTGCTGCGCACCGCGGCGGGCGCAGAGTCTGAGGCAGGATAAATGGGCAAGTTATCTGGCGTGAAAGTGGTCGATCTGTCGGTGTTTTTGCCCGGACCGATGATGACCGTGATGATGGCCGATCAGGGCGCCGAAGTGTGGAAAGTGGAAGCCCCGGCAGGTGACCCGGCGCGCGAACAGGCGCCCTATGAGGCTGGACAATCGGTCTGGTTTCGCAATCTCAATCGCGGCAAGCGCTCAGTCGTGCTCGATCTCAAAAGCACGGAGGGCAAAGCCTATTTGTGGCAGCTGATTGAAAGCGCCGATGTCTTTGTCGAAGGGTTTCGTCCCGGCGTGATGGCACGGCTGGGGTTTGACTATGCCGCGGTTGCGGCGCGCAATCCCCGGATCGTTTACTGCTCGATCTCGGCTTTCGGACAGGAGGGCGAACTCTCACACCATCCCGCACACGATATGGCGGTGCAGGCGTTGGCCGGGTTTATGTCGGTCAATGATGGCCCCGATGGCGCACCAGTTGTGCCGGGGGTTGCTGCGTCAGATATGGCAGCCGGCTTGACCGCTCTGTCGGCCACGCTGATGGCGCTCTATGCTGCAAGGGAAAGCGGGCGGGGCGACTATATCGACTGCGCGATGTTTGACAGCCTGCTGCCGTGGTGTGCTCACACTGCCGGCAGCGCGATTGCCGGCGGAGCCGCGCCACGCTCTGACAGCCAGCGCTCGCTGGGCGGGGCCGGGTTCTATCAGGTCTATCGCACCAAGGACGATCAGCACTTGGTGCTGGGCGGGCGTGAACTGAAGTTTGCGGCCAACCTGCTCGAAGCGCTGGGGCGGTCGGACCTCTACCCGATTGCCGATCGGCCTGCGGGTGAACAGACCGAATTGATCGCCTTTCTGCGCGATACGTTCCTGACTCGCACCCGCGATGAATGGGTCAGCTGGTTTGCTGACAAGGACGTGGCGTTTTCGCCGGTGCTTGATTTCCGCGAAGCACTCGATCAGCCGCACGTTGCCGAACGCGGTCTGTGGATCGAACATGATGGCGCACATCACATCGCCCCGGCGATCCGTTTTGCGGGCGAGCAGTGGGAGCCATGCGCCGCGCCGGGACTGGGGCAGGACGGCTAAGCCAGCCCGACGATTTGACCAAATTCATCCAGCCCGATGCCTTCCGCCGCCGGGTGGCGTGGCAGGCCAGGCATGGTCATGATATCGCCGCAGACCGCGACCACGAAACCGGCGCCGGCCGATAGCCGTACCTCACGAACTTCCAGTGTGTGGCCGCTCGGTGCGCCGATCTGGGTCGGATCGCTTGAAAAGCTGTACTGGGTCTTGGCGATACAGACCGGCAGATTGCCATAGCCCAGCTTTTCGAACTCGGCGAGACTACCGGCTGCGCTGCTCGACAAGGCAATCCCCTCGGCCCGGTAGATTTCACGGGCGACGGTTTCGATCTTTTGCGCCAGCGGCATGGCGTCAGGGTAAAGCAGCCGGACAGCGGCCGGGGCTTCGGCAAGCTGGGCTTGGACTTCGCGGGCCAGATCTTCGGCTCCAGCACCGCCCTCGGCCCAGTGGCGGGCGATCGCGCAGCGTGCTCCGTAGGAATCGCAAACTGCCTTTAGTGCCGCGAGTTCTTCGGCGCTGTCCTTGATGAAGTGGTTGATTGCGACCACCGGGGTCAAGCCGAACTTCTGCAGGTTTTCGATATGCCGCGCCAAGTTGACCGCGCCGCGATTGAGTGCCGCCACATCAGGCGTGCCAAGGTCTGCCTTGGCAACGCCGCCCTGCATCTTGAGCGCGCGAACCGTTGCAACCAGCACCACCGCATCGGGACGCAGGCCGGATTGGCGGCATTTGATATTGAAGAACTTTTCAGCGCCAAGATCAGCACCGAACCCGGCCTCGGTCACCACCACATCGGCCAGTTTCAGCGCGGCTTGGGTCGCCATCACCGAATTGCAGCCGTGGGCGATATTGGCGAACGGGCCACCATGGATGAAAGCCGGGTTGTGTTCGATCGTCTGGACAAGATTGGGCTGGATGGCGTCGCGCAGCAGCACTGCCATGGCCCCGTCGGCCTTCAGATCGCGGGCGGTGACCGGTGCTTTGGCATAGGTCCGCGCGACGATGATATCGCCCAGGCGGCGCTGCAGGTCTTTCAGATCGGTCGCCAGACACAGGATCGCCATCACTTCGGATGCAACGGTAATATCGAAGCCGCTTTCGCGCGGAATACCGTGGGCCGGGCCGCCCAGCCCGACAGTGACGTTGCGCAGCGCCCGGTCGTTCATATCGACCACCCGGCGCCAGACCACCCGGCGCGGATCGATGCCCAGCTCATTGCCCCATTGCAGATGGTTGTCGAGCATCGCGGCGAGGAGGCTGTGCGCTGCAGTGATCGCGTGAAAATCGCCGTTGAAATGTAGATTGATGTCTTCCATCGGGATGACCTGCGCCCGTCCGCCGCCAGCCGCGCCGCCTTTCATCCCAAAGCAAGGTCCTAGCGATGGCTCGCGCAGGCAGACAATCGAATTCAGCCCGATTCGGTTGAAGGCATCGCTTAACCCGACGCTGGTGGTGGTCTTGCCTTCGCCAGCCGGGGTGGGGGTGATCGCGGTGACCAGCACCAGCTTGCCGCGCGGTCGATCGGCCAGACTGGCGATGAAATCCAAGCTCAACTTGGCCTTGTAGTGGCCAAAGGGAACCAGCGCTTCGGGCGCGATGCCCAGCCGGGTCTGCGCGATGGGCAGGATCGGATTGATCTGCGCCGCGCGGGCAATCTCAATGTCCGGGGCACCCGGGGCTGGCAGTTCGTTCTCTTGCATCGATCTTCAAGAGCGCTTTGGCTCTTCCCCCTGAAATTCCCGGTACAATCAGCGCCGCTCAATGCTCATGGCGCACCGGGCAGCAGGGTGACAACCGGCTGATGCCCGCTGTCCGCCAGAAATTGCACCAGCGCTGACCCGGACAGGCCGAGCGACGCGGTATTGCGGAGCGGATGGACATTGACTCGTGCGGCGTCGGCCAGTCGCTGGTCGATCACGAACCGAACTGCGCCACCGGCATCGTTGACTGCGGCGAGGGGAGTTACCGATCCCGGGGATACCCCGATCAGCCGCTCCATATCCTCCGCCTTGCCAAAGCTGACTTTCTTTGAACCGATTGCGGCGGGCAGCGCCTTCAGATTGATCGCGGCATCATGCGGCGCGCTGACTACCCAGAATTGTCCGCCGGCGTCCTTCAGGAACAGGTTCTTGGTGTGGAGCCCCGGGATTTCGGCGTGGAGCCGCGCGCTGGCTTCAACAGTGAAGACCGGCTCATGCTCGGCGCAGGTCCAGGCGATCCCCGCGCGGTCGAGCGCGGCCAGCAAGTCGGCTTCGCTGGCCATTGATCAGTCCACGGCCTCCAGCAAGTCGCCGATTCGCCCGACCATCTCGTCGATGTGGGTTTTTTCCAGAATGAGCGGCGGGGACAGCGCGATGATATCGCCGGTCACCCGCACCAGCAGGCCGCTGTCGAAGGCCTTGTGAAACAGTTCCATCGCCCGCTTGGTTGGCGCGCCAGGGCGCGGTTCCAGTTCGATCCCTGCAACGATTCCCAGATTGCGGACATCAATCACGTGGCGCTTGCCGCGCAGCGAATGGACTGCGTCTTCCCAATAGGGTGCCAGTTCGGCGGCGCGCTGGAACAGACCTTCGTCGCGGTAGAGATCGAGCGTGGCCAAGGCTGCAGCGGCCGCCAGCGGATGACCCGAATAGGTATAGCCGTGGAACAGTTCGATGCCGTCAGGCGCGCCGTTGACAATGGTGTCGTGGATTTCGTCGCGCACCGCCACCGCGCCCATCGGCACAGCAGCATTGGTCAGCCCCTTGGCCATGGTGATGATGTCGGGCGTAACGCCAAGCACTTCGGCCGCAGTGGCTCCCCCCAAGCGGCCATAAGCGGTGATTACCTCGTCAAAGATCAAGACAATGCCGTGCTTTGTGCAAATTTCGCGCAGCCGCCCAAGGTAGCCCTGCGGTGGCACCAACACCCCGGTCGATCCAGCCAGCGGCTCGACAATCACCGCCGCAATCGTATCAGCGCCGTGAAGCGCCACGATCCGCTCCAAATCGTCTGCCAGATGCGCGCCCTTTGCGGGTTGGCCGCGCGAAAAGGCATTGGCGGCAAGATCATGGGTGTGCGGAAGGTGATCGACCCCGGTCAGCAGCGAACCGAACTGACGGCGGTTGCCGCCGATCCCGCCGACCGAGATCCCGCCAAAGCCGACCCCGTGATAACCGCGTTCGCGCCCGATCAGCCGGGTGCGGGCTCCTTCGCCGCGGGAACGGTGATAGGCCAGCGCTGTTTTCAGCGCAGTATCAACGCTTTCAGAGCCAGAATTGGTAAAGAATATGCGGTTCAGCCGATCGGGCATGATCGCCGCAATCCGGCTGGCGAGTTCAAACGGCAGTGGATGGGCCAACTGAAAGGTCGGTGCAAAATCAAGCTCACCGGCAGTCTTGCGGATCGCCTCGATAATCGAGCTGCGGCAATGTCCGGCGTTGCAGCACCACAGTCCGGCGGTTCCATCGAGGATCTGGCGGCCATCGACTGAGGTGAAATGCATGCCCTTGGCCGAGGCGAGCAGGCGCGGCTGCTGCTTGAATGCGCGGTTTGCGGTGAACGGCATCCAGAAGGCTGCCAGCGGATCGTTTTCCAGTTTCACGTCAAAGCTCTCCAGCAGGAATTGCAGCGATTGTGCCGTGTCTGCGCCCTTGCGGCAAGCCAGTTGAGGCCTTGCGCTGGCGCCGCCTTGCTGCCAAGCGCAGGATATGACTGATCCCCGCGTTCTCAAGCTCGATGGTGTCCACAATTTCCGCGACTACGGCGGCTACAGCGTTGCAGGCGGTGGGCGGGTCAAGCCGGGGTTGCTGTGGCGCTCGGCCCAGCACGGCGATGCCAGCGCGCCTGATCTTGATGCGATCCATGAACTTGGAATCACCCATGTGATCGATCTGCGCGGGCCAAGCGAGCGCGAGGCCAAGCCGTGCCTGCGCCATTCCGATTTCGCCGCGAACGTCTGGACCTATCCGGAGGAGACTGCTGGCCTTGCGTTGCATACTGAAGCGGCCAATGGCGTGGTCAGCGCAGATGAAGCGCGCGCCGCGATGCTGCGGCTGTACGAAGGGATTGCCTTTCGCGGCAATCTGATCCCGATGCTGAAGCTCTACCTCGAACTGCTGCGCCGCGATGAGGGGCCGAGTCTGGTCCACTGCGTTGCCGGCAAGGACCGGACCGGGTTTGCTGTCGCTGTGCTCCAGCGCATTCTGGGGGTTCACGCCGACGATGTAATGGCGGATTACCTGCTGACCAATGATGCCAGCAAGCTCGACGAGCGGATTGCCTTGGGTGCGTTCAAGGATATGCCGCGCTATGCTGCGTTCGATGCGGACGCGGTGCGGGCACTCTGGGGTGTTGAGGCGGCCTATCTGCAAGCCACGCTCGATTCCATCGAAGCGCGCCACAGCTCGTTTGATGCCTATCTGAACGATGTGCTGGAAATCGACGCGGCAGCGCAAGACGATCTGCGCCGTATCTACCTCGAAGCCTAAAGGAAGGCCCGCACTTCGGCCATGAACCGGTCAAACTGGTCATGGTGGAGCCAGTGCCCAGCGTCTTCAAAATCGACTACCCGCGCGTTGCTGAACAGCTTGTCGCGGCCATCCTTGGTCGGGCTGGTCGCCCACGAATCGTTGCCATAGAGCAGCAGCACCGGACAGGTGATGGCCTGCCACAGCTCATTGAGCTGTTCCTGCGGGGTATCCTCAAACGGCCAGACGTTGAGGTAGGGATCGAATTTCCAGGACCATGTGCCGTCTTCGTTGCGGCTTGCCCCGTGGATAGTCAGATGGCGGGCCTGATCATCGGTGAGGAAGCTGTTTTCCTCTTTCATCCGCGCAAAGGCAGCTTCGATAGTTGGATAGCGACGTGGCAGCCGACCGGCCGAGGCGCGGCGCTTTTCGATCCAGTCGCGGAACCGGTTAGCATAGCCGGCGGCCTCGCGTTCAGCGCGGGTTGTCGGGGAAGGGCCGAGTCCTTCGATATTGACCAGCTTGCGGACCTTTTCCGGGTACAGACCGGTGAAACGCGTGGCGATGTTGCCGCCCAGCGAATGGGAAACGATCGTGACCTGATCATGACCCAGGGTGTGAACCAATTGGGCAAAGTCATAGACGAAGGCGTTGGTTTCATAATTGCCGTCAGGCGCCCAGGCGCTATCGCCGTGGCCGCGCAGATCGGGGGCAATGACGTGCCAGTCCTTTGCCAGCTCTTCAGCCACCCAATCCCAACTGCGGCAGTGATCGCGCCCGCCATGCTGGAGGATCAGCGGCGGCGCGTCGCGATTGCCCCAATCGACATAGTGCAGGCGCAGGCGCTGCGAGATGAACGTGTTGGCGGTGGGTCCGTGGATGCTCATGGTGCGGGGATTTGCGCGTTTTGCTGCGCTGCGTCAATTGCTGTTGCACCGGGGATATTTGGCGCAACGGGACTGGCCATCGCGCACGGCGCTTCCTATCCCGCTGCTGCAAACGGAGAACGTCATGGCTACCCATAAAACGCGTATGTTGATCATCGGCTCTGGCCCGGCGGGGCTTTCCGCCGCGATCTATGGCGCGCGGGCCGGGATGGAGCCGGTCGTGGTGCAGGGGCTGCAACCGGGCGGACAGCTGACCATCACCACTGATGTCGAAAATTACCCGGGCTTTCGTGACGTGATCCAGGGTCCGTGGCTGATGCAGGAAATGCAGGCCCAGGCCGAACATGTCGGCACGCGGATGCTCTGGGATACGATTACCGAGGTGGATCTGTCCGGCTCACCGTTTCGCGCGGTCGGGGATTCGGGCGATGAGTACATCGGCGATGTGCTGGTGATCGCCACTGGGGCGCAGGCCAAATGGCTGGGCGTGCCGGGTGAGCAAGAGCTTTCGGGCAAGGGTGTATCGGCCTGCGCCACCTGTGATGGATTCTTTTATCGCGGCAAAAAGGTGGTGGTGATCGGCGGCGGCAATACTGCGGTGGAAGAGGCACTGTACCTGACGAACCATTCGCAAGATGTCACCCTGATCCACCGCCGGGACAGCCTGCGGGCCGAAAAGATTCTGCAAGACCGGCTGCTGGCCCACCCTAACGTCAAGGTGCTGTGGAACAAGGCGGTTGATCACTTTGTTGGCGGTGACAATGGTCTGACCGGCGTTTCACTGAAAGATACCGTCACCGGCGAAGTCTCGGTCGAGCCGACTGACGGCGCCTTCGTGGCGATCGGCCATGCCCCGTCGACAGAACTGTTCAAGGGCAAGCTGGAAACCGATGCTGGCGGCTATCTAATAGTCGAGCCTGGCACGCCCAAAACGGCAATCCCCGGCGTGTTCGCCTGCGGCGATGTGATGGATCACACCTATCGGCAGGCCGTGACGGCAGCAGGAACCGGCTGCATGGCAGCGCTTGATGCCGAACGCTTTCTGGCGGAACGAGATTTCGCGGCGGCGAAGGCCTAAAAACCCCGCAGTGCCGCAAGTATCTGGCCCTGCAGCCAGACCCGTGATTGCGGTTCGACAAAGCTGTGCCCAGCCCGCGGGCAGATCCGCAGGCGCGGATCGCCTTTGTCCCACACAGCCTTGAAGGCCTGCGCGGTGCGGTCATTCTCGGCCAGCAGGATCGTGACCGGGCCGTGAAAGGCGTTGAGCCCTTCCGCCATCGATTGCGCCAATGAGCTGGGCAGCGGGGCTGGCTTGACTGCATCGACCAGACTGCTGGCCATCCTGCCGACTTTGACCTTGCCGCTGAACAGCCGCTTCAGCGCAGCCGGATTGGTCAGACGGCGCAGGTAGTAGTTGCGCATCGCGGCGGGCGGCATCGGGGTCGGTTCTGGTTCCGGCGCGGGCGTCTCTGCAACGGGCTCCGCCAGCGGTTCCGGCTCAAAGGTCCAGGGGTTGGCCAGAACCAGCGCGTCGCAGCCTTGTCCATTGGCCAGCATCAGCGCGCTGGCGGCATCGCAATTGCCATAGGCGACGATCTTGCGGAGCGTCGGGACATGGGCGCGGAAGGCGTGGATAGCGGCAGCAATGTCTGGCGCGCTGGAGGTGAAAGTGCCGTTCTCACCCTCGCTGTCCCCCACTCCGCGCCGGTCAAACCGCAGCACCGGAAAACCGGCAGCGGCGATCCGGTCGGCAAGCTGGGCCTGGCTGCCCCACGGGCCAGAGCGCAACTCGTTGCCGCCGCTGACAATCAGCAGCCCGGTGGTTGCCGATGCCATGTCAAGTGAACCGGCCAGCTGCGCGCCTTCGCAGGGGAAGGTGAAGTGCTTGCGGTTCATTGCGCCAATGCCATGGTTATCACGGCCGCCAGTGCATCGGCCTGGGCCGGGTCTTCGTCCGGTTCGGCGCGCAGCCACAGAGGACTTCCGCCGAGCATTTCCTGATCGATCGGGGCCAGATCGCCGCGCTTGGGCGGGAGCAGTCCGTCCATTTGGCGCAACATTTCGCCCGACAGCGGATAGCCCGCCAGATCGAGGCCCAGTTCCTTGCCCTGTTCCATCAGTTCGGCGGCGTTTTCTTCCTTACCTGCCTCGCGCGCGGCAATGATCCGGGCCCGCAATAACGTCTTGATCAGGCTTGAGCCCTTGACCGGGGCAAAGTGCCAGCCGGGCAATTTGGGCGGCAACAGCAGCCCGCCGCCACGGATCGCCAGCACATGGGTCGCGCCAAAATACCGTGCTGCTGCTTCGAGCGCCATGCGCCAGTCTTCCGGCTCGATCAGCGCCAGATCCTGTTCGCTTTCGTTGCAGCCGGGCAGGTCGGGCAGGATGCAATCGAGCCCGGCGCCGTCGAGCCGCCGCATCACTTCTAGGGTAAAACGCCGAAGCCGGTTGGCTTCGTCAAACAAGGCCGGAGCGACCAGCACGCGCTGTTCCCGCCCTCGGTCAAATGCCAAGGCCAGTTCGCTTGCCGCGGCACCGCCGGGCAAGGGGCAGGGATAGGCCTCGAGCTTCACGCCGCCTCGTGCTTGGCAACCGCGAAATTCAGCAGATTGCCATATGTTTCGAACAACTCTCCATCGATCTCGTCTTCGTCGATAACGATGTCGAGCCGGTCTTCCATTTCGGTCAGCAGCCCTGCGACGGCCATCGAATCGAGTTCAGGAAGATCGCCGAACAGTCCGGTTTCATTGGTAAAATCGTCAGCCTGACCAGGCTTAAGGCCCAGCACATCCTCCAGAATCTTGCGGAGCTTGCGGTCGATCGTGGAACGCATTGTCAAATCACCTTGAAAGTTTGCAGCCGTCTAGCCGCGCCGCGCCAGTTTGCGCAAGGCTGCCTTGGCGATCAGCGGCCAGTTGCCGGGCCAAAGGGGCCGGAATGCCTCAACCCGGTAACGCGGACGGATCAGTTCCATCCAATCGCGCTTGTAGCCATCGTTGCCGGTGCCGAAATCGACCAGCTCCACCTTGTCGCGGTCGATCACCTGTTCAAACAGCGCGGCGGACAGGGTGGTGCCCGGGGACAACGGCTTGCTCGCTTCGGTGTGGGCAAGTTTGTGGATAAATGCGGTATTGGCTTCGACGGTCCAGAACTGTGCAGCGATTGCTTGGCCATCAGAGCGGGCAACCGCCATCCGGAGGCGACCAGCGCTGCCCTCTGCCTCGGCAAAGGCGCGCAGGAACGCAGGCGAGCCTTCCTCAGGCTTCCAGCTGTCGGCATAGACCGCCTCGTATTCGGCCCATATTCCAGGGTCGAAGCGCGTGATCAGTTCGACCTCAACCTTGCCCCCCTTGCGCTTTAGCGTAGTGCGCAGCTGACCGGGGCGCGCGGCGAGATATTCGTCGTAACTACGTCCAGCCACCGATAGCACGTGATTGACGTCACATTGCGCAACGAAAACCCACCAGCCTGCGCGGCGTAGCGAAGCGGCCAAGAGGGTCGTCTCGCCATTATCATCGGGCAGGGGGTTCAGGATCAGATGCGGAGCCTGTCCAGCGAGATCGGCCGCGAGAGCGGCCAACAGGGCAGGCTGGTCGGCTCCTGCCGAAAACAACGGGGCGACGCGGAAGTTGTACCAGTTGGCCAGCAGGTGAAGTTGGCGCCCCTTGCGCATCAGCGGCAATACCGCGCGTTCTTTACCCTGTTTCGCAACCGCGATCAGCGGCAGGATATCGCAATGCTGGACCAGCCCTTGCCACCAGTCGATCCGGTCAAACGGGGCGCGGGCCTGCGGTGCACCAGCCAGATCGGCCAGCGGCGCATCGCATTGCACTTCTTTAAGATCATCGTGATAGACGACCGAAATCACTATATCATTCCTTGCCCGTTTGGAGCCTGAAAGCCTGTGTCTGCACCTGCGCCACCATTGATCCTTCCGCTCGATCATCTCGTACTTCGCGGGGCGGATCAGGCGGTGGCACTGGTGCTGCGCGATGGCCCTCTTAACTACAAGGACTTAAGGGATCGTGTCGCCCGGCTTGCGGGCTGGCTTGAAAGTCAGGTGCCGGTCAAGGGCGAACGGGTCGCGAGTTGGGCGGCCAAGGGGGAGCTGACCTGCCTGTTGCCACTGGCAGCTGCCCGCGCCGGGCTGGTCCACGTTCCTATCAATCCGCTGCTCAAACACGCGCAAGTGGCGCATATTCTGGCCGATAGCGGTGCGCGGATGCTGATCGGCACTCCGGCGCGGCTGGCCGGATTGGCGCAAGGTGATGTTCCGGCAAACTGTGCGGTTCTAGGGGAGGGCGAGGCGCTTGACGCGGCCAAGACCGCCTTCCCGATGGCCCCGAGCAAGGCCAATCCTGACGATCTGGCCGCCATTCTCTACACCAGCGGCTCTACCGGCAAGCCCAAGGGTGTGATGCTGAGCCATGCCAACATGTGGCTGGGGGCGGACAGTGTCGCGAGTTATCTTGGGCTGGCCGAAGACGACGTGACGCTGGCGGTGCTGCCGCTGTCGTTCGACTATGGCCAGAACCAGTTGCTGTCGACCTGGTACGCAGGGGGCTGCGTCGTGCCGCTTGATTACCTGACCCCGCGCGATGTGGTGAAGGCAGTTGAGCGCCATGGAATTACCACGCTGGCCGCGGTTCCGCCGCTTTGGGTTCAATTGACCGAGCTCGACTGGCCTGCGGACACCGCCGCAAAACTGCGCCGCCTGACCAATTCGGGCGGGGCGCTGACGGTCGATCTGGTCACGCGTCTGCGCGGCCTGTTTCCAGCGGCGCGGCTATTCCCGATGTACGGGTTGACCGAGGCGTTCCGCTCCACTTTCCTTGATCCGGCGCTCGTAGACAGTCACCCGACGTCGATGGGTAAGGCCATTCCCCATGCTGAAGTGCTGATCATCGGTGATGATGGCGCGGTGACGGTTGATGAGGAGGAGGGTGAGCTGGTCCACTGTGGTCCGCTGGTTGCCCAGGGATATTGGCAGGACGCCGAACGCACGGCGGAGCGGTTCAAACCGGCGCCGCCCGTGTCACGCTATGGCGGCATGGCGGTCTGGTCGGGCGACAGGGTCCGGCGTGCGGCTGACGGTCTGCTTTACTTCGCCGGACGGCGCGACGCGATGATCAAGAGCGCGGGCAACCGGATCAGTCCGCAAGAAATCGAGGAAGCCGCATTGGCCTCAGGTCTGGTGGCTGAGGCGGTGGCGCTGGGCATTCCGGATGAACGGCTCGGTCACGCGGTACACCTGATCGTCCGACCTGCTCCGGGAAGTTCAAGTTCTGCAGAAGAATTGCCACGCTTCCTACTGAAAGAGTTGCCAAACTTCATGCAGCCCAAGATAATTCACTGGCGCGACGCGATGCCGATCTCGCCCAATGGCAAGATCGACCGAACCGGGCTGTATCAAGAGTTGGCGGCATGAAGCCGCTCGGTCCCATTCCAGCGGGATACGCCGCGATTGATGGCGAGCTGGCAATTGCCGGGCGCAAGGCGTCAGATCTGGTGACTGCGGGTGGCGGCACGCCGCTGTTCGTCTATTCGCGCGAACATCTGGCCGGCAGAGTGGCTGAATTGCGGGCTGCGATGCCAGATCGGCTCGCACTGCACTATGCAGTCAAAGCAAATCCCTATGCCCCGTTGCTGCAAACCATGGCCGACTTGGTCGATGGTTTCGACATCGCTTCAGGCGGGGAACTCGAAATTGTTCGCGCTGCCGGGATCGATACCCGGCTGATCAGCTTCGCCGGACCAGGGAAACGCACCGAGGAGCTGGAAGCGGCCATTTCTGCTGGGGTCACGCTTAATCTCGAATCAGAGGGTGAGGCGGCCCGTGCGCTTGATGCCGGGGCAAGGCTGGGGATCACTCCGCGCCTCGCGATTCGGGTCAATCCGGACTTCGATCTCAAAGGATCGGGCATGAAAATGGGCGGCGGGGCCAAACAGTTCGGCGTCGATGCCGAGCGCGTGCCTGCATTGGCCCGGCTGGTGATCGAAAGCGGCGCAGAATGGCGCGGGTTCCATATTTTTGCGGGCAGTCAGGCACTTGATCCTGACGCGCTGATCGAAACACAGGCGCAGACGCTTGCTTTGGCTGCGCGGCTGGCAGACGAGAGCGGCGCCACACTTCCGTATTGCAATCTGGGCGGGGGCTTCGGGATTCCCTATTTCCCCGGAGATCAGGCACTCGACATCGGCGCGATTGGCGCTGCTCTGGGTGAGCAATTCTCCAATCTTCCCGATAGTTTACGTGAAACGCAGTTCTGTATCGAGCTGGGCCGCTATCTGGTGGGCGAGGCCGGGGTCTATCTGACCCGGATCGTCGACCGCAAGGTCAGCCACGGCGATACATTCCTGATCGTCGATGGCGGCTTGCACCACCAGCTTGCCGCATCTGGCAATTTTGGCACTGTGGTCCGCCGCAACTATCCAGTGGCGATCGCCAGCCGGTTTGATGACCCAGCTGGCGATCTGGCCAGCATCGTCGGCTGCCTGTGTACCCCGCTCGACCGCCTGGCCGACAAAGCTGCGTTCCCGCATGCCGAGGTTGGCGATCTGGTCGCAGTGTTCTGTGCCGGAGCATACGGCGCGAGCGCCAGTCCAGCGCAGTTCCTGGGGCAGGGTCCGGCGAAGGAAATGCTGGTTTAACAAGTCTATTCGCCACCGTCCTGTTTTGGGACTGGGCCAGTGTGAACACACAATCTGCACATAGGGCTAACGCAATATTCACCCTTTTTTCCGATAGCGGAAGGTGAATAGCCGGGTCGTCGGTTGGGTAGGGCATTGCCTGACCGTTGACGCGGCTCCTGAGAAGGAATGCCCGATGTCGATCAATCCGATTTCCCGCGTGCTTGCCGCCTGCGCCATGCTCAGCATGATGCTGACCGGCTGTGCTGGCAGTGCCAGTGGTCCGCAATTGCCGCCAGCGTCGTTCGTGGCGATGCAGGAAGGCCCCGGCGAGGATTACATTATCGGGCCATTGGACGAGCTTACAATCTTCGTTTGGCGCAATCCGGAATTGGGCGCCAAGGTTCAGGTGCGGCCAGATGGGCGGATCACCACGCCGCTGATCACGGATATGCCGGCCGTGGGCAAAACGCCAAAGATGCTGGCCGATGACATCACATTGCAGCTTTCGCAGTTCATTCAGGACCCGCTGGTTTCGGTGATCGTCAACAAATTCGCAGGTACCTACAGCCAGCAGGTCCGGATCGTCGGCGCGACGGAAAAGCCGGCCTCGCTGCCCTATCGTGCCAACATGACGCTGCTCGACGCGATGATCGCGGTCGGCGGCCTCAGCGAATATGCAGCCGGTAACCGGGCCAAGCTGATCCGGTTCGACAAGGCCAGCGGCAAGCAGAAGGAATACTCGATCCGGCTGGGCGATCTGCTCAAGAAGGGCGACAGCAAGGCCAACGTCATGCTGATGCCCGGTGACGTCATCATCATCCCTGAAAGCTCGTTCTGAGGAAGGCGCCCGGGGGCAGACGATGAACAATATCTTCGACGAATTTCGCGCAGCGCTCTTCACGGTCTGGCACCGCAAGTGGCTGGCGCTGGCTGTGGCCTGGGGCGTGTGCCTTGCAGGCTGGCTAGTGGTGGGGATGATCCCCAATAGCTACGAATCCAAAGCCCGGATCTTTGTGAAGCTGGAAGATGCCCTGTCCGATGTGACCGGGGTCAAGACCAGCAACAAGCGTGATATCGACCGGGTCCAGCAGACGCTGACCAGCGCGGTGAATCTGGAAAAGGTTATTCGCGGCACTCCGATCGGGGCCGAGATTACCGATCCAAAGCAGATGGAATCTGCGGTGCTGGGGCTGGGTAAGCGGATCAAGGTTGAGAGCACCAAGGACAACCTGTTCGAGATCACCGCCAGCTATGGCGACGGCGGCAATTCGGATGCGGCTAATGCCAAGATCGCGCAGGCGGTGGTGCAGAAGCTGATCGACATTTTCCGCGAAGAGAACCTGGCCGGAAACCGCGGCGAAATGTCATCGTCGCTAGATTTCATGGATCAGCAACTGGCCCAGCGCCAGAAGGAGCTGGAAGCCGCCGAGCAAAAGCGGTTGGCTTTTGAATCCGCCAATCCGGCGCTGGCCAAGGGCGGTACTTCGCCGATCCAGCGGATCGAAGCGTTGCGCGCCGAACTGCGCGGGATCGATGCCGATCTGATGGCGGCGCAGAGCGCGCTGGCGGCGATCAACGGTCAGTTGGCCGGCACTCCGCGCACGCTTCAGGGCACAGCTCCGGTCGGCGGCGCTCGCGGTGCACTGAACGATGCGCAGGCGCATCTGTCGAGCCTGCGTGCGCGCGGTTTGACCGAAAACCATCCCGACGTGATTGCGGCGCGCAATCAGGTCAACATGCTGAAGGGCGCGGCTGCTTCTGAAGGCGGCGGCAATGGAGGAATCCCCAATCCGGCCTATTCCTCGCTCGAATCGATCCGGGCTGAGCGGCAAGCCAACGTCCAGGCTCTCACCGCGCGCCGGGCTTCGGTTCAGGCCGAGCTGGCGCAGGTCACCAGTCAGCAGTTCACCAACCCTGAAGTGGCCGCCGAACAGCAGCGGATCAACCGCGATTATGATGTGCTCAAACAGCAGTATGACAAGCTGCTGCAGGACCGCGAAGAGCTGCGCCTGCGCGGCCAGGTTGAAACCGAGCACAACTCGATCAAGTTCCAGGTCATCGATCCGCCAACGACCCCACAAAGCCCGGTTGCACCAAACCGGCCGCTGTTGCTGCTGGGCGTGTTGATCGTCGGGCTGGGGGCTGGTGCGGCCACTGCCTTTGCAGTCGGCCAGCTCCGTTCGACCTTTGCGACCACGGCCAAGCTGGAAGCGACCATGGGCTTGCCAGTGCTGGGTGCGATCAGCGCGACCCTGACCGACGGTGCCCGCGCGCTGCGGCGCAAACGCCTGACCTATTTCTACGCTGCCACCGCCGCGCTGGGCGGGGTGTTCGTCCTGCTGCTCGCGATCGAAATCGCACAGCGCAGCATGGTGGCGTGAGGGGAATCCGATGACCAAGCAAACCAAGATCCCCGTTCCCAAAGAGGATGAAGGCAAGGCCCGCGCGGCGACACTGATCGAACGGGTCGTGCGCAATTACGATCTGGTGCAGCTGCAGTCTGCGCCGATTCCGGAGAACCTGATTCCGCCCGCGTCAAAGCGCCGCCGTTATCGCCGCGCGGATGACGTGGTGGAAGAAGCCGAAGTGAGCCCAGTGGCCGAGCCCGTTGCTGCGAGTGTGGCTGCCGCGCCAGAGGTCCATGTTAAGCCTGCACCGCGGCCCGAAGTGGTTGAGCCCGAAGTCATCGAACCACATGTCGCAGTGCGGAGCAACGTCCCCGCGCCAGTTGCCATGCCGGTCCGGTTCCGGGGCGAACGCCATCCGATCAACCGTCAGCACCTGCGCGAACAGGGCCTGATCGTGCCGGAAGGCAGCGTCACCGGGCTGCTCGAAGAGTTCCGCATTGTGAAGCGCACGCTGCTCTACAATTCCAGCCAGCTTAGCCAGCAAGGGATGGGTCCAGCATCGCAGCGGATCCTGATTTGCTCGCCGCATCCCGGCGAAGGCAAAAGCTACACCTCGGTCAATCTCGCGCTCGCGATTGCGGCGGAGAAGGAAAGTGAAGTTCTGCTGGTCGACGCTGATTTCGCCAAGCCGTCGGTCCTTTCGATGCTCGGCTTGCCGGGTGGTCCGGGATTGATGGATGCGCTGGCCGATCCGGAAATTGACGTGGCCGACTGTGTGATCGGTACTGATGTTTCGGGGCTGTGGGTCCTGCCAGCGGGCAATGCCACCACTTCTGACAGCGAATATTTATCGAGTTCACGCACTGCTGCGGTGCTCGACCGGCTAACCCAGGGTGCACCGCACCGCATTATCATTTTCGATTCACCGCCAGCGCTGGCTGCCTCTCCGGCAGCCGAGCTGGCCAAATATGCCGGCCAATCCGTGTTGGTCGCCCGCGCCGACCGGACTGGCCAAGGCGCCTTGGAAGACGCCGTTTCGCTACTCTCTGCCTGCCCGAATATTCAGCTGCTGCTGAATGCCGTTCACTTCAGCCCCAGCGGTCGCCGCTTTGGCTCTTATTATGGATATGGGGGATGACCATGAAGTCGCGCCTCGTGAAGACCTGTACCGCTTTGGCCGCCTGCTTGGTAGCCAGCCTGCCCGCCGTGACGCACGCCCAGTCATTGCCTTATGGCGACGTTGCCGCTTCTGGCGACGATGTCGACGCCGGCGATGCCGAGATGGACGAGGGCGATGACGCCGGGCCCAAGCTGGGGCTGCGCGGCAAGAAGGTTCGCGTCACGCCTTATATTGAGGCACAGCAGGTCGTTACTGCTGAACTATCGCCCGGAAACGAGGTGCTGACCTATACCGCACTCGCCGCCGGGGTCGAAGCCAACATGGCCGGGCGCAACAGCCAGGCAGCGGTTTCACTGCGCTATGAGCGGCGCTTTGGCTACGGTTCAAACCGCGTACCGGACAGCGATGTGATCACGGGCGTCGCGCGCGCCAGCGTTGGGATCATCCCGCGTTCGCTCACGCTCGAAGGTGGAGCGATGGCTGCACGGATGAGCGTTGAGAACAATGGCTCGACCTTCTCTGGCCGCGAAGGCAATTCGACTTCGCAGGTCTACGGGGCCTATATCGGCCCGTCGCTGCGCACCCAGCTGGGCGCGCTGCAGGTCGAAGGGCATTATCGGTTCGGCTACAGCCGGGTTGAATCGCCCGATGTGCTGGTCGTTGCACCCGGACAGGCCCCGGTTGATATCTATGACGAAGGCACAGTCCACAACGCTGCGCTCCACGCCGGGTTCAAGGCGGGCACCGTGCTGCCGATCGGACTGGGCGTCGGCGCGGGCTGGAACCGCGAAGATGTCTCCAATCTCGATCAACGGATCGATGATAAGCATGTGCGCGCCGATGTCACTTTGCCGATCGGGTCGGACCTCGCTCTGGTCGGCGGGGTCGGATACGAAGACGTCAAGGTTTCGAACCGTGATGCGGTGATTGACACCATCACCGGCTTGCCAGTGGTGGGCCCGGATGGCCGCTATGTCACCGACAAGAGCCAGCCGCGCCAGATTGCCTATGAGGCCGATGGCCTGATCTGGGATGCCGGGGTGATCTGGCGGCCCAGCAAGCGCACCGCGCTCGAGGCCCATGTTGGCCGCCGTTATGGCTCGACGACCTATTACGGCAGCTTTGCCTATGCGCCCAATTCGCGGATGAGCCTCAACATCTCGGCCTATGACAGCATTTCCGGCTTTGGCGGCATGCTCAACAATCAGCTGGCCGGGCTGCCGACCCAGTTTGATGCATTCCGCAATCCGCTGAGCGGCGATCTGGGTAGCTGCGTTGCAGCCTCCGGTGCGGTGACTCAGGGGCAGGGCACCTGCCTCAACGGCGCACTGGCTTCGGTCAATTCGGCAGTGTTCCGCGGGCGCGGTGTCAACGCTACGTTGGGGATCAACGCCGGCAATCTGCAGTACGGGTTCGGTGCAGGCTATGATCGCCGCAAGTTCATTGCAGCGCCCGGTACAGTGCTGGCCGTTGCCAATGGCGTGATCGATGAGAATTACTGGGTCGCGGCCTATCTCAATGGCCGGATCGACCGCAATTCCAGCTTTGGAACGTCGGTCCGGGCGAATTGGTACCAAAGCGGAGATGCCTTGGCTGGCAACTCCAGTGCGGTTGGTGCAACCGCCGCATACTATCGTTCGATCACCAGCCGCCTCACAGCCACTGCGGCTGTCGGGGTTGATGGGGTCAATCGCGAACTGCTGGAAGATGTCTGGTCGGCGCAAGCCATGGTCGGCCTCCGGTATTCGTTCTGAGCAGCTCGGGGGGATTGCAAATGTTCAATGATTATTATGGGCTGACCGGCCGTCCGTTTCAGTTGACGCCCGATCCGGCATTCTATTTTGAAAGCCTGACCCACCGTAAGGCGCTGTCCTACCTGTCCTATGGATTGGCCCAGGGCGAAGGCTTCGTGGTGATCACGGGTGAGGTTGGGGCCGGTAAGTCGACCCTGGTCGCGCACCTGATGGCGACGATCGATCCAGCGCGGCTGACTGCGGCGCAGATCGTCACCAGCAAGCTCGATGGCGAAGAACTGGTCCACCTTGTCGCGCAGGCTTTTGGTCTGATCGTCGATGGGCACGACAAGGCCTCGGCACTAGGCGCGATCGAAGCGTTCCTTCATGACGAAGCTCGCGCGGGCCGCCGCTGCCTGCTGGTCGTCGACGAAAGCCAGAACCTGGCGATTGATGCGCTGGAAGAGCTGCGGATGCTGTCGAATTTTCAGCTTGGCGCGCACCCGCTGCTGCAGACGTTACTGCTGGGTCAGCCCGAATTCCGCGATACGATCCAGGAACATCCTCAGCTGGAGCAGCTGCGCCAGCGCGTGATCGCCGCCCATCATCTTGAGGCGATGGAGCTTGGCGAAGTACAGCCCTACATCGAGCATCGCCTGAAATGCGTTGGCTGGACCGGTAATCCCAAGTTCGATCAGCGCGTTTATACCGTGCTGTTCGAAGCATCGGGCGGCGTGCCGCGCCGGATCAACCAGATCTGCAACCGGCTGATGCTGCTCGGCGCGGTCGAACAGCGCAACCGGATTGACGGTGCGATGCTGACCCAGGTCCTCGAGGAACTAGAACTCGATGGCACGCTCCAACTGAAGCGGCCTGAACCCAAGGTCGAAGTCGTGGCAGTTGCCCCGCAGCCTGCGGCTGCTCCGGTACCAGCTCCTGTTCCGGTCGATGCCGTGGTGATGAGCCAGCTTCAGGCCCTGCTGGCCGAACGAGACGCGCAGATCGCCGAGCTGCAGCAGGCTGTGATTGAGCTCGCCAATGAACGTGAAACGATGGCTGCCGCACCTGTTGCTGCACCGGCTGCCGATTCAGCCGCTCTCGCAGCGATCGAGGCCAAGCTGGCCGGGATCGAAGGCAAGATGCTCGAGCAGGAACGCACGATCCGTCACACGCTGACCATGCTGATCGAATGGATCGAATCCGACGAAGCCAGCCGCGCTGCGGCCTGAACCCGGTTTGAGAAGGAGGCCCCATGACTCCCGCGGGTTTGGTCAACGGCCTTTCGGTCGACGTTGAAGACTGGTTTCAGGTCGGCGCCTTTGAAGGGGTGATCGACCGGGGCAGTTGGACGTCGCTCGATGATCGGGTTGAGCGCAATTGTGAGCGGATCCTTGAGATGTTTGCTGCGGCAGATGTCCATGCGACGTTCTTCACGCTTGGCTGGGTGGCACAGCGCCATGGCGGCTTGATGCGCCGGATCGTTGATGCGGGGCATGAGCTCGCCAGCCACGGCTGGGATCACGAGCGCGTTTTCCGGTTCGATCGGGACAGTTTTGCCGCCGATCTGGAGCGATCCAAGAAAGTTCTCGAAGATGCTTCGGGCGCAGCAGTTAACGGTTACCGCGCGCCCAGCTTCTCGATCGATCAGCGCACCCCATGGGCTTACATGGCGCTGGCCGAGCAAGGCTTTGCCTACAGCTCGTCAGTCGCACCAATTTCTCACGATCATTATGGCTGGCGCGAGGCACCGCGGTTTGCTTTCAAGCCGCTGCCATGGGCCGATCTGATCGAAATTCCAGTAACCACCGCGCATTTTGCCGGACGCCGTCTGGCGGCTGGTGGCGGCGGCTTTTTCCGGGTGCTGCCCTATGGCTTTTCGCGCTGGGCAATCCGGCAGGTCAATGAACAGGACCGCCGCCCCGCCGTGTTCTATTTTCACCCGTGGGAGATCGATCCACAGCAGCCCCGGGTCACCGGTGCATCGCTGCGTTCCAAGGTGCGGCACTATACCAATCTTGGCGTGATGGCGGAAAAGCTGGAACAGCTGCTGGGCAATTTCGCCTGGGGCAGGATGGACTTGCTGGCCCACCGCGAAAAAGCCTTTGCCCTGGACATGGCGGCATGAACGCGCCGTTCAAACCTGCCGCACTGGTCTTGCGAGAGGCCGATTTGGCCGACCGAGACGAGTTCGCGCGGCTTGAACGGTTTGTCGCCGAACATCCTGAAGGGACTCCGTTCCATCGCCCGACCTGGCTGCGCGCCGTGGCACAGGGTACCGGCAACCGGGCAATCGCCTTGGTCGCTGAGCGCGGCGGTGAGCTGTCTGGATACCTGCCGCTGAGCGAAGTTCATTCTCCGCTGTTCGGGCGGATGCTTGCCTCCAGCGGGTTTGGCGTTGCGGGCGGCGTTCTCGCTGTGGACGAGCGATCAGGAAAGGCTTTGCTTGGCGGGCTTGAAGAGCTCGCGCTGCGCCGCTCTTGCCCTACGGCCGAGCTGCGCGGCGGGATGCTGCCCAAGGCGCGGGCCGGTTGGAAAATCCGGTTCGATTCGCATTGCGGCTTTGTCGCCCCGCTGGCCGATGACGATGAGGCGCAGCTGACCTGGATTCCGCGCAAACAGCGTGCCGAAGTGCGCAAAGGTTTGGCGAACGAACTGACCGTATCGGTTGGATCGAGCGCAGAGGACCGCGCCGCGCACTATGCGGTCTATGCCGAAAGCGTCCGAAATCTCGGCACACCTGTTTTTCCGCGCAGTCTGTTCGATGCCGTGCTCGATGCCTTTGGCGAGGACGCTGATATCCTGACCGTGCGCCACGACGGAAACCCGGTCGCCAGCGTTCTGTCGCTTTACCACAATGGCGCGGTTATGCCCTATTGGGGTGGCGGCACGTGGGATGCGCGGCGGCTGCGGGCCAATGATCGGATGTATTTTGAACTGATGCTCCACGCCCGCCGCCGAGGCTGCACCAAGTTTGACTTTGGCCGCTCAAAGACCGGCAGTGGTCCGGCCGACTTCAAGAAGAATTGGGGTTTTGAAGCCGAGCCACTGGGCTATGCCAGCTGGACTGCACCGGGTGCAGAGGCGCGCGATGCCGATCCTACCAGTGGCAAGCACGCCGCCCGGATCGCGCTGTGGAAACGTTTGCCACTGCCGCTCGCCAACAGAATCGGACCCCACATCGCCCGCGGCCTCGGCTGATGGGCGAAATCCTGTTTTTGGCCCATCGGATGCCATTCCCGCCCGATCGGGGCGACAAGATCCGATCCTGCCACGTGCTGCGCCATCTGGCCACGCTGGCCCCGGTGCACGTCGCGACCTTTGCCGAGACCGACAAGGATCAGGCCGAGGAACCGCAGTTGCAGGCGCTGGCGGCCAGCCACTGCCTGATCCGCCGGACCAAACCGGTGCCGCTAGCGGGAGTCGAAGCACTTCTGAAGCGTCGCCCGGTCAGTCTGACCGCGTTCCATCATCCTGATCTGGCCCGCTACGTGGACCGGATCCTGCGCGAACGCCCGATCGACACGATCTACGTGTTCTCAGGCCAAATGGGGCAATACGTCCCGAAGTCTTTCTCCGGCCGGGTGATTCTCGATTTCGTCGATGTCGATTCGGCCAAGTTTGCGGCCTATGCGCAGGCAGGCGCTGGTCCGCGGGCGTGGATCGATGCCCGCGAAGGACGCTTGCTGCGCGCCGAAGAAGCGCGGCTGGCGCGGCGGGCGGAGCACAGTTTGCTGGTTTCTGCTGAGGAAGCGGCGCTATTTGCCGCGCGACTTGGGTCAGACGATCGAGCCAAATGTGACGTCCAGGCATTGCGCAACGGGATCGATAACCAGCTGTTCGATCCGCGCACGGTTCAACCGGAACCCCGATTGCTTGATTGCACAGGGCCGCGACTGATTTTTACCGGTCAGATGGACTACGCACCGAATATCGCTGCTGCTACGCGCGCGATCGAACGGTTGATGCCGCTGATCCGGGCCGAAGCGCCAGAAGCGACCTTCCATGTCGTCGGCCGTAATCCGCCTGAGGCCTTGCGTGCGCTTGATGGCGTGAATGGCAGCCGAGTCTGGGGCGAAGTCGATGATATCCGGACCTGGTTGGCTGGTGCCGATTTGGCGCTGGTCCCGCTTGAGCTGGCCAGAGGCGTTCAGAACAAGGTGCTGGAGGCGATGGCGATGTGTCTGCCCGTCGTGCTGACCCCTTCGGCAGCGACTGGCATTGGAGCAATCCCCGGCCAGCATCTGCTGATCGCCGAAGACGACATTGCGCTGGCCGAAGCTGTGCTGCGCCTTACGCGTGATCCAGCTTTGGCGGGCCTGATTGGTCAGCAAGCGCGCGGCTTTGTGATTGAGACGCTCAGCTGGGCAGCAACGCTCGCGCCATTGTCAGCTATGCTGGGGCTGGCGGAGAGCGAAGTGCGTCATGCCGCCTGAAGCGCTCACCATCGCTCCCACTGCATTGGCCGAACGTCTGCCGCCAGTCTGGCGGACTGCGGCATTGCAGTTGGGTTTGGCCTGGCTGTCATTGATCCTGGTGTTTCTGCCCGATTGGCTGACGATGGCCGATCAGTGGTGGAACAGTTCGACTTACAACCATATCATTCTGGTTCCCGTGATTATCGGCTGGTTGGTTTGGCAGCGCTGGCCGCAGTTGCGCGACCTGGAGCCTAAGGGCTGGGTCGGTGGGCTGGTACCATTGGCACTGGCGGTATTCGGATGGGTGTTGGGCACCTTTGCCGGGTTCAACCTGCTGCGTCAGGCCGCGGCGGTAGCGATGCTGCCATCAGCAGCGCTGCTGTTTTTGGGCCCGCGAACATTCAGCGCTTTGCTGTTTCCGATGGCCTATCTGGCCTTTTTGGTCCCGTTTGGTGACGAACTGGTCCCGCCGCTGCAGACCATCACGGCCAAGTTGACCATTGCGCTGGTCGGCCTAAGCGGGGTTTCAGCGGTGGTTGACGGGGTATTCATTGATACCCCGGCAGGGCTGTTCGAAGTGGCCGAGGCTTGCTCGGGCGTAAAGTTCCTGATTGCCATGATCGCCTTGGGAACACTGGTCGCCAATGTCGGGTTTCGCAGTTGGCATCGCCGGGCTGCGTTTATGGCCCTGTGCATTGCGGTTCCGATCCTCGCCAACGGGGTGCGGGCCTGGGGCACCATCTATGCCGCGCAATATGTCGGGATCGAAAAAGCCGCCGGGATCGACCACCTGATCTATGGTTGGATCTTTTTCGCGGTGGTGATTGCGGCGGTGTTGGGGTTGTCATGGAAGTTCTTTGATCGGGGAATTGATGAACCGATGATCGATGCCGTGGCGATTGGCGCTGATCCCCGCTTTGCAACGTTTGAACGCTCGGTTTCGAGCTGGAAGGCGCTGCTGGTGGCTCCGGTTTTGTTGGTCGCTGCCGGGATGGGCTGGTCGGTTTTGGCTGATGGGCTGCGTGCGCCACTGCCTGTGCAGTTGAACCTGCCCGAGGTTCCAGGCTGGCAACGGGTAGACTATCTTCCAGTTGCACCGTGGGAACCCCGCGCTGGCGGGGCAGATCACCGGCTTTTGGGCTCATATCGCAACGCCAAGGGTGCGCGGGTCGATGTGTTCTATGCGCTCTACGCTGCGCAGTCCGAAGGCAAGGAAGCAGGCGGGTTTGGTGAGGGTGCATTGCGTCCCGACAGTGGTTGGTCATGGACCAGTAATGGCCCATCCGTGGTTGACGCCAAAAGTGAGCGGTTGCTCTACAATGGCGCCACTGCGCGACTGGCGCTGACCTGGTATCGCAGCGGCAGCCTGCTGACCGGCAGCAATGCCAGGCTCAAGCTCGGTAATATCGTTGACCGGCTGCTGCTGCGAGCGCGGCCTACTGCGACCTTGATCCTGTCGTCTGAGCAGAGCGATGGCAACGATCCAGCCGCAGCGCTGAGCGCCTTCCGCACCACCGTGGGCGAAATCGGGCCGTGGATGGACCATATTGGCGAAGGCCGCTAAGCGCTTCATCCCATGTGCGGAATTGCCGGAATCTTTCACCTGTCCACCCCGAAGCCGGTTGATCCGGCGCGGATTGACCGGATGTGCGCAGCGATGGCGCATCGCGGACCGGACGGGCAGGGGGTTTGGACCGCGCCAGGTGTCGGCCTTGGCCACTTGCGCCTCTCGATCATTGATCTGGCTGGATCACCGCAGCCAATGGCTTCCACCGATGGCCGGGCAATGCTGGTCTTCAACGGCGAGATCTACAACTACCGCGAACTGCGCGAAGAACTGCGCAGATCAGGTGCTGAATTCCATACTGACGGCGATAGCGAGGTTATTCTGGCCGCCTGGCAGCGCTGGGGTCCCGACTGCTTGCCTAGGCTGCACGGCATGTTCGCTTTTGCGATTTATGATCTGGGCGCGCGAACGTTGTTCCTCGCGCGTGATCGGCTTGGCGTGAAGCCGCTGTTCTATGCGCCACTCAGCGATGGTAGCCTGGCTTTCGCCTCTGAGCTGAAGGGGCTGATCGCGCACCCGTTGCTGCGACGTGACATAGATCCGCTGGCGATTGAGGACTACCTTGCCTGGGGCTATGTCCCCGATCACCGCTCGGTCTTGGCTGGGGTGCATAAGCTTCCCGCCGGGAATTCGTTGTTACTGCGTCACGATGCACCGCTGCCGGCGCCACGCCAGTGGTGGGACGTATCGTTTGCTGAGCGGCACAAGGGCCGCGCCGCCGATCTGGAGGCAGAATTGCTGCACCTGTTGCGGCAGGCTGTGACGAGCCGGATGGTGGCCGATGTGCCGCTTGGAGCGTTCCTGTCGGGCGGAGTCGATAGCTCGGCAGTGGTTGCCTTGATGGCGGAAGCCAGCGGCAATCCGGTCAACACATGCTCGATCGGCTTCGATGTCGCAGCGCTGGATGAGACGGGATATGCCGCCGATGTTGCCAGGCGCTTCGGCACCAATCACCGCGCCCGACAGGTTTCGCCCGACGATTTCGATCATGTCGATACGCTGGCGGCGATGTTTGACGAACCGTTCGCCGATGCCTCAGCTTTGCCGACCTGGCGTGTCTGTCAGCTAGCGCGTGAGACCGTGACGGTGGCGCTGTCTGGTGACGGTGCGGACGAGGCCTTTGCCGGATACCGCCGCCACAAGTTCCAGCATGGTGAAGACCGGCTGCGCGGTTTGTTGCCGCAGGCTCTGCGTGGCCCGCTGTTTGGCGGGTTGGGAGCGATCTATCCCAAGGCTGACTGGGCACCACGTCCGCTGCGAGCAAAGGCGACCTTGCAGGCGCTCGCTGCCAGCAGCGAAACCGGCTATGCCCGTGCGGTTGGGGTTACTCCGCCGGAACTGCGCGCGCAGCTGTATTCGCCAGAGTTTCTGAAGCTGCGCGGGGACTATCGGGCAGAACAACCGTGGGAAGATCTGATGCGTTCGGCCCCGGCGCGGTCTGGATTGGACCGTGCGCAGTATGCCGACCTCAAATTCTGGCTGCCGGGCGACATCCTGACCAAGGTAGATCGCACGTCGATGGCGGTCAGTCTGGAAGCGCGCGAGCCGCTGCTTGACCACCGCTTGATCGAATTCGCAGCGGGCTTGCCGGAGGGTCTTCGGCTCAAAGGTGGGCAAGGCAAGTGGCTGCTCAAGAAGACGATGAAGCGCTATCTGCCAGACGAAATCCTGTTCCGGCAGAAGCAGGGCTTTGTTACGCCGATAGCGCAATGGTTTCGCGGGCCGCTGGCGGAAAGCGCCCGCGGGATCGCGGCGAGTTCGGCATTGGCAAGGACCGGCTGGTTTGAACCGCGCCGTCTGGGTTCAATCGCCGAAGACCATATTGCAGGCCGCGCCGATCATGGCCGGTTGCTGTGGCAGTTGCTTATGCTGGACCGGTCGTTAAGCGGGCTGTCTATCTAGACCAGTTCTGAATGTAGGGCACATAGCAAAACGGCCCGGACTTCTGTCCGGGCCGCTTTTAGCTTACGCCAACCGACTTATCGGCGACCGGCAGAAACGTCTCTAAGCCAATCCCACATGATTGTCTCCTGCTGTCAAACCTAAAGCAAACAGCTTTTGCTTCCCCTTTAGGGTAACGAATTCTTCACCAAATGCAAGAATGGTTTATTAACCAGAGCAGTCGCCCGAGAGTCAAAAAACAATCTGGAATCAGAATGATGTATGGTTGATGCGGGACACTGCTTCAAGCAGTGCTGATGAGGCAGTGCTACCCGCTGCCATTCTGCGCGCGCAAGGACGAGCCAGGAAAGCGAGTGATTCGCGGGGGAATTGGGTGACGGATTGAGGCCTGGCAGGCTGGCGAAGTCTCAACACAAAGAGGCGAATCAGAGGGCAAATTGCCCTCGCGCAGGCTAGCGTCAGGCTGCCTTGATTCGCGTCACTGCCTCCAACAGGCTTTCCATCGCTTCGATCCGCATTGGCTTGGCCAGGTAATAGCCTTGGGCAATATCGCAGCCAATGCTGCGCAGCAGTTCGAGCGTTTCGGGATCCTCGATCCCTTCTGCGATTACCCGGCGGTGCATGCCGTGCGCCAGTTCGATGGTCGATTCGACCAGCAGCATGTCGTTCTGGTTCTTGACCAACCCGACGATGAAGCGGCGATCAATCTTGACCTCCTGGCAGGGGACCGAACGCATGTACTCAAGCGTGGCATTGCCGGTGCCATAATCGTCAATGGACAGCTGAATGCCCATTGCTTCGATCGCGCTTAGGTTGACCGCAACCATTTGATGCTGCCCAAATGAAGCAGATTCTGTGACTTCCAGGGTGAGATTGGCGGCCGGGAAGTCCACTTTGGAAAGGACCTTCGCGATTTCGGCTGGCAGTTCCGGCAATTCGAACAGACCGGCTGAAATGTTAACCCCCAAGCGGAAATCAGGCCGCTCATCGAGAATAAAGCGCGACGCGCGAGTCGCTTGTTCCAGCACATGAAATGTCAGCCGCTTGATGCGGTTGTGGGCCTCAGCGGGCAAGATAAAGGCTTCGGGCGAGATTGCGCCGCGCGTGAGGTGCTGCCAACGGACAAGCGCTTCGGCACCGCAGATGCGGTCATCCTTCAGATCGAACTGCGGCTGATAGGCAATCCAGATATCACCGGCGTCGATTGCCGCATCGAGTTCGCCCATCAAAGACAGTTCCCAGGCGCTATCTTCGTCGTTCTCGCTGGTGTTGAACTGAACCAGCTGGTGTTTCACCGCAGCGTTGTCTGCCGCCAGCAAGGCCCGTCCGAGCCGGGTCGAAATGCTCCGGGTCAGATCCATATCAACGCCAAATGCCGCATGAATATCGACCTTGCGTCCTTGGATGACGAACTGGATTTCGATGAGTTTGGCAAGTCCAGTCAAATGCTCTTCTAGCTCATGCATCGGCAGCTGCGGGGCAAGCCAATAGAGTACATCTTCGGCTTGGTAGAAGGTTGGCGCTTCTCCGGGCAGGGTCAGGCGGCGAGCTAGTTCGGTCACTAGATCGTCTTCCACCGAAGTGGCGAAGCTGGCGCAAACAGCCGAATAGTTGCGGATCCGCAAAGCGATAATCGCACGTTTGGCGGCTATCGGTTCTTCGCGAAGCGCCGAAAGATTTGGCATTAACGTGCCAGCATTTTTGAGCCTGGCTTCCATCACTTTCCGCAAAGTTGCGGAGCGATAACCGACGATCCCGAACATCAAATATGCCGGGAGGAAGTCCGCAGTTACAAATATCGAATCAAGGATCAGAGGAGCTGCCAAGCCGACGCCAATTGAAACAACAGCTGTTGTGGCATTTCGCTTCCAGCCTCTCGCTGCAAGCAGCATTGCCGATAGTAACGCCGATGCCAACAAAGCGGGTAACCAACCTACATTGAGCGGCAGGCCTTCCCGAAGAGTTTGGGCGCCAATTGCATGAAGGTATACTCCGGGAAACCATCCTTGACCGGCTACGTGAATGAAATCTTGACTGTCATCTGATGTGACGCCGACGATGACGTCAATGTCATTGAATGGTGTACCCTGAATTTTATTATCAAGAATATCGACAATGTTCAGCGTGCGGACAGTGGAAACTTCAATTGCCCAGTCGGGACGATAAGTCGATTCGACGGATCCGGTCCGACGAGCAATGTCTCCCGAAATTGACGGCGTTTTTTGCCCGTCAAAGGAATCACTGTAGTAGGCTTCAGCCGATAGTGAGAATGGTGAGCGCGTAGATCTGAAGGATCTGATTTGGGCAAGTGCTCTGAATTTCTCCATCGGAACCAGTGCGAGCGACTCATCTGGCGCTCTCGAGCGCAGTGAGTTTCCACCCAGAAAAACCTTGCCCTTGTGCCGCGCTAGCGCAGCCGCAAAGGCATCATCGCCCTCCGGGTCCATGGGTTGCGAGAAGGCTTCGTCGAAATAGACCCGATTGGCGCCGCCTTCGAACAGCCGATCAAGCAATTCAGCGTTGTACTTCCGCGAGTAATAGCTTGAGCCAAACCGCCGCACAGTCGCGTTGTCGATTGCGACGACGACAATTTTTTGATCCGCCGGGCGCGCTCGAACTACGTTGCGGCCGCCGCGATAAAGGTCCTCGAGCGGCTCGAACAACTCGATCCCGCCTGCGATCATGCTGATCAGCAAGGCCGATAGAAATATCCCACGGCGGGTGACCGGCTTTTTCTCGGCAGATTTGCGGTTGAACGGCCAGATCATTGTGACAGGCCTCGGGAATCGGCAATTCCGCCACAAAAGATGCGCGAAAGCAGCGCGTTACCCGGCATAGGGGCACCACTCGGGCTCAACTCGCAGGGTCGCATTCCGATCCGCATGGTCATCCCTTACCCGGCATTTGGTAAATATTTCGGTTATCCCTAACGCGGGATTGACGCTGAAATCCGCCGAGGGCGGGCTGCACGGTGTTCTGCGGTAGGCTGTTTGTCCTGAAGGGTAGGCTGAAACAACGACAGATATGAGATATTGTTACTTTGCAATCTTTTTGCTTATAGCCGGGGCCGCATCGAACAACTGAACTGCTGTAACCCATGAGAATTGACCGCATCTCTTCGACAGCCATCCTCGCCATCGCAGCGGCCTTGGCCTTACCTGCGACCGCGCAGGCTAATGGCGCTGACCAGACTGACTATCATGCCAGCGATGATGAAGAGATTGTTGTCACCGCAATGCGCCGGACATCGCGCGAGGATAGCATTTCGGGGGTTGCGATCGTCCGGGCCGAAGAACTGGCCGCCAATGCGCGGCCCGGCTTGGGCGATAGTTTGACCCATACCCCTGGCGTTTCCGCGACATCTTTTGGACCAAGCGCCTCTCGTCCAGTGCTGCGCGGGCTGCAGGGAGAACGCGTGCGGGTGCTGTCCAACGGGATCGGTTCGATCGACGTATCCAATACCTCGGTTGATCATGCCCCGGTTGTCAATCCGCTGCTGGCCCAACGGATCGAAGTCCTGCGCGGTCCGCAAAGCTTGCTGTTCGGTTCATCCGCCAGCGGGGGGGTGGTCAACGTGATCGATCGCCGAATCCCCGATGCGGTGCCTGATGAGGCGATCCACTTTGGCGCAATGGGTGGTTATGGCAGCGCTGCGAATGAGCGGATGCTGGCCGCATCGGCTGAGGTGCCACTGGGCGGAAACTGGGTTGGCCATGTTGATGGGTCCTGGCTCAAGACTGACGACTTGCGAATTGGTGGACACTTGCTGACGCCAGAACTGCGCGCGACTGCGCTTGCCTCCAGTTTGCTCCCACCCGATCCGATGGCTGATCCAGAAATTGATTTTGCTGCCAATGCCGCATTAACGGGCACCTTGCCTAACACCGCGAACCGCACCTGGACCGCCGGGGTTGGACTGGCCTTTGTAACCGATGGCGGCAACATTGGGGTGGCCTTCAGCAAATATGATAGCCTTTACGGCGTCCCAGTGCGTTTCGCGACTGAGCCCGGGCAGGGGCAGGAAGCCCCCAGGATCAAACTGCGCCAAGACCGCATCGACGCCCGCGCCGAATTGGTGACCGGTGGCGGATTGATCGAGAAGCTGGCGTTTCGCTTCGCCTTCGGCGATTACGAGCACGCCGAGATTGAACCCGATGGCGCGGTCGGAACGACGTTTTCAAGCACCGGAATGGAAGCCCGCTTTGAACTGATTCAGAAAGAGCGCGGTGGATGGAAGGGCGTAACTGGCACGCAATATATGAACCGCGACTTCAACGTGGTTGGTGAAGAAGCGTTCTTGCCGCGCAATAGCACTGACCAGATCGGGTTCTTCACACTCCAGCAATGGGAAAGTGGTCCATTGATGGTCGAAGGCGGCGCCCGGTTTGAACACACCAGTCAGATCGCCAAGCCTGATGCTTCGCAACCCCAGTTTTTCAGCGGCGAGCGGCGGTTCGATGCTTTTTCAGCGGCGATTGGCGCTTCCTACGATGTCGCGCCGGGCTGGAAGGTCGCTGCCAATCTCTCGCGCACATCGCGGGCACCTTCGGCTGAGGAACTGTTCGCCAATGGGCCGCACGCCGGGACTTCGGCGTTCGAAGTGGGTGATCCCGATCTGGGGCTGGAAAA
>JAGNTK010000069.1 GCA_017987575.1 Novosphingobium sp. | reverse complement strand
GCCAGTGGGGCGGCATCGTGCTGTCTGGCCGCGCGCCGATCACCGACTGCACCATCGCTCCGGCGGCTACTCCGGGCACCGCCCAGTGCGAACGCCAGACCGAAGGCGCGGTTGACCCTGCGATCTATGGCGGCGCCAATCCGGCCGACAACAGCGGTGTCTTCCGCTACGTCCAGATCCGTTATTCGGGCTACGTCCTGTCGGGCGCTTCGGAACTCCAGTCGCTGACGCTGCAAGGCGTTGGTACGGGCACGACGCTGGACCACATCCAGTCGATCAACAGCTCGGACGACGGCATGGAAGTGTTCGGCGGCCGAGTGAACATGAAGCACCTGATTGTTGCAGGTTCCGAGGATGACGGTATCGATACTGACACCGGGACCAAGACCAACATCCAGTATGCGATGGTGATCCAACGTTCGGGCGTCGGCAACGGCATCATTGAAGCCGATTCGGACAATGCCGTTGATGGCAACACTCCGCGTCAGAACACCAAGATCTCGAACTTCACCTTCATCCATGGCGGGGCGACCGGCGACACTGCGGCGTCGATCCTGCTCCGCGGCGGCACCGACTATTCGCTGGCCAATGGGGTTCTGGTTTCGCCAAACTATCCGTGCCTGCGGGTCAGCCGCTTGCAGACGCTCTCTGCCACGGTAGATGCCGGTATCGATGAAGCTGGCGCGCCGCTGTTCCGCTCGGTTGCGATGCAGTGCGGAACGACCAAATATATCGGCTCGAACGGTGTGACCGCTACCGATGTCCAGAACCTGTTCGGTTCGGGCACCAACAACAACAACGACGCTTTCACTCCGACGTTGGCGACCACTTTCGTCAACGGGACCAATGAAAACGCTGTGACCGCTACAGACCCGCAGACGCTGTCGAGCTTCTTCGACGTGACCACCTGGATCGGCGCAGTCCGCAACTCGGCTGACACCTGGTACACCGGTTGGACCTGCAACATGTCCTACGCCAATTTTGGCACGGGCAATTCGGGTTCGTGCACGTCGCTGCCGGTTACCTGATCAGCCGCCTGACTGAACCAAGTGGGGGCGGCCGATCACGGCTGCCCCCTTTCATATCTGACCGATTTCCCCGGGGGAACACGAAATGACCAAGTCGCGGCTCGCAACCTTGCTGCTGCTCACCACTGCCCTTGCCGCACCGCTACCGGCTTTGGCGCAGGAAGCTCCGCCTCAAGATCCGGCTCCTGCTGATACCTCTGCAGAACCGGCGCAAGAAGAAGCCGTTGACGTTTCCCTGCCTGGCGAAATCATCGTCACTGGCACCAAGAACCGCAATCCGGCGAAAAGCTCGGATCAGGTGATCTCGGTGCTGTCCAACGCGGAAATCGCGCGGACCGGCGAAGGTAACATTGCTGGCGCTCTGGGCCGCGTAACCGGCCTGACCATTGTCGGCAGCGGTTTCGTCTATGTCCGCGGCCTTGGCGATCGCTATTCGCTGGCACTGCTCAACGGCTCGCCCTTGCCCAGCCCCGAACCTCTGCGCCGCGTGGTTCCACTGGACATTTTCCCGACCAACGTGGTTGCATCGTCGCTGGTGCAGAAGAGCTACTCGGTTAACTTCTCGGGTGAATTCGGCGGCGGTGTGATCAACCTGACCACCACCGCAGTACCGAAAGAAAGCTTCCTGACGATCAATACCGGGCTCAGCGGCGATAGCGAAACCACCGGGCTCACCGGTTACACCTATTACGGTGCTGGGACTGACTGGACCGGGTTTGACAACGGCAGCCGCAATGCGCCGCCAGCGCTCGCCGCGTTCTTCGCCAGCGGCAACCGGATCAGCGACGTCGCGGTGGACGATCAGGCGATAGCCGGGGAACTGGTTCGGTTCAGCCGTGCTACCCTGCAACGTGATACCGAACTGCCGGTCAACTTCTCGACCTCGATTTCGGGCGGGACTGCAATTGAGATTGGCGACGACGCCACGCTAGGTGTGATCGCGACCTTTGGTTACAGCAACAAGTGGACCAACCGCGACGCCCGCCAGCAGGTCACTTCGACTGCCGACCTTTCGGAACTGGCCTCCGATACGCAGCGGGTTACCACCGACAACCGGATCATCGTCAACGGCCTGCTCGGCCTCGGTCTGGAATTCGGCGATCACAAGATCCGCTTCACAAACCTGTTCATTCGCGACACGATCAAGCAGGGTCGCCTTGCAACCACGGAGGACTTCAACACGGGTTATACCCGCATGAATCAGGACACCGCCTGGTTTGAGCGGCAGCTGTTTGAAACCCAGACCGTGGGTGAGTTCAAATTTGGCAATATCGCGCTCGACGTGCGCGGCACTTTCGCCAAATCGCAGCGTGAAGCGCCCTACGAGTTGAGCTTTGGCTATGTGCGGACCAATCGTACTGGCGATCCCTATGGGGCCTATTTCATCAACCGGCTGAACAATGGCCAGACCGGATCGGCCTCGATCAGCTTTTCAGAGCTGGACGAGACCCTGTGGGCCGGCAGCATCGACCTTTCCTGGAAGGCTTTCGACCGCCTGACGCTCAGCACGGGCTATGCCTATACCGATACCAAGCGCGATTCGACCCGCCGTGAATTCCAGTTCATCGCGCCGTCGGATATGCCCTTTGGCGTTTCGCTGCTGCGGCCCGATCTGCTGCTTTCGCCCGGGATCATCGATTTTTACAACATCGCGCTGATCGAAACGACCGAAACCGACCCCGCGTTTACCGCAGGCCTCAGGGTCCATGGCGCCTACGGCAAGGTCAATTTTGAACCGATCGACGGCGTCAGCATCGATGCTGGGGTCCGCTATGAAACCGCCAAGCAGTCGGTGACACCGCAGCAAGTCTTCACCGTGCCCAGCAACTCGCTGGCGGGCACCCAGCTGGAAAATTCGTACTGGCTGCCCGCCGGCACGATCACCTGGGAAGTGATGCCGCAGATGCAGGTCCGCCTCCACGCATCGAAAACGATCGCCCGCCCGCAGTTCCGCGAACTGATCTTCCAGCTCTATTTCGATCCGGAATCAGACCGCCTGTTCCGCGGCAACCCGCTTTTGCAGGACAGCAAGCTGCTCAACGCCGAAGCTCGCTGGGAATGGTACTATGCCCCAGAACAGCGCGTCTCGGTGGCCGGGTTCTACAAGAAGATCGACAACCCGATCGAAGCCTTCACTGGCTTTTCGGACAACGCGCCGCAAACCAGCTTTGCCAACGCTCCGCGTGCGACGCTCTATGGCGCTGAATTCGAAGTGCAAAAGTACTTTGACCTCAATTCGCTGGGCGGCTTCTTCGCCAACCGGCGCTTGGTGACGGTGGCCAACTACACCTACACCAAGTCGAAGATTCAGGTTAAATCCGGTGATACCGTGGCGATCTTTGGCACCACTGTGCAGCCGGCCAGCAACGTGTTCCGCGATGGTGTGCCGCTGACCGGCCAGTCCGATCACATTGCCAACCTGCAGATCGGGATCGAGCATCCGGACAAGCTTTCGCAGCAGACGCTGCTGCTGTCCTACGCCAGCAAGCGGGTGACCAGCCGCGGGCCAGTCGGCCAGCCCGATATCGTCGAGGCCCCAGGCCTGCGGATCGATTTCGTGGCGCGCCAGGGCGTGACCCTGTTCGGCACCGAAGTCGATCTGAAGTTCGAAGCTCGCAATCTGACCGGTCAGCGGCGCGAGGAATTCCAGCAGAACGAAACCAACCGGATCGAGATCAACAGCTACGATGTCGGGACATCGGTCTCGCTCTCGGCCAGCGTCAAATTCTGATGATCCGCCCCCGGGCCGCCCCACAGTGGGCAGTCCGGGGCAGCGGCTGACGCGCAGATTTTCAGGCTTTTCGCGGACAGTTGACCTCCCATGCGCGGGACTGACCGAAAAGATCAAACTGTCATCAAAGCATCATCAAACGGTCATCTTACACCGGCAATGCTTCGGTAAAGAAACTGAAACCGATTGCCGCACCATGCATCGCCCCAACACCCTGCTGATCCCGGCCGAGCGTTCTGGATTAATCAAAGAGCTGTCGCGATCGCGGCCGGATTTGGCTGTCGTATCGCTTGATCAGCCCGACCAGCTTGGCGAATTTGAACTGCCGGCTTGGGCCTTTGTCGAGTGGATCGGGGCTGAAATGTCGGGGCTGGAGCTGTGCCGCCAATTGCGCGAAAGCCGGGCCGGACGCGATCTTCACATCACCATCGTGCTCGATCAGGGCGATAGCGAAGAACGCCGCCGCGCGCTCAAGGCCGGGGCCGATGACTACATCGCCGGGCCGCTTGATCTCAGCGCGCTGGTCCGCCGGTTGGATCAGTATCAGGGCTCCAATGGCAAAGGCGCCCCGCCCCGCGCCCGCCTCGCCAATGGGGAGCTGTCGATTGATCTTGCAGCCCACCAGCTGCGCTATCGCGGCCAGCCAGTGCCGCTGCGGCCCAACGAATTTCGCCTGCTCGCCCATTTCATGGAGCACCCCGATCAGGTGTTCAGCCGCACCGCGCTGATCGAACGGCTCGGCAAGGACGATGAGGAAATCGACGAGCGCACGGTTGATGTCTGGGTCGGCCGCCTGCGCCGGGCCCTCGCCGCCCACGGCGCACCCGATCCGCTGCGGACAGTCCGCGCGCTTGGCTATGTCATGGACAGTTCGGGCAGCTGAGCCCGTTCGATCAGCGACCCTTCTTGGCCGTGCTCGCAGTAAAGTCCGGGTCCTTCTTCGCCACCCAATCGACGAATTTGCGCACGTTGGGATTGTCCAGCAGCCCCGCCACATCCATCCCGTGGCGCTGCAATTCGGAATTGGTGAAATTGGCGATCAGCGTCTGCTGACAAATCGGGTGCATCGGCACTACATCGCGCCCGCCGCGGCTTTTCGGCACGGGGTGATGCCAGACGATCGTCTTGCCGGTCAGCCGCCCGCACAGCCAGCACGTCGGCACCACAACCGGCGCCTCCTCTTCCCGGTCACGCTCGCCATAGGGATCACGTTTCGAATGCTTGCGCGCCATGGGACTGCCTGATTTGCCGAGTGTTAGGTTGCCCGCTTAGGGCAGAGCGGGCGGCATTACCACTCAGCCCTGCACCCCGGCGAACAGCACCCGGTCACGGATCTTGTTCGGCTCGGTATAGAACCGCAGCCACCAGGCCTGCTCCCCCGGCTTGGGCGGCTTCTTGAGCGAGATCCGTTTGGGCGCAGCCGGATCGGCGCGCGCCTCAGCCTTTTGTTGGGCCTGCTTGACCCGGAAGCGGTAGGAATCGAAAATCCGCACCGCCTCGACCATATAGGCGGTGGCAATCCGGCGGTCGCGGAACAGCAGCAGGTTCTCACCGTTCTTGGTATCGGCGGTGTCGGAAAAGTTGAACGATCCGGTATAGACCCGGGCGCTGGGTTTATCGAAATCGACCACCACGAACTTGTGGTGCATCTTCACCCCGCCCCCGCCCGCGCTTTCGCTGCGGAACGGTTCAGGCAGCTTGCCCGATAGCGCCGCGGAATAGACCGGATCGGCGTTACCATCGGCATTGGTCACCAGAATGCCGGTGCGTTTGTCCGAAATGCCGAACGCGAAGACCGCCGGGTTGTGCACCACAGCCTCGACCGCCTGGCTGACCTCTCCCCCGGTTTGCGAAAGGAACGCCAGGCTGAAGAACAGACTCGATTGCGCCCGGCCCACATCCTGCCCGATGCTGGCGAGCAGCGCTTTGGCCTCGCTGCGCGGCGACATCGCGATTTCGGCGTCAATCGCTGCAATCGGCAACTTGCGCCACAGCGTGACCGGGCTTTTCTTGAAGGTGCGCGAGCCCGCCCAATAGGCTTCAAACGCCTCCAGCTGCATCGCCACCACGCCCGCGCCCTTCAGCACCACCGCATTGTTCGCCTGAACATAGAACCCGCGCCACGAAAAGTTGGTCGATCCGCAGACCACGGACTGCACCGTCGGCCCATCAACGATAATCATCTTGTTGTGCTGCAACTGCCCCATATGCTGGCGCAGCACCTGCGCACCTGCGGCGGTCAGGCGATCGGCGGCGAGGCTTTCGGCCGAATGCGGCTCTGCCTTGTGCGCGCTGTCATCAATGATGATTTTGAGCTTGGGCCCGAGCAGCTCCAGCCGCGCGACCATTTCGGGCAGGTTGAGCTCATAGGCCACCACCCGTACCTGCGCGCCATCGGCCTTGGCGGCATCGAGCAGCGCCAGGATCCGGTCGCGCGCGTCGAACCCCATCCAGTCATAGGCATAAGCCGATTTGGGATGGCTCGGCACAAAGGCCAGCCCGTCATCCGCCTTGGCCGGGATCAGCTGCTTCAACCCATCCGCGCCGCCAAACTTGTCGGCAAAAGCCTGCGAGGAGACATAGCCGCGGGTGAAGCAGACATCGACCTTGCCCGGCCAGGTCTCACGCTGCAGCACCAGCTCAGCCGCTTGCGCCTCCCCGTTCGACAGCGTGTCATTCTCACCCATGAACACCGGGGTCACGCGATAGTGGAACGCCTGCGGCTGATCGGCATCGCGCGGGAAATGGACCCAGCGAAAGGTCTGCAGCGGTGCCTCGGTGCTGGGATACTGCGCCGCAGCGGCGCCCGGCGGAGTCGGCCGTTCGCGCCCCTCAAAACACAGCCGGTTGTTAACCGCGTAAAAACGATCCTTCCCCGGCGGTTTGAACTCAATCGCGAAGCCGACGAAATCGGCCGGCGGTTGACCGCTCTTCCAGTCCATCGCCAGCATGCACATCCCGTCCCCGCGATGGACCGTCAGCGAAAACAGTGCCGCCGGATTGGTGCCGCGTACCAGATAGTCCCCGCTCATCGCCTGCCCCTTCGCTGCTGAATGACCGCCCTATTGCGCGACTCGGTTACAGTTTGCCGTGATGCGGTTCACAGTTTGGCAGGGTTTGGTTTGGGGGGAAGTGGGCAAATGGGGTGATGGACTTTGAGCCGAATATCAGGAACAAGCTGATCTATGGAAAATGTACAGCGGTGCTCCTAATCTAATGTCTGGAAGCAATCGGAGCGGAAACGATAAGGCTCTAGATTGGGTATTCCTTCTAGTTGGAATTGTCTTAGCCATCGCCCTAGCGTGGGGCCTTGGCTGGCTACAGGCCCGCGAAGAGTATAAGCGCGAATTGGCCCCCACCGCTTACGCAGAGGCAGCTAAGAAGGATGCGGAGCGCGCCTGCGTTGGGACTGATCCGAGCGTTGTTTTCAAATGTGTGAGCGAAAAGGCTGAAACTGCCTACCAGACTGCACATGACGAGCAGGATTTGAGCGCCCAGCAACGAGCCGCCTCCAGTGCCCTTGTTACCGCCATCCTCAGTTTTCTGGCCCTCGCCCTTTCTGGTGTTGGTGTCTGGTTCGTGAAGCGCACTCTCGATGCTACTTTGGAGGCTGTAGAAGATACCGGTAAAGCCACTCAAGCTATGGAGCGGCAGAACGAACTTGCCCAACACGCACAAAGGCCTTGGCTCAAGATTGAGGTCAGAATCACTAAGGCTGAGAACACTGGAACGGGCATCGTGCTGCGATACGAGGCAAAGGTCACCAACATTGGCAAGATGGTAGCTGAACGCTGCGCTGTACGGGGCGGTTTTGTTAGTAACGACCACGAGACAAGCGGTCTCAAAAAGATTCAAAAATACCGTGCGGACGCCGAAGCCGTTTCGGGAAACACGGAAGAAGGCCCAAGGATGCCTTACCCGATCATACCCGGTGAAACCAAAACGATAGCTGGGGAAACGCAAGTAAATGGCGATTTGCCGTTTTACCAAGTCAATGTGAATGAGCGGCGGACTCCCTACATTGTCTTCATTTGCGCGCGGTATTTTGTGCCAGGCGAGACTGAGATGAGAGTTATCGATCGAGCCTTTAGCGTTGATTACACCAAGGACATTGACGACCCATTCACGCCCTATGGCATCCCAATTCCGTTGCCCGATGATCTGTCGAAGGAAAATGTCCTGCTTCGCCCTGGCGGGCACAATAGAACCACCTAACACACCTCAAACGGTGACAGCCGAAACTACCGTCTGTGACTATCGCTTTTGCATTAGTAAGCTTGCTTCATAGAACGCTATTTTCCTACACTACACCCTCGCGCTACAGTCCGCGCCATGCCCCGCACTGCGCCCTCCCCTCACCCCCTCAATCCACACAGCCGCCGCTCGCCCACAAGGCGACGCAAGGCGACACAAAGTGATGCACAGTTACACAAAGTGACAAAAGCCGATTTCTCCTCCTTTGAACCCCGTGCAAGTTGTCAACTTAGCCGCGGCCAGCACGGCAAGTTCGGGGCAAAACCGGGCACGTCCAGTGTGGCGGGGGTTGTCCGCCGCCTTGCTTGGCGGCATAGGCGGGCCGAGCGAATCCCCCTATTCGAAAGGCCAGCGCCATGAAGGTCCGCGTATTTGTCAGCCTCAAAAACGGAGTGCTCGATCCGCAAGGCCGCGCGATCCATCATGCGATCGAGGGTCTGGGGATCCACGGCGTGCAGGATGTCCGGGCCGGCAAGATGATCGAGCTCGAAGTGGATGACAGCGTCTCCGACGATCAGCTCGACACCATGTGCAAGCAGTTGCTGGCCAATATGGTGATCGAAAACTACCGGATCGAGAGGCTGGCAGCATGACCTTTCGCGCCGCCGTCATCACCTTTCCGGGGTCCAATTGTGACCGCGACATGGCTGACGCGCTGGAAAAGGTTTCGGGCGCGGCGCCGCTGCGGGTGTGGCACGGCGATGCCGATCTGCCGGATGGACTGGGCTTCATCGCCCTGCCCGGCGGGTTCTCCTATGGCGATTACCTGCGCTCTGGCGCGATGGCCGCGCGCAGCCCGATCATGCAGGCGGTGGTCGCTGCAGCGGGCCGGGGCGTTCCGGTGCTGGGGGTCTGCAACGGCTTTCAGGTGCTGACCGAAAGCGGCCTGCTGCCCGGCGCGCTGCTGCGCAATGCGGGCATGAACTTCGTCTGCCGTTCGGTGGCGCTGACGGTGGAAAATTCGCAGTCGCTGTTCACCAGCGGCTATAGCGCGCACCAGCGGATCGTGATCCCGGTGGCGCACCATGACGGCAACTACTTTGCCGATGATGCCACGCTCGACCGGCTGGAAGGCGAAGGCCGGGTGGCGCTGCGCTATGCCGAGCCGGTCAATGGATCGGCCCGGAACATCGCAGGCGTGCTCAATGGCGCCGGAAACGTGCTTGGCATGATGCCGCACCCGGAACGGATGATTGAGGCTGAACAGGGCGGCACAGATGGCCGGGCCTTGTTCAAAAGCGCGCTGAAAGCCTTGATCAACGCCTAGGCGTTGGCGCGGTGCATCTGGCCGGGCTGGAACAGGCCGCGCGCCTCAACCGCGCCCATCGGGCGGCCGAAGTAGTAGCCCTGGATCTTGCGGCAGCCCAGTTCGCGGATCACTTCGAGCTCGTGTTCGGTCTCCACGCCTTCGGCCGTGGTCGACATCTCCAGGCTTTCGGCCA
>JAGNTK010000220.1 GCA_017987575.1 Novosphingobium sp. | reverse complement strand
CTGGCGGCTGCGCGAAAAAGCTGGTCTGCCCGTATCACGCCTGGACCTATGACAACGATGGACGGCTGACCGGGGTGCCGATGAAGAGCGAGTATCCCTCGCTCAAACTCGAAGAAAACGGGCTGGTTTCGGTCGCGCTGGAGATTTGGCACGGCTTCATCTTCGTGAACCTGGCCCCGGCCGGGTTCCCTTCGGTGACCGAGATGATGTCCCCGTTTGAGGCTGAGGTTTCGCAATATCGGTTTGAGGACATGCAACCGATGGGCGCGATCCGCCACCGGCCGCGCGATGTGAATTGGAAGAACGTCGGCGATAACTATTCGGACAATCTGCACATCCCGGTGGCGCACGATGGCCTCTCGCGGCTGGTCGGCAAGAGCTATCGGATTGAGGCCCACGGCTGGGCTGACCGGCTCACGGGCGATGTGGTGAAGAACGAAAAGCAGAACTACTGGGAGAAGTTCTACGGCGCTCATATGCCGCGCGTCGAGCATCTGCCCGAAGAAGCCCACGGCCGCTGGCTCTATTACAAGCTGTGGCCGAACATGGCCTTTGATATCTATGCCGACCAGATCGACTTCATGCAGTGGCTGCCGATCAGCCCGACCGAATGCTTGCTGCGCGAAGTGGCCTATGCCCTGCCCGACAGCCGCCGCGAGATGAAGTTGGTGCGGTATGCCAACTGGCGGATCAACCGCGTGGTCAATGCCGAGGACACATGGCTGATCAGCCAGGTTCAGCAGGGCATGGCCAGCAAAAGCTATGGCACCGGCCCGATCGCCACCAGCGAGGTCTGCCTGCGCAGCTTCGCCAAGAAAATCCGCGCCTTGATCCCAGAGGCCCGCCAACCCTTCGCGCCCGCACCGGGCTGGAGCACGAAATGACCAAAACCTACGACGCCCTGATCATCGGCGGGGGCCACAATGGCCTGACCTGCGCGTTCTATCTCGCCAAGGCCGGCATGCGGGTGCGGGTGCTGGAACGGCGCCATATCGTCGGCGGGGCCGCGGTGACCGAGGAGTTTCATCCCGGCTTTCGCAACTCCACCGCCAGCTACACCGTCAGCCTGCTGCGACCGAAGGTGATCGCGGATATGAAGCTGCACGATCACGGCTACCGCGTGATCGAACGGACCATCAGCAATTTCTTCCCGTTCGAAAACGACTATGTGAAGCTCGGCGGCGGGGCAGGGCGGACCGAAGCGGAATTTGCGCGGTTCTCCAAAAAGGACGCCGAAGCTTATCCGAAGTACGACGCGGCGCTGGAAAAAGTCGCCAATGTGCTGCGCGACCTCAGCCTGCAAATCCCGCCCAATGTCGGTGGCGGATTGTCGTCGATGATCGCCGCCGCCCAGCAGGGCTGGCCGATGGCCAAGCTCGATCTGGAGGTCCAGCGCGATTTGCTCGACATCTTCACCAAGTCGGCTCGCGGCTTCCTCGACGGCTGGTTTGAGGATGACCGGGTGCAGAGCGCTTTTGCCTTTGACGCAGTGGTCGGCAATTACGCCGGTGTCTCGACGCCGGGTTCGGCCTATGTCTTGCTCCACCACGTGTTTGGCGAAGTGAACGGCAAGCTGGGCGCTTGGGGCCACGCAGTTGGCGGGATGGGTGCGATTACGCAGGCGATGGCCAAGGCGTGTGAGCTGGCCGGGGTTGAGATCAGCCTTGAGGCGCCGGTCGCGCAGGTTCTGGTCGATGGTAACAAGGTAACCGGCGTAAAGCTGGAAAGCGGTGAGGAAATCGCGGCGAGCATTGTCGCCTCGAACGCCGGGCCGGCGCTGCTCTATCGCCAGCTGGTCGATCCCAGCGATCTCGAAGACGACTTCAAAAAGCGGATCAAGGGCTTCAAGACCTGTTCGGGCACGTTCCGGATGAATGTCGCGCTGTCAGAATTGCCCTCGTTCTCGGTCCTGCCTGGTAAGGAAAAGGCCGAACACCACACCGCCGGGATCATCATCGCGCCGGGCATGGACTATATGGATCAGGCCTTCATCGACGCGCAACAGCACGGCTGGTCAAAGAAGCCGATTGTCGAAATCAAGATCCCCAGCACAGTCGACAATACGCTCGCGCCCGAAGGTCAGCACGTCGCCAGCCTGTTCTGCCAGCAGTTCGATCCGGCGGTCGATTGGGACAAACACCGGGGTGAAGTGGCAGATCTGATCATCAACACGGTCAATGACCATGCGCCCAATTTCAAATCCAGTGTGATTGCCACGCAAATCCACTCACCGCTTGATCTGGAGCGCAAGTTTGGTCTGATCGGCGGCGACATCATGCACGGCACGATGGGGCTGGACCAGCTATGGGCTGCGCGTCCGGTGCTGGGCCATGGCGATTATCGCGGGCCCATCAAAGGCCTCTATATGTGCGGCGCAGGCACCCATCCGGGCGGCGGCGTGACCGGCGCACCGGGGCACAACGCGGCCCATGCGATTCTGGCAGATCGGCCTTTGCTCAGGAAGATTTTGCGGTCTTGACCCGCCGATAGAACGGCAGGCCGGACAGCATCAGAACCAGGCTCAGCAAGCTGATCCCCAGACCGATGCCCCACAGGACCAGCAGCGCGAATATCAACCCGCCCCA
>JAGNTK010000068.1:3422-9487 GCA_017987575.1 Novosphingobium sp. | reverse complement strand
CAGTATGATACCGCCGGGCTCAACGCCGCCGGGATTGTCGATAGCGTGCTGAAGGCGCTGCGGCATAATTCGGCGGGCGTGGAAGAGGCGCGGGCTTGAGCCGGATTGGGCCGTTGGGCTGGTCTGTTCTTGCAATCGCAGCTCTCTGCTCGCTGGTTCTCGTTGGGATGTTCGTGGCCCAGCGGGCTTTGATCTTTCCCGCACCACAGACCTTCCCTTCGGTTCCCGTTGGCTACCAGCGCATAGCATTCCAGACCGCCGATGGCCTTAATCTGGCTGGCGTCTGGCGTGCCCCACGGCCGGGCCGGCCGGTCGTGCTGTTTTTCCACGGGAATGGTGACAGCTGGTCCGGCGGAGCCTGTGCCGTGGCCGGGCTTGCCGAAGCAGGTTACGGAGTCTTTTTGCCGGAATATCGCGGCTATGGCGGCAATCCAGGCAAGCCAACCGAACAAGGGCTCTATCTGGACGGCCGAGCGGCGCTGGCGTGGCTCAAAGCGAGGGGCTTTGCTTCTGGGCAAGTCCTGCTAGTCGGCAATTCGATCGGCGGTGGCTTGGCAACGCAACTCGCAATTGAGACCACTCCGGCAGCGTTGATTCTGGTGTCCCCGTTTTCAAGTTTGCCAGATGTCGTGGCGGAGAAATTTCCCTGGATTCCGGTCCGGCTGCTGATCCGCGATCAATTCGACAATGCTGCCAAAATCGGCCGGGTTGCTGCGCCAATCTTGATCTTGCACGGTACGGCCGATGGACTGATCCCGCATTCGCATTCCGAACGGCTTGCGCGCATCAATCAGCGAGCGAGACTAGTGCTGGTGCCTAGTGTCGGCCACGAACTTGCCTACGGCCCCGAAGCGCAGCTCGCAGAGCTCGACTGGCTCGCGGGACTCTAAGTCAAAGCCACCGCCACACGCCCGCCGGGATGGCAATCAGCCAGCCATGCGCCCAGCAGGCGGCGAGCCACAGCGCGATCCCGCCAATCCATGGCACCATTCCGGCCTTGCCCAGCGCGCCCAGCTTTGGCCATTAGCTGGTCCGCGCTTCCCAGCCCTGCCAGGCCGCGCCCATCAGCACTTCCTTTTTGCGGTCCTGCATATGCGACCCGGCCAGGGCGAGGAACGCCATCGCGAGGCTGAGCACAATCACGCGCGGGGTTGGACTGACCAGAACATGGCTCACGCTCCACAGCGCGAACGACCACATCATCGGGTGGCGGGTGACATGGAACACCCCGTGCGGTCCCTTCGCGGCGAGCTCCGCCGCGCCCGGAGCGGGCAGAGCCGGATTGCCAATGTACGAACCCACCATCAGCACCGAAGCCAGCAGCATCAGCACCGTCGCGATGATCCACGGGCCGCTGGCAAAGCCTTGCCACAACGGAGCGGTGGGCGGCACGGAGCGAAACGCCATGACCATCCAACCAAATGTGGCGAATGCGACCAGCGAATAGGTGATCTGGAACCCCGCCGCGCCCAGCCTTTCGACCAGCCGTGCGCGAAATGGATGCGACATGGCGAAATGGGTGCCAACAAAGGCAGCTGCGGCGGAAATCAGACTGGGAAGCGCGTGGTCCATCGGAAACCCCTATGTTTACGGCGTGAACATAGGTAGCGATGTGCCGAGCATTGGCAAGCGGAAATCGGCAACCCTAGCCCCCTCCCGCTGGGGAGGGGTCAGGCGTCGTTACCAGTCGTAGGCCTTGGGCAGCGCGCCCTCAGTCGGAGATCCCTTATAGCGATCGCGCAGGCGGGTCTGGTGGTCCTTCAGCGGCTGCTCGACGCCGTCGATGAAGACCATGGTCACGCCGCTGGTCACTTCCAGCGGATCACCATCCCAGATCACCACATCGCCCATCCGGCCAGGCCGCAGCGAGCCGATCTTGTCGCCCAGCCCCATGGCTTCGGCGGGACCAGAGCTGATCGAGGCGAAGGCCTGATTCCAGGTGAGGCCGCTCGCGCCCGGCACCTTGCTCAGCGCCACCATGTTCCCGGCATACTGCGGAGCGTAGCGCGGCTGATCAAAGAACGCGCCGAGCGAAACCTTGACCCCGCCCGCCTTCATCCGTCCAACGTTGGATTGAGTCGCGCCCAACTGTTCAAAGCTGGCCGGTAGATCGTTAAGCGGCGTCGCCAGCACGGAAACTCCGGCCTGGGCTAGTTCCGGCGCGACCATCCAGCCTTCAGTGGCGCCGACGATTACCAGCTTGAGCAGCGGGAATTCCTGGCGCAGTTTCAACACCATCCGGATATCGGCGGCGCGCTCGACATGGACATAGAGCGGCTGTTTGCCGGTGACGACCGGGATCAGTGCCACGGCATCGCGGCGGTTGAGCAGCACATCATCGCGCCGCGCCCCAGCCGGGGAGAGGCTCAGCTCGCGCGCTTCGATCAGTGAATTGTGCAGCTCGGCCCAGGTGGCAACGCGGCTACCGCCCGCGCGGCGCGCGCCGGTTTCCCCAAGCTCGACATATTGAAAGGCGCGCGGGACCATGACCGGATTGGGGTCTGCCCCCAGATCGATCACCGCGCCCTGTCCGCCAAAAATGGTGTCGGTATCAAGCGGCGCCACGGCTGCCCGGGTCACCCCGCCGGCGCGCGAAACCCTGATGTGTTGGGCATCGGGGTTGATCGCGTGGCTGATGTCGAGGCTGGCACTGAACGGGCTCTTGTCAGCCCCGCTGTCATTGCTGTCATCGACCGCGCCGACATCGAGCAAGCCCAGATCGGTCACCGCAACCACCAGTCCGGGGGTCACCCATTTGCCGCTGGCATCGACCTTGCGAACCCCCGCCGGGACCACGACATCGCGGCCGACAGCAACAACCTTGCCGTCCTGGACCAGCACGGTTGCGCCGTCGATCGGGTCGGTTCCATCACCAATCACCACCTTGCCGCCGGTGATTGCCACCGTTTGGGCAAGGGCCGGGCTGGCCACGGTGCACAGCAGCGCTGCGATCAGGTGCCGCGCGCTCATTTGACGTCTCCTTCGCCGTTTTGGCCAAGCTCAAAATCGCTCACCGCGCGGCGTTTGCGGTCGCTGCTGTCAAACAGCATCGCGCCATCGACCCAGACCTTTTCCGGCCGCGAGTAGACCGATAGCGGATTGCCGTTCCACAGCACCAGATCGGCGCCCTTGCCCGGTTCCAGACTGCCGGTCAGCTTGTCGATCCCGATCGCCTTGGCCGGGTTGAGCGTCAGCCAGCGGATTACTTCGCCGTCCGAAACCACAATCCCGATCCGCTTGGCATCGCCCTGCGCCTTGGCGGCTTCCTGATTGAGGCGCTGGATGCCGTTTTCGTCATCCGAATGGATCACCACACAGGCCCCGGCCTTGTGCAGGATCCCGGCGTTTTCGGGGATCCCGTCATAGGCTTCCATCTTGAAGCCCCACCAATCGGCCCAGACAGCGCTGCAGGTACCCGCCACCGCGAGCAGATCGCCGATCTTGTAGGCTTCGACCCCATGGTGAAAGGTGCTGACCTTATATCCAAATTCCTTGCCCATATCGAGCACGATCGCCATTTCGTCGGCACGGTAACAGTGGTTCTGGACCAGTATTTCGCCATCGAGCACGCCGACCAGCGTTTCCATCGCGAGGTCACGGCTCTCGAGCTTTCCGGCATTGCGCTTGGCGCGGTATTCGCTCGCCTTGATCCAGGTTTCGCGATTGACCGCCAGATTGCCCATCCGGGTCATGGGCGAGCGACCCTTGCCGCCATAGACCCGCTTGGGGTTTTCCCCGCAGGCCATCTTCAAGGAATAGGGCGCAGACGGAAACTTCATCGCCTGCATTGTGCGGGCTGGCACGTTTTTCAACACCACGCCGCGTCCGCCCATCAGGTTGCCCGATCCCGGCAGGACCAGCAGCGAAGTGACCCCGCCGTTGGCCATCGCGCGGCTGAACCCGGGGTCCTGCGGCCAGACCGAATGTTCCGCCCAGACGTTGGGCGTGGTCGGGTTGGTCATCTCGTTGCCGTCGGAATGCGCCTCAACCCCGGGGCTGGGATAGTCGCCCAGGTGGCTGTGCGCGTCGATAATCCCCGGCGTCACGAACTTTCCGGTGGCATCAATCCGGGTGTAGCCTTCGGGCACCGCCAGATCGGGACCGCCAACTGCGACTACCTTGCCATCCTTGATCAGCACCGTGCCGCGATCAATCTGCCGCCCGGTACCGTCAAACACCGTGCCCCCGACCAGTGCGGTCGGGGCCCCGGCATAAGGCTTATAAGTCGAAGGATAGGGGTCTTTGTTGAAATCCCGTGCCGCTTTGACGGCGGGGCTATCTTCCTTCTTGTCCTTGGCGAGGCCCGGTCCGGTGCCGCTTAGCACCAAGGCAAAGGCAGCGGCGGACAGCAGCGAACGGTGCAATTTGCGCATGGGGCTTACTCCGCCTTGGCCGGAACGCGATCCTCGAGCGTATCGAGATGCATCCAGCCCTTCACAATCCGCGAAAGCAACAGAACGGCTACAGCCGCACCGATCGAAATCCAGCCGAACATTTCATAGATCTCAAGCAGCTTCTCCTTGCTCATTTCGCCGCCGTGGCCGCCGGTAGCTTCACCGATCTTGCCGGCCACGAAGTTGCCGACTGCGGTCATATAGAACCACGCGCCCATGATCAGCGAGGCGAGGTAGCTGGGTGCCAGCCGGTTCATCGCGCTGAGCCCAACGGGTGAGAGGCAGAGCTCGCCCGTGGTCGCCAGCAGGTAATAGAGGAACACGAACAGCACCGGCGTCATTGCCGCGAGGCCATAGGCTTGCGCGCCCCAGACCAGCACCAGATTGGCGAGTCCCATCTGCGCTAGCGCCAGACCGAACTTGGCCGGGGCAGAAGGTTCCTTGCCCTTGCGGCCCAGCCATTGCCAAAGTCCGGCGAACAGTGGCGCAAGAATGATGATGTAGATCGGGTTGATCGACTGGAACAGCGAAGCCGGAGCGGCACCGCGATCGACATAGCGATCCGTAAACAGGCTCATCGATCCGCCGGCTTGCTCAAACAGCCCCCAGAACAGCGGGTTAAGGCTGATCAGAAACAGGATCGCAAACATCCGCTCGCGCGGTTCCTTGTCCAGCTTGAAGGTTTCGTAGAGCACATAACCGAGCAGGCCGAGACCAGAGACGACCAGCAAGCTCTGGATCACTGACTGATACTGAACCAAGGCCCAGATCACCCCAACCGAGGCCACACCGATGCCGTATAGCGACATTTCCTTCGCCTTGGACAGCGGCACCGGGGCTTCGCCAGCACCCATCAGAGCACCCTTACCCAGCACGAACACCACCAGACCGGCCAGCATCCCGATGCCAGCCAGACCAAAGCCATAGCCCCAGCCAATCGTTTCGCCGAGGTAGCCGACCAGGATCGTGCCAACAGCGGCGCCCAGATTGATGCCCATGTAGAAAATCGTATAGGCCCCATCACGGCGCACGTCGGTCAACTTGTAAAGCTGGCCGACCATGACCGAGATATTGGCCTTGAGGAAGCCGGAGCCGACAATGATGAAGGCCAGCGCCAGCCAGAACACGTTGATCGTAGGATCGCTTTGCCCGCCGACGCCTTCGACAGCCATCAGGCTGTGACCGGCGGCAAGCAGCAGCCCACCAAACAGCACCGCCTTGCGCTGTCCCAGATAACGGTCAGCCAGATAGCCACCCAGAACCGGGGTGATATAGACCAGACTCGTATAGGCACCGTAGATCAGGTTGGCCTTGCCATCGGCGAACAGCCAATGCTTGGTCAGATAGAAGATCAGCAGTGCGCGCATGCCGTAGTAGGAAAACCGTTCCCACATTTCGGCGAAGAACAGCATGTAGAGGCCCTTGGGGTGCCCTGCGAATTCCGGCTCCTTTTGCGTGGCGACCTTTGCGCCGATCGCCAGGAAAATGCCGAGCACGGCGACCGCGATTGCCGCGATCCAGTCCGCCTCGTTCCAAAGGCCCATATCTTTCATGAATAACTCCCCGAAATATCGATCCGCAGCCGATCCCGGCGGCCGCTTGCGTGGCCCGGAGACTAGCCGCGATTTCGCGGGTGTGAAGCGAAATGTGTCATGCGTGATCGTTTGTTGC
>JAGNTK010000068.1:0-3322 GCA_017987575.1 Novosphingobium sp. | reverse complement strand
AGCCAAACCCCTTGCCTGCAGCGCTGTATTATGGCACTGATGCACCATGGCTGACAGCAACAAACCCGTGTACCTGAAATTGCGCGATACGATCGCTGCCGCGATCATTGACGGGACCTATCCTGATGGGGCGATGCTCCCTTCGGTCCGGGCCTTTGCCGCCGATCAAGGTGCCAACCCACTGACCGTGGCCAAGGCCTATCAACTGTTCCAGCTTGACGGACTGGTTGAGGTGCAGCGCGGAGTCGGGATGTTTGTGGCGCGGGGTGCCGCCGACAAGCTGCGGCACAGCGAGCGCGTCCGGTTTCTGGAAATTGAGTGGCCCGCAATTAGCGAGCGGATCGAACGGCTTGGCCTGCGCCCTGCCGAGCTGCTTTCCGAAAAACTGTAAGAAAATTTACTGATTCCATTTGCGCATCGAAACTGCTTTTGGCAGTGTCAGTTCCTGTGCAGTGCTGCTTGGTCCGGGTCGGAAGCCGTGCCGCGCTTTTTACCAATGATTTGGCGGGGATCGCGCATGCGCCCCCTGTGAAAGGCGTGTTATGATCCGTTCCGAACTTGTTGCCGCTTTGGCCCGTGAAAATCCTGGCCTTCGCCTTGAAGAAGTCGAAAAGGCGGTTGGCACCTTCTTTGATGAAATCGCCGCGCGTCTCACTTCAGGCGGACGGGTTGAACTGCGCGGGTTTGGCGCGTTTTCCACCCGTGCGCGCGACGCACGCAAGGGCCGTAACCCGCGCACTGGCGAAACCGTCAGTGTCCCGGGCAAAAGCGTCCCCTATTTCAAGCCCGGCAAGGAAATGCGCGCGCGGCTGAACGCGGACTAGGTGTCAAGCAGGTACGCCGATTGGCGGACCCTGCCGCGCTTTCCGTTCGGTGACGGGCCGGAACTGGCCGACGAATTGCTCGAACTGATCCTGATCGGCAAAAAGCGCGCGACCTGCTGGAGTGCGGCCGAAGGTATCAAAGGCACCGCCGTGGGCGGATGCTGGGTTGTCGAAGATGGGCAAGGCCGTCCGCGCGCCGTGCTCAAGACGGTGGCGCTGAGCCAGGAGCGATTTGATCGGGTTGATGCGGATTTTGCCGCCGCCGAAGGGGAGGGCGATCTTTCGCTCGCCGATTGGCGCGAGGCGCACCGCAGCTACTTCACCATGAATGGCGGCTTTGCGCCCGATATGCTGCTGTGGTGCGAGCGTTTTGATCTGCTCACGATTCTGCCGCTCGATGAGCCGGCGGCCCATGCCAATTGATCCGAAGGTGCAGCCGTAGGTGGGGCTGGATACCTTCTGCACACTTCCCTAAGGGGTAAGGCGATGCGGACGTGGCGGAATGGTAGACGCCGGGGACTTAAAATCCCCTGATCTGTGATCGTGTGGGTTCGAGTCCCACCGTCCGCACCAAATCAACAACATGCTTTACGGGCTGCTAACCAGGTCCGCACATGTTGAATTCATGGCCATGCCGCAGCTTCCCCTTTCAACTGGGGCGACAAGCGATGCCGGACGAACCGAGTTCAACCCCACAAAGCGCCGATCAGCGCAGCGATAGCCGTGTTTCGCTATTGCTACGTGCGGGCAAGCTTATCGCTTCACAGGGCGAGTTCCTGTGCATTGTACGCGACGTTTCGGCGGGCGGGATCAAGGTCCGGCTGCTGCATGATCTGCCGTCCGCGAACCAGTTTGAACTCGAACTGGCAAATGGTGAGAGCTATCCGCTCGCGTTGATCTGGCAGAACGAGGGCTATGCCGGTTTCCGGTTTCTCGATCGGCCGATCGATCTGATCAACGTGGTTGACGAGCCATCGCGCTTCCCCAAGCGAGGGATCCGATTGCGGCTGGAATTGCCGGTTGGGATCAAGATCGGAACGGAACTGCACTGTGCCAAACTGTGTGACCTTTCGCAGCACGGCGCGCAGATCGAGATCGAACCGGGCCTGGCAATCGGCCAGCGAGTCAGCCTCTGCGCTGATGGCTTTAGCGAGCTGGAAAGCCGGGTCCGTTGGCGCCGACGCGGTGCCCATGGTCTGGTGTTCCAGCGCGGTTTTCGGCTTGACGAACTGGCACAGTTGGCAGCGCAACTGCGCGAAGTGCCGGCTACATCTGCCCAGATCGGTGCAAATGCCGCGAAAGACGCCGTGCGTTAACCACTGATTAGGCAATTTCCTTCACTTCTGCCCGGACCGACCAAGTGGGGGCAAAATGGCTGTTACCGGCTTTACCGGCGCTGCAAATCCAGCGTCAAACCGAGAAAAATCTGTCGATGTGGCGATCATCGGGGCGGGCCCTGCTGGGCTGACCGCCGGTTACCTTTTGACCAAGGCCGGACTCTCGGTCGCGATTATCGAAAAGGACGAGCACTACGTCGGCGGGATCAGCCGAACCGTGGAGCACGAAGGCTACCGGTTCGACATCGGCGGTCACCGCTTCTTTTCCAAATCGAAACAGGTGGTTGATCTGTGGAACGAGATCCTGCCCGACGATTTCATCGAACGCCCGCGGATGAGCCGGATCTACTACGAGGGCAAATTCTATTCCTACCCGCTGCGCGCCTTTGAAGCGCTGTGGAATCTGGGGATCGTGCGCAGCACGCTGTGCATGATGAGCTTTGCCAAGGCCAAGGTTTTTCCAAACAAGCAGATCAAGAGCTTTGAGGACTGGACCGTCAACGCGTTCGGCTGGAAGCTTTATTCGATCTTTTTCAAGACCTATACCGAGAAGGTCTGGGGCATGCCCTGCGACGAGATGAGCGCCGATTGGGCCGCTCAGCGGATCAAGGGATTGTCGCTCTGGGGTGCGGTCATCGATGGCCTCAAGCGCAGCCTGGGCCTCAACAAGGTTCCCAACGATGGGATGCAGACCAAAACCCTGCTCGAAAGCTTTCGCTATCCGCGGCTTGGCCCGGGGATGATGTGGGATGCCGCGCGTGACAAGATTGTCTCCAGCGGCAAGGGCGAAGTGTTGATGGGCCACGGCCTCAAGCAACTTGCCAGTGATGGCCAGGGCGGCTGGCGTCTGACCGCGAGCCACGCGGAAGGCGACACCACAATTCGCGCGCGTCATGCGATCAGTTCAGCGCCGATGCGCGAACTCGCTGCTCGGCTGCATCCGCTGCCGCAAACCAGTCTCGCCGCCAAACAGCTCAAGTACCGCGACTTCCTGACCGTCGCGCTCAAAATTCGCAGCGACGATCTGTTCCCGGACAACTGGATCTACATCCACGACAGCAAGGTGAAAGTCGGGCGGATACAGAACTTCCGCTCGTGGTCGCCGGAAATGGTGCCTGAAGAAGGCGTTGCCTGTGTCGGCCTCGAATACTTCTGCTTCGA
>JAGNTK010000067.1 GCA_017987575.1 Novosphingobium sp. | reverse complement strand
CGCCGATGTACATACCCGGACGGCGCCGGACCGGCTCCAGCCCCTCCAGGACTTCAATCGCGCTACCATCATAGGAATCGCCCGTGCTGGCGGGCAGTTTGTCAAACAGATCATCGGCCATGGGCAGAGCTATAGGCGCTTGCGATTCCGCCGTGCAAGCGGTCCGCCCCGGTTTTCGTCAGTCCACGAATTTCTCTGGCGCAGCGCTGACCACGGTGATCCCACCGGCGCGGGTTTCGCGCACTTCGAGCGAACGCTCAACCAGGCCGTTCGCGCTGAACCGGAACGGGCCATCGAGGCCCAGAAACCCGCCGCTATCGACCAGTTTGCCGTAGGGGAACGGCGTGCCAGCGCGCCACTCACGCGCGATCCTTACGGTCAGCAGCACAGAATCATAGCCCAGCGTCGCCATCCGATAGGGCACCGCGCCAAAGCGGGCCTGATAGCTGGTCGTGAACTGGCGGAACCGGCCATCCGAAATCGCTGCAAACCACGCACCTCTGAGGGCTGGGGTTGTGCTGACCAGTGCCTCACCGCTCCACAGATCGGTGCCCAGAATACGCGGATTGGCCGCTCCCGCAGCCTTCAGCCGCGGCGCGATCATCGCTGCATAGCGCGGAGTGTCGGCGATCAGCACCGCCTGATAACCGCCCTTGGCTTTGAGCCGGGCGGCGGCGCTGAGCGCGGAGCTGTTGCCTCGGTCATAGCTATCGCTGGCGACAATCGATCCGCCTGCGGCCTTGACCGCATTGGCATAGGATGCGCTGACCCGGCTGCCATAGTCGCCCTTGGGGGCAAGCACGGCAAAGCGGGTAATGCCTTTGCTGGCGGCGAAGCTGACCACGCGTTCGACCGAATTTTCCATCCGGCTGCCCAGCACGAAAACATCGCGTGCCGCGACCGCGCCATCGTTGCCATAGGTTATCAACGGCACCTTGGCCGCGCGGGCGACCGCCGCAACTGGCGCAACGTCGCCGGTGGCGAGCGGGCCGAGGATCAGCTTGTTGCCGTCCTTCATCGCCTGATTGGCGGCAACTGCGGCGCCCTGCGCGGTGTCATAGGTGGTGATGCGGATGTTTTTGGCGTCGGTATCAAGCAGTGCCATCGTGGTGGCATTGGCAACCGATTGCCCCATTCCCGCGTTGGGCCCGGTAAGCGGCACCAGCAGTGCGACGCGGTGGCGGGCCTGATCCTTGGGCAGGGCATCGCTCGGAACGGGTTCGGGCGGGGGGATGTTGTCGGCGCCCTTTGGAATAACCTTGCACCCGGCCAGCAGGGCAACGCTCGCCAGCAGGATCACCGTGCGGCGGCTGGTTGATGCTTCGATCATCGCTTGTCGCTCCCATGCTGGCAGTCCATGGTAGTCCAATGGATCAACCGCTTGCTCCCGGCCTCTATATTGTCGCAACCCCGATTGGCAATCTGGGTGACCTGTCGCGGCGCGCCGTCACGGTACTAGGTGCTGTGGCTGCGGTAGCCTGTGAAGATACCCGCGTTACCGGCAAGCTGATGCACCACCTGGGAACCAAGACCAAGCTGATCCGCTATGACGATCACGCCAGCGACGCGACCCGCGATCATATCCTTGGTCTGGCCGCATTGCAGCCGGTAGCGCTGGTTAGCGATGCCGGAACGCCGCTGATTTCCGATCCGGGCTATCAACTGGTCAAGGCGGCGCGCGAACGCGGGATTGCAGTCACCTCGATTCCCGGACCTAGCGCGGCGATTGTTGCGCTGACGCTGGCGGGTCTGCCGAGCGACCGATTCCTGTTTGCCGGGTTCCTGCCGAGCAAGGCCAAGGCGCGGGCCGATACTCTGGCCGAACTGGCCGCGATCAAAGCCACGCTGGTGTTTTACGAAACCGCACCGCGCCTGACTCCGGCCTTGGCAGCGATCGCCGAGGTACTGCCGGGCCGCGAAGTTGCCGTGGCGCGCGAGCTGACCAAGCTCTATGAGGAATGCCGCAGCGGGACGCCCGATGAGCTAATTGCGCACTATGAGGCGCATCCACCCAAGGGGGAGATCGTGCTGGTCATAGCGCCACCTGGCGAAGTCGTAACCAGCGCAGCAGATGCCGATGCGTTGCTGATCGAGGCGCTCAAATCGCACAAAGCCAGTCAGGCCGCCGCCGAAGTCGCCCGCGCCACCGGGCTGGACCGCAAGGCGCTTTACGCGCGGGCGATGGAACTGAAGTGAGCAGTCGGGCCGAGCGCGAGGCCAAGGGGCGGCGCGGCGAGGCCCTGGCGGCGTGGTATTTGCGGCTCAAGGGCTGGCGGATAGTGGCCCAGCGGGTCAAAACCCCACGCGGCGAGATTGACCTGATCGCACGGCGGGGCAAGACAGTCGCTTTCGTCGAGGTGAAATGGCGCGAAGCCGCCGCCGACCTCGATCATGCCATCGACGAGTATCGCCTGCGCCGGGTAGCCGCTGCGGCTCAAGCGGTGGCCCATCGCTATGCCAAATCGGACGAAGTGCAGCGGATCGACGTGCTGCTCCTTGCGCCGGGACGCTTCCCACGCCACATCGTCAACGCAACTCACGGTTGAGCCCGCCGGACCGTATCTCGACTTCGCTCGATACGAACGGTTAGGGGGAATCGAACTACCATCCGTTCGTGTCGAGCGAAGTCGAGACACATCGCACAAGGGAATAAGCATGGGCCTTCGCGTCGCCGTCCAGATGGACCCGCTGGAAAGCATCAGCATTACCGGGGATTCGAGCTTTGCCTTGATCGAGGCCGCACAGGCGCGCGGGCATTCGGTGTTCGAATATGGGGTGCAGTCGCTGGCCTATGAAAGCGGCAGGCTCACTGCCTGGGCTGCGCCGGTAACGGTTCAGCGTGTTCAGGGTGATCACTTTACGCGCGAGGATTTCCGCAGCATCAATCTGGTGAAAGACGTTGACGTGGTACTGATGCGGCAGGATCCGCCGTTTGACCTTAGCTACATCACCGCGACCCACCTGCTGGAACGGCTCGAAGGCCAGACGCTGGTGGTCAACGACCCGGCCAGCGTTCGCAATGCGCCGGAAAAAGTCTTCGTACTCGACTATGCGCACTTCATGCCGCCGACCCTGATTGCGCGGCGGATTGAGGATGTACGCGACTTTCATGCTCGTCACCCCGGTGACCTGGTGATGAAACCGCTACACGGCAACGGCGGCAAGGCGGTGGTGCGGATCCCGGCTGATGGATCGAACCTCAGCGCTCTGATCGAACTGTTCGACAACGCCTGGGTCGAGCCGCACATGTTCCAGCCGTTCCTTTCGGAAATCAGCGAGGGCGACAAGCGGATCGTGCTGGTCGATGGCGAGATTGCCGGCGCGATCAACCGCCGCCCCGGCGCGGGCGAATTCCGTTCCAACCTCGCCCAGGGTGGCTCAGCCGAAGCCACCACCTTGACCGCGCGGGAAGAGGAAATCTGCGCTGCGATGGGGCCTGAACTCAAGGCGCGCGGGCTGGTCTTCGTCGGGATCGACGTGATTGGCGGCAAGTGGCTGACTGAAATCAACGTGACATCACCGACCGGGATCATGGCGATTGATCGGTTCAATGGCACCAACACCCCAGCAAAGATTTGGGATGCGATCGAGCGGCGCGTCGGCCGAACATGAATGAGCTGATCATCCGCCTAATCGAGCAGGGCGGATACTGGGGCATATTCGCCCTGATGATCATTGAGAACGTGTTTCCGCCAATCCCCAGCGAGGTGATCATGGGGCTGGGCGGGGTCGCTGTGGCGCGCGGAACGATGAGTTTCTGGCCGCTGCTCGCAGTCGGAACGCTCGGATCAACCTTGGGTAACTACGTGTGGTTTCTGGCCGGAGACAAGTGGGGTTACCGCCGCCTTCAGCCATTCGTCGATCGCTGGGGCCGCTGGCTGACGCTGGAATGGCACGACATTGAACGCGCCACCGCATTCTTTCAACGGCACGGCCAATGGATCGTCTTCGCGCTGCGGTTCTCGCCATTCCTGCGCACGATCATTTCGCTGCCTGCGGGCCTGACCCATATGAGCCACTGGCGGTTTTTGGCCTTCACCTTCGCCGGGGCGGCGGTGTGGAACGCTGCGTTAATTAAGGGCGGGGAATTCCTCGCCAAAACATTGGGAAATGCGATGATCGTGATGGACGCGATCGTGATCGGCGGGCTGGCACTGGCGCTCGCAGGCTACGTCTATCGCTTCCTGACCTGGAAGCCGCGCAGTTAGCCCGCTTCGCGCGGGTGCGCATTGCGGTAGACATCGAGCAGCACCGCCGCATCGACTTTGGTGTAAATCTGGGTCGAACCAAGGCTGGCATGACCGAGCAGCTCCTGCAGGCTCCGCAGGTCCGCTCCGGCCCCCAGCAGATGCGTCGCGAAGGAATGGCGCAGCGCGTGCGGCGTGGCGCTGGGCGGCAGGCCGAGCGCGATCCGGGCGCGGGCCATCGCCTTTTGGACCATGCCTTGCGACAGCGGCCCGCCCTTTGCGCCGCGAAACAATGCGTCGGTCTTGCCCAAAGGCCAAGGGCACTTGGCGGCATAGTCAGCCACCGCATCGCGTACCAAGGGCAGGATCGGCACCACCCGCTGCTTGCCGCCTTTACCGGTGACCATCAGTGTTTCCCCCAGCGGCAGCGCCCCGCCGCATAGTGACAGTGCCTCGGCAATGCGCAGACCAGCGCCATAAAGCAGCAGCAGCACCGCCCGGTCGCGCGATCCGATCCAGGGCTCGGCAGCATCCTCGTCGACCGCATGGGCAAGTCCAACCGCTTCGTCGGGTGTTACCGGGCGCGGCAGGCCTTTCTTCACACGCGGACCGCGCATCCGGGGCGGGGAGGGATCAAGCATCCCGGCCTGCGCGCGGGCAAAGGCGATGAACTGCTTAAGCGCCGACAGCTCCCGCGCGGCGCTGGCGTTGCTGAGCCCCTCCGCCCGGCGGCTGGCGAGTTGCTGGCGCAAAGCAGCGGCATCAAGCCGGGCGAGGGCCGTCCAACTGGTGTCCCCCAGTGTGTCGAGCAAGCGCGCTGCCGTGGCGCCATAGGCCCGCACCGTATGCGGGCTGCGGCGGCGCCCTTCGGAGAGGTGGCCTGTCCAGGCCTCGAGAATATCGCCGCGGGTCATTTAGAACCACGGCCTTCTAAATCCGTCACCCTGAACTTGTTTCAGGGCCCATCGTGCGGTTGACCCGACAGCCAGCGCCGAAACCAAACCGCGCGGTAAGCGTTTCAACCGCGCCCTACGGGAAGGCCGCCTGATGGACCCTGAAACGAGTTCAGGGTGACGATTATGGAGAGGTAGAACTTGTCCCTTGCTCATGGGCTGACCAGCGCTTCGGCCACGAGTTCGCCCAGCAAGCCATCGAGTAGCGGCATCCCAGAATCGGTCACGCCGATCTGATCGCCATCCCGCCAGAGCAGCCCCTTATCGGTGTAGAAATCGGCCTTGGCGTCATCGATCAAGTCGGCCGTACCAAACCCAAATCGCTGCGCCAGGTCCGAAAGGTCAACACCCTCGCGTAGTCGCAGCCCCATCAGCAGCGCCTCGCCGGCCTGTTCGCTAGCTGTCAGCGCGCGTTCTTCGGACAGGCCATTGCCTTTGTCCGCAACCGCCGCCAGCCAGTTCTCGGGCTTCTTGTGCCGCACCGTCGCCATACCGCCACGCCGCCCGTGCGCACCGGGACCGATCCCGGCATAGTCGTGATAGCGCCAATAGGTCAGGTTATGGCGGCTCTCCTCGCCGAGCCGGGCGTGGTTGCTGATCTCGTAGGCGGGCAGGCCATCGGCGGCGGTCATCGACCGGGTGAGGGTGAACAGGTCCGCCGAAGCGTCTTCGTCCAGTGGCGTGAAATCGCGGCTGCGGACCATAGTGGCGAACTTGGTGCCCGGCTCGATCGTCAGCTGATACAGCGAAAGGTGCCCGGTGCCGAAGGACAATGCGCGGGCCAGTTCCGACTGCCATTGCTCCATGGTCTGGCCAGGCAAGGCATAGATCAGATCGAACGAAACCCGCTGAAAATGCCGCTGCGCAACGTCGAGCGCTTTGAGTCCCTCTTCGGCATTGTGCAGCCGCCCCAGAAACCGCAAGGCCGCATCGTCGAGCGATTGCAGCCCGAGCGAAACCCGGTTGATCCCGGCCGCCGCCAGATCCGCATAATTGGCAGCTTCTACCGACGAGGGGTTGCCCTCCAGGGTGATTTCGATCCCCTCGGCAAAACCCCACAAGGCCTGCGTCTCTATCAGCAACCGCTCGACCAGAGCGGGCGGCATCAGACTGGGGGTGCCGCCACCAAAGAAAATCGAATCAAGCCGTTCGCCGCCCGAAATACTGTGCTCGTGTCGCATTTCCGCAAGCAGCGCGGCCTGCCACGCGGCATGATCCACTGCGTCGCGGACATGGCTGTTGAAGTCGCAATAGGGACACTTTGCGAGGCAGAACGGCCAATGAATGTAGAGCGCGCGGGCCATAGCTGTCTTCAGGCTAGCTTAAGCCCGCAATGTCAAGGAAGAGAGATGAAGATCAACCGTCTGTTGCTCGCCGTTCTGTTTGCCTTGGCCCTGCCGGCGCAGGCCCAGGCGCCCGGTTCGCTCGATGCGCGATTACTTTCGGCACACAATGCCGAGCGCACCCGCATGGGCATTGCGCCGCTCAGCTGGAACCCGGTGTTGGCCGCGCAGGCGGCAGTCTGGGCCAAGGATCTGGCGGGCCGCGGGGCGTTTGAGCATTCGAAGGAGCGGTCCGGAGCGGGCGAAAACCTGTGGGCCGGAACCAGCGGCTATTATGCGCCGGAAGCGATGATCGGCGCCTTCATCCGCGAAAAGCAGTATTTCCGGCCAGGCAAGTTTCCTGACGTGTCGACCAGCGGGCGCTGGCAGGATGTTGGCCACTATACCCAGTTGATCTGGCCTGCGACGACTCAGCTCGGCTGTGCTGTCGCGACGGGAAATGGGCGGGATATTCTGGTCTGCCGGTATTATCCGGCCGGTAACATGGTCGGCGCGCAGGTACCCTGATCAGCCGCCGAACTGCTCCGCCACCAGCAGCGCAAAGGCCGCAGCGCGGTGGCTGACCTTGTGTTTTTCCTCAGGGTCAATTTCGGCAAAGGTCTGGGTGCGGCCTTGCGGTACAAACACGGGATCATAGCCAAACCCCAGCGTTCCGCGTGGCGGCCAGGTCAGGCTGCCCTGAACCTTGCCTTCGTAGACGGCGCTTTCTCCATCGGGCCAGGCGATGGCCAGAACACAGGCGAAGTGGGCAGACCGGTCGATATCATCGCCCAGCTCGCACAGCAGGCCTTCGACTTTGCCCATCGCCATGTACCAGTCGCGCCCGCCCGGTCCTTCGAACCACTGCCGTTCGGCCCAGTCGGCGGTGTAGACTCCGGGACGGCCGCCGAGCGCATCGACGCACAGTCCGGAATCGTCCGCCAGTGCAGGCAGTCCGGAGCTTTCCGCCGCCGCCCGCGCCTTGATCAGCGCGTTTTCGATGAAGGTCTTTCCGGTCTCCGCAGGTTCTGGGAGCCCCAGCGATCCTGCCGAAATGCAGTTCAGCCCATAGGGCGCGAGCAAGGCTGAAATCTCTTTCAGCTTGCCCGCGTTATGGGTGGCGATCACCAGCGTTTCGGAACCGAGGTGGCGGGTCATTTCCCAGTAGCAGCCCCTTGCGCGGCGAAGATCCCGTCGCAGCCGATCCGGGCCAAGCGGAGCAAGCGCAGCAGCGCTTCCTCGTCATAGGTCGCGCCTTCGGCGGTGGCCTGGACTTCGGCGATCTGGCCGCCTTCGATTAGCACGAAGTTGGCATCGGCATCGGCGTTGCTGTCTTCGTCATAGTCGAGGTCCAGCACCGGGTTGCCCTTGAATATCCCGCAGCTGACTGCCGCAACCTTGCGGGTCAGCGGGTCTTCGGTAATCGCGCCGGCCGCCATCAGCTTGTCCACCGCGATCCGCAGTGCCACCCATGCGCCCGAAATGGCGGCCGTGCGGGTCCCGCCATCGGCCTGGATTACGTCGCAATCGAGTGTGATCTGGCGCTCACCCAGCTTCTTGAGATCGGTCACCGCGCGAAGGCTGCGCCCGATCAACCGCTGGATTTCCTGCGTCCGCCCGCTCTGCTTGCCCTTGGCCGCTTCACGGCTGCCACGGGTATGCGTGGCGCGGGGCAGCATCGAATATTCCGCCGTGACCCAGCCTTCACCCTTGCCGCGCAGCCATGGCGGCAGGCGTTCTTCGACGCTGGCGGTGCAGATCACCTTGGTGTGGCCAAAGCTGACCAGCACCGATCCTTCGGCGTGCTTGGTATAATGAGGCTCAAAGCCAAGTGCGCGCATCTCGTCTGGTGCACGGCCGGAAGGTCGCATGGGGATTCTCCGTAAAACGCCCAAAACCGTCCGTCCTGAGCTTGTCGAAGGATCGTCCTTACTGTCTGAGCGGGAGAAAGAAAGGGCAGTGCTTCGACAAGCTCAGCATAGACGGGTTATAGAACGATGGAACAGTGACTAGATGGATGCAATGACCAGCCTGCCGATCACCGAACTGAGCACCCGCACCCGCGAGATTTTCCGGCTCGTGGTGGAAGGCTATCTCGCGTCGGGACAGGCTATCGGGTCCAAGTCGCTCGCGGGCTCAGCCTCGCTCAACCTGTCACCCGCTTCAATTCGCTCGGTCCTGCACGAATTGGAAGGGCTGGGCCTGCTTGCGGCGCCACATACTAGCGCGGGGCGGCTGCCGACCGAGCAGGGGCTGCGACTGTTCGTGGATGGCATGATGCAGGTGGCGGAACCGACCTTGCAGGAACGCACCGCGATCGAGCGTGAAGTTGGTCAGCCCGGCCCGATCGAGGCGGCGCTGGCGGCGGCAAGCTCGGTGCTTTCCGATCTATCGGCCTGCGCGGGCGTAGTGATGGTGCCCCGGCGCGAGCCGTTACTGGCGCAGTTGCAATTGGTGCCATTATCGAGCGGACAGGCCCTGGCCGTGCTGGTTGGGGCCGATGGTGGGATCGAAAACCGCGTGTTTGCGCTGCCGCCGGGCCTACCCCCGGGGGCGCTTGAGCAAGCGTCGAATTTCATTTCCGCGCATTTGGGTGGGCGGACATTGGCGCAGGCCGTCGCGGCGATTGAGGCTGAGGTCACTTCTGGGAAGTCGGCGCTCGATAGCGCGAGCCGCGATCTCGTGACCCGCGGTCTGGCGGTGTGGAGTGAAGATTCGCTGCGCCGTCCGGTGTTGATCGTGCGGGGCGCCTCGAACCTGCTCGATGAAACCGCGCTGGGCGATCTGGAGCGGGTCCGGCAATTGCTCGACGATCTGGAGAACAAGCAGTCGGTGGCCGAACTGCTCGATTCGGCGCGGTTGGCTGAGGCAACGCGAATTTTCATCGGGGCGGAGAACCGCTTGTTCGCGCTTTCGGGCTCCTCTGTGATCGCTTCGCCCTATCGCGATCGCGAGGGAAGAGTGGTCGGCGTAGTTGGCGTAATCGGGCCGACTCGGTTGAATTATGCCCGGCTAGTCCCCATGGTGGATTTCACAGCCCAATCGCTGGGCA
>JAGNTK010000219.1 GCA_017987575.1 Novosphingobium sp. | reverse complement strand
CGGCCAAGGTGCCCCAATCGAGCGTGCCGTCGGGTGTAATCAGCGGATCAAGTCCATCGAGCCGCAGCAGCCGGGCGCGCCAGTCCATCAGTTCCGCCAGCTTGTCCGCATCGGCGCGAATGTGGTCGGCGCGGTCCAGCCCAGCGCCGGCAAAGGTCATCGTGCCAATGCTCATTTCTTTCGGCCTTTCAATGCCAGCAGGTCAGCGCCAACCGCTTTGGGAAAATCGCGCAGCACCGGCAGCGCATCTTGCGGCATATATTGGGTGTAGAGCCCGGTCCGCAGTTTGTACTTGGTGTTGGCATAGCCGATCGTTCCAGCCGCACCGGACCACCCGTAGAGGCCTTCGTTCTCACCCTTCCCTGATATGCCGCCGGCCCCGAACCCGTTCCCTTCGACCCAGGTGCCGCTGAGGTCGGCCCCGGCCGGCAGCAGATCGGATATGGCCAGCGCCACCGTTGATTCGCGCATCAGCCGCTTGCCCCGGTGCACGCCGCCATTGACGATCAGCGCCAGGAAATGGTCAAAATCGGCTGGCGAGGTGACCAGACCGGCCCCGCCATAGGCAAACGGGGTCGGCTTCAGATAGATCGAATTGGAAGGGCCATCGATTGGCACCGGATTGCCGTTCATCAGCGCATAATTGGTGGTCAGCCGGGGCTTGTTGGCCTCAGCGACTTGAAACGAACTGCTGGTCATGCCCAGCGGGCCAAACAGCCGATCCTGCAGGAATGCGCCAAAACTGGCTGCTCCCGCCGCGCGCTGGATAATCAGCCCAAGCACGTCGAGGCTCATCGAATAACGCCAGGCCTTGCCCGGTTCAAAGCACAGCGGAACCGAAGCAGTACGGCGCAGGAATTCGTCCGGATCGGGCACCTTAGGCCCGCCGCTCAAACCCGGGATCGGCATCGTGGTGACAATCGCCGGGACCAGACCTAACCGATCCAGCTCCTTCGTGATTGCCTTGTTCTTGCCAATCCCGGCATAGCCAAGCCCGGCAGTATGGGTCAGCAGGTGGCGAACGGTTATCTGGCCGACCGCCGGGCGCGATTCCAGGCTCTTGTCGGGATTGATCGCCACTTTCATGTTGGCGAATTCGGGGGCGAAATCGGCGATCGGCTGATCAAGTTTCAGCTTACCCTCTTCGATCAGCAGCATTGCAGCAATGCCGGTGACCGGCTTGGTCTGCGAATAGGCGCGAAACAGGCTGTCTGGCCCCGCCGGGTCTTTGTCTGAAAAGCCTTCAAGCCCGCGCGCAATGTACTGCGGGGCTGCCGCATTCCAGCCCAACGCCGCGATCATTCCGGCGACCTTGCGCGATGCAACCTGCCCTTCGACAAGCGCGGTAACGGCTGGCCACTGGACCGGCTTACGCAGGGTTTTGGCCAAGGCACCGCTCAGCGGCAGCCCCCCCAGCACGGCTCCGGCGCCCAGCAGAGCGGAGCCACGCAGCAGATTGCGGCGCGTCAGATCGGATTGTTGCACTTGAATTCTCCCTAACCTTTTATCGCCAGCGCCAGCCGCGCGGCTTTGGCAAACAGCGTTGGCAGGCCAGCTTCTTCCAGCTGATCCATTCGCCACCACTCACCCTTATCTGCTGCCAGCCTAGCCAAATTGCCCCCCGAATAAAGCATCAATTGCAATTCGAGATCGAAATGGGTGAAGCTGTGGCGCACTGTGCCAAGCGGCCGCCACACCCCATCCAGCGGACCGACGCCGCTGCCATCGCCGCGCGCTGACCAGCCATCGTCGGGCAAGCTGCGCATTCCCCCCAGCATCCCCTTGCCCGGCCGGGTCACCAGCCAGACCGCACCGTCTCGTTCGATCCAGAACGCTTTCCCCTGTCTGATCGGCTTTGGCTTTTTCTGCGGCTTGACCGGAAAACTTTCGGGACCAGCAATGCGGCCCTGACAGTCCATTTGCAGCGGGCACAGCAGGCAACTGGGGCCGCGTACCGTGCAGACCCCCGATCCCAGATCCATCATTGCCTGCGCGAAATCACCGGGGCGTTTGTCGGGGGTCAATTCCTCCACCCGCGCCCGGATCGTCGCTCGCGCCTTCGGCAAGGGCTCCGAAATCGCATAGAGCCGCGCCACCACACGTTCGACATTGGCATCGACCACCGCCGCGCGCCGATCAAAGGCGATCGCCGCCACCGCTGCGGCGGTATAGGCTCCCAGCCCCGGCAGCGCGCGCAAGCCATCCTCGCTATTCGGAAATTCGCCGCCCCGTGCCGCCACCGCGCGAGCACAGGCCAGCAGATTGCGGGCGCGAGCATAGTATCCCAGCCCTGCCCAGGCTGCCATCACATCGGCATCGTCCGCCGCCGCCAACGCCTCAACTGTCGGCCAACGCTCGAGGAATCTGGCAAAGTACGGCCCGACCGCCGCCACTGTGGTCTGCTGCAGCATCACTTCGGATAGCCACACCCGGTAGGGTTCCGGCGGCGGCTTGCCCGGCGGGCTGCGCCAGGGCAGCGACCGCGCATGGACATCATACCAGTCGAGCAAGTGTTTCGCGGTGGCGTCCATCGGGCGGCTATGGCATTGCTGCGCCCGCAATGGAACGCCGCCCCGCCAAGCCCGACAACAAAACTCGCCAATATGAGCGGCCACGCGG
>JAGNTK010000066.1:4977-9635 GCA_017987575.1 Novosphingobium sp. | reverse complement strand
CCGCAATGGCATAGTGCAGCAGAATGTCGCCGCCCGCCTGCTCGATCGCAAAGGCCTGATCGAGATCGGTCGAACTGGCCGGATCGAGTGTCACGAACGGCATTGCGGTCCGATCGGTATGTTCGCTCAGCGTGCGCCGGGCCGATACCTCAGCCGCAGCATCGACCTCGGCTGGGAAGCCATCGGGCACTTTGAACTGCGCCCGGATTGCGGCGAGGCCTTCGGCGAGCAGACAATCGGGATCGCGCAATGCTTTCATGAAACCGGGCTAGCGCGGCGCAGGGTGCTTGCCAAGCGCCAGACAAGAAAGCACAGAAGCGGCCAGAATCATTCCGTTCGGAGTTCACGCCATGAAAACCCGCGCCGCCGTTGCCTTTGCCCCCAAACAGCCGCTCGAGATTGTCGAGCTGGATCTGGAAGGCCCAAAAGCTGGCGAAGTGCTGGTCGAGATCATGGCCACCGGGATCTGCCACACCGATGCCTATACGCTCGACGGGTTCGATTCGGAGGGGATCTTCCCCTCGGTTCTCGGTCACGAAGGCGCCGGGATCGTGCGTGAAGTTGGCGCAGGCGTCACTTCGGTAGGGCCGGGTGACCACGTGATCCCGCTTTACACCCCGGAATGCGGCCAGTGCAAAACCTGCCTTTCAGGCAAGAGCAACCTGTGCACCGCGATTCGCGCCACGCAGGGCAAGGGCCTGATGCCCGATGGAACCAGCCGGTTCAGCTATAAGGGTGAGACGATTTTTCACTACATGGGCTGCAGCACTTTCAGCAACTTCACCGTATTGCCCGAAATTGCCGTGGCGAAAATCCGTGAGGATGCACCGTTTCAGACCAGCTGCTACATCGGCTGCGGAGTGACGACCGGGGTCGGCGCGGTGACCAATACCGCAAAGGTCCAACCCGGTGACAATGTCGCAGTGTTCGGGCTTGGCGGGATCGGTCTCAACGTGATCCAGGGTGCGAAACTGGCCGGGGCCAAAGTGATCCTGGGGGTGGATATCAACCCGGCGCGCGAAGAATGGGGCCGCCGCTTTGGCATGACCCACTTCCTTAACTCCAAGGGAATGAGCCGCGAGGAAGTGGTGGCCGCGGTTGTCGCGCTGACCGACGGCGGGGCCGACTATACCTTTGACGCGACCGGAAACACCGAAGTGATGCGCACCGCATTGGAAGCCTGCCACCGCGGCTGGGGCACCAGCATCATCATCGGCGTGGCCGAAGCCGGCAAGGAAATCAGCACCCGTCCATTCCAGCTCGTAACCGGCCGTAACTGGCGCGGCACCGCATTTGGCGGGGCCAAGGGCCGCACTGACGTGCCCGGTATCGTCGACATGTACATGACCGGCAAGATCGAGATCGACCCGATGATCACCCACGTGATGGGCCTTGAGGATATCAACAAGGCCTTCGATCTGATGCACGCAGGCGAAAGCATCCGCAGCGTGGTGGTGTTTTAGGCAGAGTTCCGACCCGGCTGGACAGCCCCTCCCCTAAGGGGAAGGGGGTTCAATCAAATCCGACGAACCGCGCCGCTTCGTCGACGCTCTTGCGTTCTGAAACCACCGCGTTGGCCGGAAAGCTTTCGTCCGGCCAGCCGAGCGCTACCGCCTTCATGATCACCTGATCGTCCGGAATTCCGGCGTGTTCGCGCACCACCGGGCTTTGCATGATCCCCTGACTGTTGATCACACATCCGAGCCCGCGTGACCAGGCCGCGTTGACCAGCGCAGTGGTTACCGCGCCGCAATCAAACGGAGTATCGTCGCTGCCATTGAGTTCCTTGTCATAGGTGACAATCACGCAAACCGGCGCGTCAAACTGGCGGAAACCGCGCAGCACCCAATCCTGCCGGGCCGGGGCATCATCGCGGGCAATGCCCATCGCCCCGAACAGCTGCTTGGCAACGCCAACCTGCCGGTCGCGGTGGACCCCGGCAAAAGGCACGCCTTTGCGGAATTCGCGGCTGTCTGGCTCACCCGCCAAAGTGCGTTCGGTATTGCCCTGCCGGATCCGGGCGAGCGGTTCACCGGTGATCACGTGGAAATTCCACGGCTGGGTGTTCATCGAACTCGGCGCCCGCATCGCCAGCGCCAGCACATCCTCAATCAGTTCGCGCGGGACCGGCTTGTCGAGGTAACCCCGGATTGAGCGGCGCCCCAGCACCACATCGTCAAAGGTCAGCGAATCTGTGTTGGCATTGCTCATGGGTCGACAAACTCACCTTTGCGTTTTTCCATCTGGCTCATCACCGCCTCGATCTGGTTCTTGCTGCCGATCAAAGCCTGCTGCTCGACGCTCTCCGCCATCAGGATCTCGTCGGTGCCGACTTCGAGATAGCGATTGAACAGCCGCTTGGCGGCGCGCTGGGCAGTGGGGTTACGGTTGGCAATATCGGCGGCGATTGCCATTGCGCGAGCGACCGGGTTGGGATCGACATAGGTCGCAAAGCCCAGGTCCTTGGCATCGGTGCCGGAAAACTCGCGGTTGGTATAGGTCAGTTCGCGCAGCACGTCGTCGCGCACCAGCCCCTTCCACAGGGCATAGCCGCCCATATCGGGTACCAGCCCCCATTTCAGTTCCATTACCGCCATCCGGGCAGTTGGATCGATCACCCGAATATCGGCCCCGCTGGCGATCTGCAGCCCGCCGCCAAAGCAAACCCCATGGACTGCTGCGATCACCGGCACCGGCAGCTTGCGCCACTGCATCGCGACCTGCTGGGCATGGTTGGCATTGCCGTGGGTTCGCTCGGTCAAGGGAACCCGGTCATGCCTAGCGGTATTGGCCATACTGGTCAGATCGAGCCCGGCGCAGAAACTGCGCCCCTCACCCGCCAGCACCACTGCGCGCAGACCCTTCAGGTCATGCAGCACCCGGCCAGCGTCGATCAGTGCGGCAAACATATCAGGATCGAGCGCATTCATCTTGTCAGTCCGGATCAGCCGGACCTGTGCGACGCCATCGGCGTCCAGCACAATGTTGACCCGGCCCGGCGGGTTAATCTCGAGCGACATCCATTCCACTCCCTGCTGCTAATGCGCGATCAGACCGGCTTCCTCGCCCAAACGAAGCGGCTGGTCCAGCACCAATTCGCGGGTGTTGGACACGAATGGCCGAGATTGCGACAGCAAGCGATAGGCCCCATCGGGCTGGGTTTCGATCACGCCGTCGATCCCGGCCAGACGCAGCTTGGCCCGCAGACGGCTGACATGCACTGCAAGACTGTTGGTTTCGGGGCGAAATGCCAGTCGCCAGACATCGCTCAGCAGTTCGCGTGGGCTGACCGACTCACCCGGCGTATCAGCAAGGCGCCACAACAGCGCAAACTCGCGTGGGTGAAGCCCCAAAGCTCGTCCGGCGACAAACGCTTCGCGGGATAGTAAATCGATCTGTAACGCGCCGTGGTAGCGATAGCGCGGCAGTGACTGGGCGAAATGGGCCAACCGCATCACCCGGTATTCCAGTTCCTCAAGCGACGTTCCGAAATCAAGGGCATCGCCAAAGCCAAGCCGTAACATCCGCGCCCGTTCGCCCGAATCCGAAACTTCCAGCATCATCATCCACTTACGTTCAGTGGAAGTCGATCCAGCCATTTTCAGCCATTGCGCCAGTGGCAGTTCCTTGGGCCGCCCAAGCAGGGCATATGCTCTATCGCTGGCAGAAGCACGGTGCTCCTCCAGCAATTGCCAGCCTAACCGGCGCAAGTCATAGGCGGCGGGAACAGGCCCCGCCGAAAACCAGCGAAACTGCCGCAACTTGCCCTCACTAAGGCTTTCCGACCCTTAGCGCATGGCTGCACACAATGTCGCATTTGTGCAAGCGAGGAAACCCTTAGGCGGCCTGCTCGCTCCAGCAGTGTGGTATCAAGCGGCGGTGGTATTTACCCCCATCGAAGCCAGATAGCGCCGGACGTTGCGCGCGGCCTGACGCAAGCGTTGTTCGTTCTCGACCATCGCAATCCGCACATAGCCTTCGCCTTCTTCGCCGTAGCCAACGCCGGGTGCCACCGCGACTTCGGCATGGGTCAGAAGCTGCTTTGAAAATTCAAGGCTGCCCATTTCCTTCAGCGCGGGTGGCAAAGGTGCCCAGGCGAACATCGATGCTTTGGGGCTGGGAATCTCCCAACCGGCCCGGCCAAAGCTTTCGACCAGCACATCGCGGCGCTTTTGATAAAGCACCCGATTGGCCTCAACAATATCCTGAGGCCCATTGAGTGCAGCGCAAGCAGCGGCCTGAATGGGGGTAAAGGCACCGTAATCGAGGTAGCTCTTGACCCGCTTGAGCGCCGCGATCAGCCGCGGATTGCCGACTGCAAAGCCAACCCGCCAGCCGGCCATGCTGTAAGTCTTGGACATCGAGGTGAATTCCACCGCGACATCCTTCGCGCCCGGCACCTGCAGGATCGACGGGGTGGGATTGCCGTCAAAATAGAGCTCTGAATAGGCAAGGTCCGACAGCACCCAGACCTTGTTCTCCTTTGCCCAGGCCACCACCCGTTCGTAAAACGCCAGATCAACCACTTCAGCGGTCGGGTTCGACGGATAGTTGACGATCAGGATCGACGGCCGCGGGACGGTAAAGGCCATCGCCCGGTCAAGCGCGGCAAAATAGGCATCATCCGGCGTGGTCGGAACCGAGCGGATTGTCGCGCC
>JAGNTK010000066.1:0-4877 GCA_017987575.1 Novosphingobium sp. | reverse complement strand
GCATAGAACGCCTGATAATCGCGCGGATGGCCGTAGATCGCGAACAGTGCGAGGAAGATCCGAAAGAACATCGCCCCGCTGGTGACCGCCGCCAGCAGCAGCATCGCCGCACGGTGCCGGGCCACTTGCCCGTGCCGGATGAACCACACCCCGGCCCCGAGCAGACCCAGCCAAAGCGCGCCTTGCACGGTGAAGCCCCAAGCCGAAATAGGAGTGACCGGCGCCACCAGTGCAACCGGAAAGGCGGTGATCCCGGCGAGCACCACCACTGGCACCGTGACCCAGGCCAAACGGCGATGCCAGCGCGGCTGACGGCTTAGCAGGATCATCGCAGGCACCAGCAGCAAGGCCAGTCCTCCACTGACCATATGCGCCGGAAATGTCCAAGGCAGCAGCTCGGTCTTGACGTAGAGCGCTTCGGGAAAATCATCGACCAGCCAAGGTGCGCGCAAGGCTTTCCATGCGGACTGGATTACAAACAGACCGATTGCTGTTAAGCTCAGCCAAACAGCGGCTCGGCGCGCGCCACCGCCCAACCCGTTCTTGTCCTTGGAGGTAACTGCCATGACCACCTTATTCCACCGCACCGCGCTGATGTCGATTGGCCTTGCTGCGCTGTCCTTGGCCGCCCCAGCTGCAGGCGAAGCTGCTGGCAGCCCGTTCTGGGGCCGCTGGAAAGTGACGAGCGACGGCGAAGCGCCAGTATTCTCCAGCCGCGGAAGGGACTACAAGACGATCGACATCGCCCCCTGCGGCAAGGACTTCTGCGGGGTTAGCGTCAAGGACAATGGGCAGTGCGGCCCAGTACTGTTCCGCTTCCTGATGAAGCGCGCCAAGGGCGATGAAGAGCTACGCGGCCATGGTAAATGGGGCACGGGACGCAAGAACGTGCTGATCTGGCTGTTCGATGGTGACGACAACGAGCGGCACCAACGGATGCAAATATACCTCGGCGAAGGCTATGATTTCGGCGAGCGTTCTGCGAATATGCCCAAATTCGACGCTACCTATCGCCACACCGGCGCGGCCAAATGCAAGGCTCGCTAAGCCAAGGGAATCCATGACCCAGCCCAAGGACCCAGCCGAGCTGTTTGGTGCGCTGTTCAGCGCTCCGCAGCAGTTGTTCAATCAGTTCATGCCCTATGCCGCCGACGTGCCGACCGGCGACCTTCAGCATTGGGCCGATGTGGCACAGCGGTTGCAAACGATGTGGCTTGAATTTCAGGGCGAGCAGATGGCTGGGGCGGCAGGCAAGCTGCCCGCCATGCTGAGCGATCCGAGCCAGTTTGGCGGGATCATGCAGGGCTGGCTCAAGGCCCTGCCGCTGGTCAACCCTGAGACCCAGCAGCGCCTGTGGGATGACAGTATAGCGCTATGGGAAGGCGTGCTGGGCCAATACGGCATCGGCCCCAAAGCGGGAGAGGTCGGCGAAGACGGACCCGAGCTGCCACGCAAGGATCGCCGCTTTGCCGACCCCAAATGGCGCGAACAGCCGTTCTATGCGCTGATCCACCAGACCTATTTGATGCTGGCCGAACAGGTTCTGGCCATGACCGAGGCAGTCGAAACCGGTGATCCGGCCAAGCGCGAGCAGCTCAAATTCGCGGCGCGGACGCTGGTCGAAGCACTCAGCCCAGCAAATTTCCCGATGCTCAACCCACTGGTGATGGAAAAGGCCGCCGCGACCAATGGCGAAAGTCTGGTCAAAGGCTTTGAACATCTGCTGGGCGATCTGAAGCGTGGGCAATTGACCCATGTCGATCCCGAAGCCTTCAAGCTGGGTGAGAATATCGCCACCACCCCGGGCAAGGTTGTCCACGAAACCCCGCTCTATCAGTTGCTGCAATATAGTCCCGCCACGCCCAATGTGCTGGAAGTGCCGCTGGTGATCTTCCCGCCGTGGATCAACCGGTTCTACATCCTCGACCTGTCGCCGCAGAAAAGCTTTATCCGCTGGGCGGTGGAGCAAGGCGTAACGGTGTTCGTCGTTTCGTGGAAATCGGCCGATGCCAGCATGAAGGACTTGGTCTGGGACGATTACATCGCCGCCCAGATCGACGCGATCGATACGGTGCGCGAGCGGCTGGGCGTGAAGGCGGTTCACACGATCGGTTATTGCGTGGCCGGAACTACCTTAGCCGCAACGCTGGCGCTCTTGGCCCGGCGCGGACAGGCCGACCGGGTCAAGAGCGCGACGTTCTTCACCGCACAGGTTGATTTCAGCCATTCGGGCGAACTCAAGGTGTTCATCGACGATCAGCAACTGGCCGCGCTGGAAAGGATTTCCAGCGAAACTGGATATCTCGATGGGCGCTACATGTCAGCGACCTTCAACCTGCTGCGCGGGAACGATCTGGTCTGGACCTATGTCGTCAACAACTACCTGTTGGGCGGCGACTATCCGGCGTTCGATCTGCTCCACTGGAACGGCGATGTCACCAATCTGCCGGCCAAGTGGCACATGAGTTATCTGAAGGACCTCTACCGCGATAACCGGCTGGTGGTGCCCGACAGCCTGAGCGCGGGCGGCACCCCGATCGACCTGACCCGGATCGAGACCCCGGCCTATATTCAGGCCGGCCGCGAGGATCACATCGCCCCCGCCGCCAGCGTCTGGCACCTGATGCACCACTTGCGCGGACCCCGGCAGTTCGTGCTGGCGGGATCGGGGCATATCGCGGGGGTGGTCAATCCGCCCTCGGCCAAGAAGTATCAGTATTGGACAAACGCGCAGCAGGTCGAAAGCTTCGACGATTTCGTGGCCGGGGCCAGCGAAACACCGGGCAGCTGGTGGCCACACTGGATCGAATGGCTGCGCACACAAAGCAGCGTTGAGGTACCTGCAAAAGGCAAGCGCGTGCCCGGCAGCAAGGGTGATTTGGTGATCGAGGACGCCCCTGGACGCTATGTGAAATCACGCTAAGTATCTGATTAAGAGTGCATTGTGCAGTTTATGCTGCGCTGCAACAAAACCCCTTGACTTCGCAGGCGCAATATCTATTTTGTGCAGTGCAACATGAACCGCGGTGGAGAGCCGCTGCGGGCGCACTGCAAAAGGAATTGTACGATGGCCGAAGCCACCGAAGCCAAGATCGACACTGCCAAGGCTGAAGTTGCCGCTGAAAAGGCATATGCCGCAGCTGCAGCCGCCGTTGAAGTAAAGGCCGCGCCCGCCGCGAAGCCTGCCCCGGCTGCCAAGAAGGTTGCCGCTCCCAAGGCTGCCGCCAAGCCGGTCGCCGCCAAGAATACCGTTGCTGCCAAGAAGGCCGCTGCACCTAAAAAGCCTGTCGCCAAGAAGGTCGTCAAGGCTGCCCCCTCGTTCAAGGACACCATCATGACCAAGACCAAGACCGCTGCCGACGATTTCACCGCCAAGGTTCAGGAAACCGTCACCGAAGCGCAGGACCGCGCCAAGGCGATGTTCGAAAAGAGCCAGGCCATGTTCGGCGATGCCGGCGAATTCGCCAAGGGCAACGTTGAAGCTCTGGTCGAATCGGGCAAGATCATCGCCACCGGCCTGCAGGACCTGGGCAAGGACTATGTCGCCGAAGGCAAGACCGCGCTCGAAACCGTTCAGGCCGATTTCAAGGAACTGACCGCGGTCAAGACCCCGGCCGACTTCTTCAAGCTGCAGGGCGAAATGCTGCGCCGTAACTTTGACGCCGCCGTTGCTTCGGGTTCGAAGTATTCGGAAAAGACCGTCAAGCTGGCCGGCGAAGCGTTCGCTCCGATCCAGAACCGCGTCAGCCTGGCTGTCGAAAAGGTCAAGCAGGCCGCCTAAGGGCAGCCGCTCTCGCGCGGGCCTGCTTCCCCCTCTCCTCGCTGGCCCCGCGAGCATAATGCCAAGGGCCGGACAGCGTCAAAACGCTGTCCGGCCCTTTTGCTGTCATCGCCACTTGTCCTTAACCCCCAGAATGCGATAATTCAGTCCGATGCACATCCTGCCAGCCTTGACCCCGGTTACCCCCCTTGCCTCGGACGATGAGGGCGAAAGCGGCGTGGGCGGCGGCCAGGACCAGTTGGGGGTTGCCACCAAGACCCGGACCAAGCCCAAGAAGCCAAGCCAGTTCAAGGTGCTGCTGCTCAACGATGATTACACCCCGATGGAATTCGTGGTGATGGTCTTGAAGCGGTTCTTCTCGATGGATCTGGAACAGGCCACTCGGGTCATGCTCCACGTCCACCAACGCGGTGTCGGGGTTTGCGGCATTTTCACCTACGAGGTGGCCGAAACCAAGGTCAATCAGGTGATGGACTTTGCGCGACAGAACCAGCACCCGCTTCAGTGCACGCTGGAAAAGGCGTAGCAGCGCAAGGCCGCTAGGCCACAGCCGTTCCGAACAAGCTGCCGATCGCGTAAGTTGCAGCCATCGCCAGTACACCCCAGAACGTCACCCGCAGCACGCCTTTGCCGACCGGAGCGCCCCCAGCCCGCGCGCCAACCGCGCCGAGCAGCATCAAGAACACCAGCGCGGCAAGCGAAACACCCACGGATAACGTTGAAAGCGGCAGGAGCATCGCCGCGCCGAGTGGCAGCGCCGCCCCGACTGCAAAAGTCGCGGCAGAGGTCAACGCCGCCTGCACCGGGCGGGCGCGGTGCATTTCGGCCAGACCCAACTCGTCCCGAGCATGGCTGGCGAGGGCATCATGTGCAGTAAGCGCCTCGGCCACCTGCTTGGCCAAACCATCGTCCAACCCGCGCGCACGATAGATGTTGGTCAGTTCCTGCAGCTCAAACTCGGGCTGTTCAGCCAGTTCCGCCTTTTCGCGTGCCAGATCAGCCGCTTCGGTATCGGCCTGGCTCGCGACTGAGACATATTCGCCGGCCGCCATCGACATCGCGCCTGCGACCAGTCCGGCGACCCCGGCCACCAGAA
>JAGNTK010000218.1 GCA_017987575.1 Novosphingobium sp. | reverse complement strand
CGCGATGTGACCCAGCGGTTGGCGCAGCTCAAATGGCCGCTCGACTGGATCACCGGTAGCGGAGATGAGCCGGCCTGGGTCGGCAAATTGAGCGCGGAGGCCAAGCGCGCAGGCGTCAGCGAAGGCCTGCTCCGCAAGACCGACAACGGCAACTACTATCCGACCTGGGATGTCGTCACCCACGTTACCCGCAAGCAGGTGTTTCCGGCGGGCAAGACGGTGGAGGTGACCCATCGCTATACCCCGATGATCGGCGGCTCGGTTGCGGGTTCCTTGTTCCCGGCGGTGCGCAAGGAATATCCCGAGCATCTGAAGCGATATTGCATCGACCAAGGCTTTCTGTCGGTGTTCGATCGCAAGTTCGCCGCGCGGACCAAAGACCCCGATGCCCCGATGGCCTACAGCGAGACCTGGATCGGCTACGTCCTGTCCTCAGGCCGCAACTGGCGCGGACCGATCAAGGATTTCCGGCTGGTGATCGATAAGGGCAAACCCGAATATTTGGTCAGCTTCTGCATGGACGGGGTCAAAAAGATCAGCCCCACCCAGTTCGAAGTGCGGCGCAAGAACTTCGAGCCCAAGGGCGATCTGGAGATCCTGATCGTTGAGTGGCCGAGTTCGGCGGAGTAAACGCCCAATTCCGAATGGACCAAAGTCCTCAAAATTGAACGGATTTACCAATGGCCAGCATAGTGGAAAACGGAACAGCGCCGGATCGCCATATTGCGCTCATGATAGATGCTGACAACGTCAGCCACACCAAGATTGCAGCAATCCTGACTGAGATCACCCGCTATGGCACGGCCAATATCCGGCGCGCCTATGGTGATTGGAGTACGACTGCTCTGAAAGGGTGGAAGGATAAGCTGCATGAATACGCGGTGCGACCAATTCAGCAGTTCGCCTATTCCAGCGGAAAGAACGCGACAGACATCGCGCTGGTCATTGATACACTCGAGCTGCTTTATACGCAGCGCCTAGATGCCGTCTGCATTGCTTCGAGCGATGGTGATTTTACCCCCTTGGTTATGCATTTGCGGGCTGCCGGGAAGGCGGTTTATGGGTTTGGCAAAGCCAACACCCCAGCCGCGTTTCAGAACGCCTGCACTACGTTCATTTTTCTAGAGAAGCTCGGCGATCCTGATGAAATCGAGCAATCGGATTCTAGCCCGACCAAGGCCACAAAACAGGCATCCAAGCCAAAAGAACCAGTCAAACCTGCCAAGCTGCTGGCTCAGGATGCCAAACTGGTTGAAACGTTGCGTGGTGCCGTCAAAGCGTCTGTTGGAGAAGAAGGCTGGGCAAGACTTTCTGCTGCCGGAAGCGCCGCAAAGCGGCTCGCCTCTATCGATCCCCAAAACTACGGCGTTAGCAATTTTGCCAAACTTTTCGAAGCCACCGGCCTGTTCGAGATTGTAAAAGGCAATAGCGGACAGCCGTGGATCGCAGACCGCAAGAATGCGAACCGCTCGGCGACGCCGCAGGAATAGAGAACCTCAATCCAGATTGGGCCGCAGCCAGCGCTCCGCTACTGCCAATTCCATCCCGCGCCGCGCGGCATAGTCCTCGACCTGATCGCGGCCGATCCGCGCGACGCCGAAGTACTGGCTTTCGGGGTGGGCGAAATAGAACCCGCTGACCGCTGCGGTGGGCAGCATGGCCTGGCTTTCGGTCAGCGTGATGCCGGTGTTTTCGGTGGCGTTCAGCAGTTCGAACAGCACCGGCTTCAGGCTGTGGTCGGGGCACGCGGGATAGCCGGGGGCAGGGCGGATGCCGCGGTATTCCTCGCGGATCAGCGCTTCGTTGGTCAGCTGCTCGCCCGGTGCATAGCCCCACAGCGTGGTGCGGACGTGCTGATGCAGGCGCTCAGCGAAGGCTTCGGCAAAGCGGTCGGCCAGCGCCTTTAGCAGGATGTCGTTGTAGTCGTCGTGCTCGGCGCGGAAACGCTCAAGGTGTGGTTCGATCCCGTGGATGCCGACGGCAAAGCCGCCGATCCAGTCGCCATCGGGATCGATGAAATCGGCGAGGCAGAAGTTGGCCCGATCTCGGCTCTTGCGGATCTGCTGGCGCAGGAACGGCAAACGGACGTGGCGTTCGTCTTCGGTCAGATAGATTTCAACATCATCGCCGTCGCGGGCGCAGGGCCAGAATCCAGCGACGCCGCGCGCGGTCAGCCACTTCTCCTCCACGATCCGTTGCAGCATGGCCTGCGCATCCTGAAACAGCGATCGGGCGCTTTCGCCGACTACTTCGTCAGACAGGATCGCCGGGTAGTTGCCGGCCAGTTCCCAGGCGCGGAAGAACGGGGTCCAATCGAACACACTGACAAGATCAGCCAGATCCCAATCCGCAAACACGTGCAGTCCGGGCTGTTCGGGCGGCGAGGACTTGTCGGTCATGTCGGCCTTGAAGCCGTTGGCGCGGGCGTCCTCCAGACTGAGCAGCACGGAAGGGTCCTTGCCCGAACGCAGATCGCGCACGTGCTGGTATTCTGCGGCGGTCGCGGCGATGAACGGCCGTGCCTGCGTATCGGAGAGCAGCTGGCTGGCCACCCCAACCGCGCGGCTGGCGTCGAGCACATGGATCACCGGGCCATCATAGGCCGGATCGATCCGCAGCGCGGTGTGGAC
>JAGNTK010000217.1 GCA_017987575.1 Novosphingobium sp. | reverse complement strand
GGCCCAGCCGCGAGCAAAGCCGGGAGGCACAGGGCGACAAGGCCGGTCAGCCCACGCAAGAACTTGCTCATCGGCTGGACTCCTTTCAGCGGACGATGCCGCTATAGACCTTGCCATAGAAGCCGCGACCACGATTTACCGGTCGACCAGAATTGCTTTTCCACGAACACATCGGCTTGGGCTGCCCGAGATAGCCAGCCGCACTCCAGGTCCAGGCCTTGCATTCACCCAGCTCTGCGCAGCGTTTCATGCAATAGGCACCCTTGTCGTCAATCGTTTCAAAGGTGGCATAGCTCGGGCCTATCAGATCAACGCCGTTGGCTGGTGACTGCCAATATGGGCCATCGGCGAAAGGAAACCACTTGGTGCGGGCCAGAGTCGCCGCTTCCAGATCGGCTGGAAACGGTTTGACCCATTCAAGCATGAAGCGTTGGTCGGCGTTACCATTGCAGCCCCATTTGATGAAATCGCTGCCGGATTCGCGCGATGCTCCGCGAGCGGCGATGCAATCGGGACTGTCGACATTGCCGCCCGCAAAGCGCAGTTCCCAAGCATTCGCAGCCATCTGCTGCACCAGAAAACGCTGGTCATCGCTGCCCGCTCCGGTCCAGGCTTCGCCATTAGGTACTTCACAGGCCCGCGCCTCGATCCGGGCCGGACCTATTACCACGCCGGGGGCGACAGTCAGGCAGTTCGAAATCTGACCTGGCACCGATATCCGGCCATTCTGCGCCACATTGCGCACTACCCGAATCGTATGACCCCCGGCCGGATGGGGGACGAAGGCAAACAGCTGATCATTCGCTTCCAGGGTCGGATAGACCTGATTGATGCAATGATCCTGTACCGGACGTTCCTGCGTATTGGGCCACGGTCCGGGGAAAGTTCCAATGCAGTTGCCCGAATGCAGCACCCGCATCCGATAGAGGCCCGGCCGCGGCCCGCGCGGCTGATACAGTTCCGCGCGCTGGATTGGGGTGATCTCTCCGGTGGTCAGCTTGGCCTCGATCGGGCCCGGTGCATAGATTTGCTGAGTGGGATCTCCTTCAGCCAGAGCAGCGCTGGTGCCGACTAGAGCCAGCAGCGAGGACAGGGCGAAAAGGATGTTTCGGCGCACGGCACTCTCCATCGAACTTGCGATTGGAAAGGCTTGTTGCAGGGACGGAACTGCACCGCGCTACCCCTTTGGGTAGTGGGTCGGCACGATCAGTCGATCGGGGTCGGCAGATCGCCGGTCGGCAACTCGCCTGCCCAATGCAGCGGCGAGGCGGCGATCAGTTTGACCAGCTGGGCCTGACGGCTGACCCCGGTTTTGGCAAAAATGCCCTTGAGCAGGAACCGGCCAGCGTTGAGCGAGACCCCGCGCAAGGTGCAGTGATCTTCGATCGTTCCGCCATCGGCAAGCACCGAGGCAAGCCGAGCCTCGGCGTGGGTCAGGCCGAACCAGTCGCGCAGCCGCTCGATTGCCTCTTCGTTGATCGTCGGGTTATTGGCGGCCACCACCATCAACCGCGCCGGACCATTAGCCGTCGCTGCGCCGCCGGTTCGTTCAGGATTGACCCGCATCGCCATCGCCGCCACGTCATCGCCATCACCGCCCGCAATCCGCAGCGCTTCGCAGTGGCGCGGGCAGGCGGGATCGGCCAGCTGGCGGATTCTGTCGTGGAGCACGGTTGATCCCAGCCGAATGCGCCCCGCGCTGTCCGCCAGCCGGCAACGCTCGATCAGTTTGACCCCGGCGGGGTTGGCATAGGCCAGCTCGAACTGTTCGGTCAGCAGCAGCACCGGCGACGGAGCATGATCAAGCGCAGCTGTCGAATGTGCCGCGGACAGCTCCGCCTCGCCGATCCGCCGGGCAATCCGGACCGAGCGCTGGATATGCGGAATCAGCAGGCCGACCGCTTCCTGCAGACGCGTGACCGGAACATTGTCCGGGCCCGGCAGGCACAGCCCAAGGTGATCGGAACCTTGCTTGTCGAGCGCGCCAACCAGCGCAACCTGCATATCGAACATGACCAGAAATTCGCGGAAGAACGGAGTCTGGAGGAAGTCGGCGCGATCGATCAATTGGTCGGAATGGACCACGCTGCCCGGTGCAAGACCATGCCCGCGCACCGACCAGGCATTGCGTCCGGCATAGAGTTGAAGATAGGCCGCGCGGGCCATCTGGTTAACCCCGCTGGCGGCGACAAACCGCCCGCCACCCGGCTCGACCCGTTCCCACACCAGCATTGCCACGTCCCAACGGGCTGGACCGAACCGGCTGACCAGCCCGGTGAGCGCCAAGTCCCAGTGGGCCGGCGAAAGCGAGGCTTCATAGATATCGGAAACCACCGCGCTGAAATCGGCGGTGCTGAGGAGCCCTTTCATCGTCCATGATGCTATCTGGTCAGGTAGCGTCTTGCCAAGCTGAAAAGGGCAGCATCCGCGCCGAGATCCTTGCAATTCATTCGCAAGAAGGGGGCTCTAGGCCAGCAAGTTCAGCCAGTCCTGGCCCAGCAGAGGATCGACCGCAGCCTTTGCCGCGCCGTCCAGAGCGGCATAGCGGCTACGCAGTTCGCGCAAGGCTTTGAGCTGATACTTGAACACACCTTGTTCGTAAGGCAGGCCCAACGCTTCCATCTGGAAGGTCTCGGCGCCTGCTTCGGCGGCCCGTTCGTTGG
>JAGNTK010000065.1 GCA_017987575.1 Novosphingobium sp. | reverse complement strand
AGTGCCTGCGAATAGGACCGCAGCGCAGCTTTCGTGGCGCAATAGACTGGTCCGCCCGCGCGCGGCGCAATGGCAAGGCCCGAGGTAACGTTGACGATCATCGCCTCGCCCCGGCTTTTCAGCATGGGCATCAGCGCGGTGATCAGATGGATCGGGGCGTTGAGATTGAGGAAAATGGTCGCATCGCTTGCAGCCAGATCGGGCAAGCCCGGATCGCGAAAATCATGATCGACCCCGGCCCCGGCGTTGTTGACCAGAATATCGATCTGCTTACCCTCGACGGCTGTCAGCACCGTATCTACCCCCGCTTTGCTGCCAAGGTCGGCTTCAATCACTTCAAAGCCATCAGCGCGAGTTGCGGCGCAGCGCTCGGGATTACGGCCCTGGGTGATGACAGTGGCGCCCTTGGTCCGCATCTGCCGGATCAGCTGGGCACCGATCCCGTCCGTCCCGCCGGTAACCAGCGCGGTCTTGCCTTGCAGCTGCATGGCCTATCTCCCCTTGTGTTGTTTCGGGGAGCCTAGCAATTTGGTTGCGGAATGCAACTTAGCGCATCAACACCAGTTCTTCGGCCATGCTGGGGTGCAGCGCGGTGGTATCGTCAAACTGCGCCTTGGTCAGGCCAGCCTTCACGGCAATCGCCGCTGCCTGAAGGATTTCCGCGCTGTCAGGGCCGATCAGGTGGAGCGCCACCACCCGGTCGGTCGCGCCATCGACCAGCATCTTGTAGAGCGCGCGTTCGGGGCGGCCTGCCAGCACGTTCTTCATCGCCCGGAAATCGCTGCGATAGACCTGAAGCTGCGGGTACAGCGCCCGCGCTTCGTCTTCGGTTGGGCCGACCCCAGCGATCGGAGGATTGCTGAACACGGCGGTCGGGATTGCGGAATAGTCGATCGTGCGCGGCTTTCCGCCAAACACGGTATCGGCAAAGGCATGCCCCTCGCGGATCGCCACCGGGGTCAGCTGGACCCGGTTGGTGACATCGCCCACGGCATAGATGCTCGGCACATTGGTGTGACTGTAGTCATTGACCACCACCGCGCCGTCCTTGTCGAGCGTTACCCCGGCATTTTCCAGCCCGAGCGCCATGGTGTTGGGCACCCGCCCAATCGCCCACAGCACCAGATCGGTCTCGATCTGTCCGGCCTCTCCGCCATCGACCAGCAGGCTGCCATCGGCCTGTTTGCTGACCCCCAGGAACGGGAAGTTCAGCCGCACGTCGATACCCTTGTGGCGACTGATATCGAGCAGTTTTCCGACCACTTCCTGGTCATAGGACCGCAGCATCTTGTCGCCGCGCGTCGCCAGCGTAACTTCAACGCCAAGCTCGTTGAAGATCCCGGCGAACTCGTTGGCGATGTAGCCAGCCCCTGCAATCACCGCGCGCTTGGGCAGATGATCCAGATGGAACACTTCGTTCGAGGTGATCCCCAATTCAGCGCCAGGGATCGGCGGAACCGCTGGCCATGCCCCGGTCGCGATCAGGATATGCCCTGCGGTAATTTCGCGCCCACTGGCAAGGCGGACGGTGTTTGGCCCCGCCACAGTGGCGCGCTCGCGGATCACTTCGACCCCGGCATTGCTGAAGGTCTGGCCGTAAAGCCCCTCCAGCCGGTCAACCTCGGCAGCGACATTGTCGCGCAGGGTCGGCCAGTCGAAAGTCGCGCCGGTCGTATCCCAGCCAAACCGGCGGGCATCGGCCAGGTCTTCCGCAAAGTGCGATCCGTAAACCAGCAGTTTCTTGGGCACGCAGCCCCGGATCACGCAGGTCCCGCCAACCCGAAATTCCTCGGCAACGGCCACCTTGGCACCATGCGAAGCGGCGATCCGTGATGCACGAACGCCGCCGGAACCGGCGCCGATTACGAACAGGTCATAGTCATAGTCTGTCATGGAGCGCGATATGGGGGGCGCTGGGCCAGTTTGCCAAACGGTTTTCTTAGCTGGAGCAAAAGCCTGGGTTTATCGGAGCGCCAACCGGGCGCTCACGCGATCACGATTTCGGTTCGGTGATGATATAGACACCGGTGGTCGGCCCGATGTTGACGGCTTCATGCCATTCCACCCCGTCACTCCACCAACTGGCCCCGGCCTTCAGTTCGCGCACCGCTGTCCCCTTCGGATCGGTAATCCGCATGGTAGAACCCGACACGATGTAGCCCCAATGCGGGCGGTGGAAATGGCGTTCGTGGCCCTCACCGGGGGCAAAGGTGCAGCGCAGGCTGCGGATATTCTCGTTCTCGAACAAAAGCTCGCATACCGGCTTGCCCTTCCAGCCCGCCTCCAGCGGACCCGGCAAGGCACCTTTGGGCTTGGGCGGCGCGTTGCTGGATACTGTGTTGGAGCCGATCAGGCAAAGCGCCGCTGCGATCAATCCAGCGCGTGATGCAAAGGTGTTCATACCCCCGCCTCCGTCAAAAGTGCTTCGGTGCTCGGGTCAAACTTGGCCCCGCCGCCAAGGATTGATTTGGCGATATCCTTGCCCAGCTCTACTCCGAACTGATCAAAGGCGTTGATTTCCATCAGCACCGCGGCGGAAAATGTCCGGTGTTCGTGGAATGCAATCAGTGCGCCCAGCGTGGCCGGGTTCAGATCCTCGCACAGGATCGTCGCGCTGGGTCGGTCACCCGGATAGACCCGCGCGGGGTCCTTCGCGTCCTTGCCCGCCATCAGCGCCGCGCCTTGGGCAAAGCAATTGGCGAGTAGGTTGCGGTGGTGCGCCGGATCAAGGCTATCGCCCGGGATGATCGCCGCGATGAAATCAACCGGTACCAGATTGGTGCCCTGATGCAGCAACTGGAATACCGCGTGCTGGGCGTCCGTCCCCACCCCGCCCCAGGTGATCGGCGCAGTCGGGCCATCAACCGGGCTGCCGTCCGCCTTCACGCTCTTGCCGTTGCTCTCCATCTCCAGCTGCTGAAGGTAGCTTGGCAAGAGCCGCAGCCGCTCGTCATAGGCGAAGCAGGCGCGGGTCTGGCAGCCACGCAAGCGGGTGTAATAGAGATCGCCGAACGCGGCGCGCAGCGGCAGGTTGGCAAGGCCATCAGCCTCCAGAAAATGCCGGTCCATTGCCGCGGCACCGTCCAGAAATTCGGCAAATTCATCCCAGCCCAGCGCCAGTGCGACCGGGAACCCGATTGATGACCAGAGCGAATAGCGCCCGCCGACACTCTCGTTGAACGGCAGCACCCGGGTTTCATCGACGCCCCATTCGACCGCCTTGTCGGGATAAGCGGTCAGCGCCACGACCCGTCCGAACGGATCGGCCACCCCGCCCTGCTCCAGCCAATCCAGCGCCGAGCGGGCGTTGGTCATGGTTTCGGTGGTGGTGAAGGTCTTGCTGGCGACTGCCACCATCGTGGTCGCGGGATCGCAGGCGCGGAAGGCTGCTTCCAAAGCGCAGCCATCGATGTTGGAGACGACATGGACGTCAACCTTGGCCCCATCGCGAGTCAAGGCATCGAGCGCCAGCGCCGGACCCAGCGCCGATCCGCCGATGCCGATGTGGATCAGGTGCTTGACCGGCCCCAACAGACCGGCGTGGATCGCCTCAACCAAGCCCTTGGTGCGCAAATGCAACGCCGCCGCCTCTTCAACCGAGGTATCGCGGCCGACCCCGCGCTGGGCGGTATGCTCAACCGCGCGGCCCTCGGTGACGTTGATCGCCTCGCCCGCAAACATCGCGCCGCGCTTTTGCTTGAAGCCAACCGCATCGGCCAAGGCGACAAAGGCTGCGCCGTGAGCGACATCAAGGTGCGTTTTGGACCAATCGAACCGCACCGCCCCGCCCGGCAGATCGAGCTTGGCCGACCATAAGTCCAGCCGGGCCGGATCGGCAAACAGGGCCTGCAGCGTGGGCTTCTCCAGCGCGCCAAGCGCCTGCCATGCTGCGGTTACCGCTTCGCTCATCGTATTGCTCCTGCCTTTGGTCGAAAGTGCCTATGCCCGCGCGCGAAGCCTAGGCCAAGCGCGTAAAAACGTATTCAGACCCCCCGTCTAAACACTTGACGTTGCGGCGGCGGGTCAACATGGACAGACAGATGACTGACACCGCCACCATGCCGCCCGTGACGCCCGCGAAAAAGGAGAAGAAGGAGGATTCGTTCCCGGTCTTCCTGCTCAAGCTGGCGGTGATCGTGATCGTGTTCCGCAGCTTCATCTTTGCGCCGTTCTATATCCCCAGCGAATCGATGCTGCCGCGGCTGCTCAACGGGGACTATTTGCTGCTCGCCAAGTGGCCCTATGGCTATTCCAGCCGCTCGCTGCCGCTGGGCGTTGGCTTACTGCCCGAAAAGCGTGTGCTCGCCTCAACGCCTGCGCGCGGCGATGTGGTGGTGTTCAAGGCCCCGCCGCTGGGCCAGGATGACTGGATCAAGCGGGTCATCGGCCTGCCCGGCGATACCGTGCAGATGAAGGGCGGTCAGGTCTGGCTGAATGGCAAACCTATTCCGAAGGAGCCGATGGCACCGTTTGATGTTGCGGTCAGCCCCAACACCAACTGCCTTTCAACCCAGTTCGAAGCCAAGAATGACGAAGGCGCTGACGTCTGCCGCTATCCGCGCTTCAAGGAAACCCTGCCTGAGGGCAAGAGCTACGAAGTGCTCGACCTGTTCAACAAGCCGTCGGACGATACCCAGCCCTTCGTTGTCCCGGCCGATCACCTGTTCCTGATGGGCGATAACCGCGACAATTCCGAAGACAGCCGTTTCCCGGCCGAAGTCGGCGGCGGGATCGGGTTTGTGCCGGTCGACAACGTGATTGGCCGCGCCACCGTGATGATGTGGTCAACCGATGGCGGGGCCGAATGGATCAAGCCGTGGACCTGGTTCACCGCTGCCCGTTGGAACCGCCTGGGCGGCACATTTTGACGGGCAAGCTGGGCAACCTCACTTCTCCCCTCCCCGACGGGGAGGGGCCGGGGGTGGGGGCTCGACGGTGGTGTAGAACCCCCACCCCAACCCCTCCCCAGCGGGGAGGGGCTAAGTGTTAGGAACCGAAACCCACGCATTTCTGACCGAAATCGCCGGCCGCCCCCCGGCTGACGAGGCTTTGTGGCTCGAGGCGCTGACCCATGGCAGCACCGGGGCGGCGCGCGATTATCAGCGGCTGGAATTTCTGGGCGACCGCGCGCTGGGCATGGTGATTGCCGACTGGCTGTTCAAACTCGACACCGGCGATGAGGGCAAACTGTCGCAACGCCTCAACGCGCTGGTCAGCCGGACCACTTGCGCCAAGGTCGCTCGCCAGATCGGCCTCGGCCCGCATATGCGGCTGGGCAAGCAAGCCCGCGACGATGGCGGTCAGGATAGCGACAACATCCTGGGTGATGTGATGGAGGCGCTGATCGGCGCCTGTTTCGTCACCCACGGGTTCGAAGCCTGCGCCGATATGGTCCGCCGCCTGTGGGCCGACATGGTCATGGGACACGCGGGTAAGTCCAAGCACCCCAAATCGGCGCTGCAGGAATGGGCCGCCGGCAACCGCCGCAAGGTTCCCGAATACCGGCTGGTCGAACGCAGCGGGCCCGATCACGCCGCGCGGTTCACTGTGGCGGTTAGTGTAAACGGCGTGGGCGAAGCTGAGGCAACCGGATCAAGCATGCGCGATGCCGAGACTTTGGCAGCAGAAGCGTTTATGAAGCGGTTTGGATAAACCGATGGCCCCGCGACAAAGTCGGGGCAGACGGAATTGGACACTGAAAATTGAATAGCACCACCCCTCCCCACTGCGGCCTCGTCGCCGTTCTCGGCGCGCCCAATGCGGGCAAGTCCACCTTGGTCAATGCGCTGGTCGGCCAGAAGGTCGCGATCGTCAGCGCCAAGGCCCAGACCACCCGCGCCCGGCTAATGGGGATTGCGCTCGAAGGCCCGGCCCAGATCATTCTGGCCGATACCCCCGGCCTGTTTGAACCCAAACGACGCCTAGACCGCGCGATGGTCAGTGCCGCCTGGGACGGCGCGGCCGAGGCCGATGCGATCCTGCTGGTGGTCGATGGCCGCAAGAAGAAGCTCGACTACCTCGATCCGATCCTGAACAGCCTGAAGGACCGCACCGAACGCAAGATCCTGGTGCTCAACAAGGTTGATGAAGTGGCCAAGGAGCCCCTGTTGGTGAGCGCGCAGGCGCTGGCGGGTGAAGGCCAGTTTGACGAGGTGTTCTTCATCTCAGCGCTGACCGGAGACGGCGTGGCCGAACTCAAAACGCGCCTCGCCGAGTTGATGCCCGAAAGCCCGTGGCACTACCCGGAGGATCAGGTCTCCGACGCCAGCGAACGCTTGCTGGCCTGCGAAATCACCCGCGAGCAGCTCTACCGCCAGCTCCATGACGAACTACCGTACGACAGCACCGTCCGCCCCGAAAGCTATGCCGCGCGGCGGGACGGCTCGGTTGAAATCCACCAGCAGATCGTGATCGCCAAGGACAGCCAGAAGGGCATTGTGCTAGGCAAAGGCGGCTCAAAGCTGAAGTCGATCGGCGAGGCCGCGCGCAAGGAACTGACCGAACTGCTCGGCACGAAGGTCCACCTGTTCCTCCACGTCAAAGTCGACGAAAAGTGGAGCGACGACAAGGAGATCTACGAGGAGCTGGGGCTGGAGTGGGTTAAGTAGGGCGACCTATCTACCACGAGCAATCGCCCGCTCGACGAGCGGTGTTGGATCAGCCATTGGGTTTCTCCAATCAACTCGGCTTGGATGCGTGACGGTGACTACTTGCAAACCGTCGGAGTTGCGATGGGACTTGCTCGACCAACCACGCTTATTGGTCTCTTGAAAAGAATCGACAAGCGCGTCGGATCCTAGTTTCTCGCATACCCATCTGCCAGCAGTTCCCCCGAAGCACAGGATTGTGCGGACCCCCAATTCAGTTATCACGGCGTTGTGGAGCGGCCAGCACGCCTCAAGAAGTTCGGCCTTTTCATGCTCTAGGTGTTGTTCGTTTCGGCTCTGAACAAACACGACATTGCTGGTCGGCACCATGCGCGGATCAAGCCCTAGCCGAACTAACATGTGAAGAATCCGAGGTTGAAGGCCCCATTGGCCTGGCGGTGCATCTTCCCAGCTTTCGTCGGCATATTCTGACCAAGCTGTTTTCCGCTGTTTGAACTTCTCAATCGAGCTAGCGACTGTCACTGTCGGACTCTCGGAGGGAATGCCACCAGGATTCAAACCCAAAATGTAAAGTGGCGCTTGATCGACATAGGCTTCCTTGCCCGAATAGAAAATCGAACCCGAGCGTCCAAGAATGTTTGGTGGCAAATCAGCAACTGCTTTCCTGACTGCATTCGGAATTGCATCATAAGGCGTCATCATCGCTCTCCGCTTGCGAGCTAATAAGTTCAGTCAAAACCCCTCATATGTCACGGAATTTATTTTTTCACCTAAACGGCCCTCAAGCCTGTGCGGCTGCGTGTCCGTCTGGGCATGGTGAAAATCGCCTCGGAGAGGAGACTGAAATGCACAGCGACCAAATCCTCAACTTTCGTCACGAGTTGGCCATCTTGGGTCAGCATTTGATCGACGCTGCACTTGATGACAGCAATGAATTCAGTGTGGCTGACATCGTCAACATGGCCGAGGCATCGTTGTACAGTTTGGCGGAAGAGTGTCATCTCACCAAAGAGGCCATAGTTTTTCGCGAAGCCAGTCGAGCTGTCATCAACGCGATTGAGCAAAACTTCGATGCCGCTTAGCGCAACTTTGCAATCCCGATCCCGTCGTCCTTGGCCCGCTCCTTGGTCGATTCCTCGCTGCGGTTTAGCGCTTTGGCGATTTCCTTGAGGCCCTTGCCCTTGCCGGCGAGCAGCCGCAGCTTGGCGACCTCGTCGCTTTTCCAGGGCTGGCGGTGGCGGGTGAAGTTTTCGGCCATGGGCAGGGGATAGCGGAGGTTTGAGCAGGATGCCAGCAATCCCCGTGTTCGCGGGGTTGACGTTCCCCGCATCGTCGTCCCCGGCTCGACCGGGGACCGCTGGCCGCCTCGGCGAGAGGTTGCTTAAACCGCCAGCGGTCCCCGGTCGAGCCGGGGACGACGTTAGGGTTGATACTGTGCGAGGTCTTCCCATTCGGGGTTCGCAGCTTCGATCAGTTCGATCTTCCAAGCTCGCTCCCAGTGCTTGAGCTGCTTCTCGCGGACTATTGCCTCTTCAATGGTCGGGTACTCCTCGACCAAAATCAATCTATCGATGCCGTATCGCTGGCAGAATTTGGAGCCCATGCCATTGCGATGAAGCCAAACTCGTTCGGAGATGTCGGCTGTGACCCCGATGTAAAGCACCCCATGCGCGTGGTTCGTCATGATGTAGGTGTAGCCGCCCTTCACCATTTACTCCTCGTCGTCCCCGGCTCGACCGGGGACCGCTGGCCGCCTCGGCGAGAGGTTGCTTAAACCGCCAGCGGTCCCCGGTCGAGCCGGGGACGATGCATTACTCTGCCTTCTTTTTCACCGCGGCCTTCTTCTTCGCCGGGGCCTTCTTCTTCGCCGGAGCCTTCTTGCGGCCTTTGCCCTTGGCCGGGCCCTTGGCGGCGCGTTCGGTGATCAGGACGACGGCTTCTTCCATCGTCAGATCCTCGGGCGCCTTGTCACGCGGCAGGGTGGCGTTGGTGGTGCCGTCGGTGACGTAGGGGCCATAGCGGCCCGCCATCAGCTTCATCTCGCCGCCCGATTCCGGGTGCGGGCCGAAGGTGTTGAGCGGTTCCGCCGCCGCGCGCGCGCCCCGGCCCCCGCCAGCCGCAGCTTCGGCCAGTTTGGTGACTGCGCTGTTCATACCGGTTTCGAACACATCGGCGGTGGAGCGCAGCTTGGCGTATTTGCCGTTGTGCGCGAGGTATGGGCCGTAACGGCCGATAGAAGCTGTAATAACTTCACCGGTTTCCGGATGCGCGCCAATCTCACGCGGCAGGCTCAGCAGTTTGACCGCCCAGTCCAGATCGAGCTCTGGAATGTCCTTGGGGATCGAGCTGCGCGCGGCTTCCTTGCCGCTGCCCATTTCGATGTAGGGGCCAAATCGGCCGACTTTCCGCATGATTGGCTCGCCCGTTTCGGGATGCTTGCCGATCTCACCGCTTTCCCCGCCTTCGGCCGCGCCGCCCTGGGCGAATTTGCGGGTGTATTTGCATTCGGGATAGTTGGCGCAAGCGACAAACGCCCCAAACCGCCCGCCGCGCAGTGACAACCGCCCATCGGCGCAAGCCGGGCATTTGCGCGGGTCTGATCCGTCTTCTTTGGGCGGGAAGAGGAAGTCGGAGAGATACTCGTCAAGCGCCTCGGTGACTTCGGAGGGCTTGCGCTCCATCACCTCGTCGCTCTTGGGCTTGAAATCCTTCCAGAACTTGGCGAGCAGCACCTTCCAGTTCTCACGCCCGTCCGACACGATGTCGAGTTCGTCCTCCATCCCGGCGGTGAAATCGTAAGCGACATAACGCTCAAAAAACCGCTCCAGAAACGCGGTCAGCAGGCGGCCCGATTCCTCCGCAAAAAACCGGTTCTTCTCGGTGCGAACGTAATTGCGGTCCTTCAGCACCTGCAGGGTCGAGGCATAGGTCGAAGGCCGCCCGATCCCGAGCTCTTCCAGCCGCTTGACCAGCGTTGCTTCGCTGTAGCGCGGCGGCGGCTGGGTGAAGTGCTGGCTGGCCTCAACGCCGCGCTTGGCCGGGGTATCGCCCTTGGCCATGGCGGGAAGCAGCCCGCTCTCATCCTCATCCTCGCCCGGTTTCTGATCGAGGCTTTCGTCATAGACCGCGAGGAAGCCGGGGAACTTGATCACCTGGCCGGTGGCGCGCAGCTCGTGCTTGCCGGTGCCATCGCGCAGCGTCACGGTGGTGCGTTCGATATTGGCGCTGGCCATCTGGCTGGCGAT
>JAGNTK010000064.1:8565-9956 GCA_017987575.1 Novosphingobium sp. | reverse complement strand
ATATGTTCGGGTTCCGTACAGTCTATGTCACCTGCTCGCTGATCCTGGTCGCGGTTGGCGTCACCCAAGCGCTTTGGGTCAGCGGGTTCTGGTCGCTCGCAGCGACAATCCTGATCGCCGGGTTCATCGGCGGGGGCAGCTCGTCGGTGGTGCTGACTCAGCCGGTCAATGCCCACTTCCGCAAGTTTCGCGGCCGCGCGCTGGGGTTGGTCGGGATCGGTGTTTCGCTGACCACGATCCTGGTGCCGCCGCTGTTGCAACTGGTGATTGCCGAAAACTGGCGCTGGGGCTTTCTGATGCTGGCGGGACTTTCGGGCTTGATCGGGCTGCCGGCGGTGCTGCTGCTGATGCCGCGCCAGATCGGCAACCGCCCGGTCAAGACGCTGCGCACCGGCCTGCCGCACGACTGGAGCTTTCTGCGGGTGCGCGATTTCTGGTTGCTGGCGCTGGCCAATATGATTGCCGGGATCACTACAGGTGGCGCGATCAGCCAGCTTGCCCCGATGATCGCCGAACGCGGCCTGACGGCCGCCACCGCCGCCTGGGGCGTCTCTGCCTTTGCTGCCGGACAGTTTTGCGGCAAGCTGGGCGGCGGCTATTTGCTCGACCGGTTTGAACCGCGCATGATGGCGATCCTGATGACGCTGATTCCCAGCCTGGGCTTCGTCGTGTTCTCAGCTGCCGACCCCGGATTGGCCCCGCTGGTACTGGCTGCCTGCGCGATGATTGGAGCCTTGAGCGGCGCCGATGTCGATATCTACGCCTATTTCGTCGCGCGGCGTTTTGGCCTCGCCAGTTATGGCTCGGTCTTTGGCGCACTCCATGGGCTGGGCTGGATCGGGGCGGTGGCCGGAATTACCCTGTTCAGTGCGACCTTTACCCAGACCGGCAGCTATGCCTTTGCGCAATATTTGTCGATGGCTCTGCTGTTGACCGCCGCAATGATGTTGATCCCGGTCGAGCTACCCCCGCTCGAAAAGCTCGGCCACGGTGGCGGCAACGCTCCGCGCCCGGTCCTCGGCGATGCCGAGGCCGCAGAGGCCGAGTACCAGCAGTTCCCCTAGCCGCTGTGCTGCATCGGCCCGGCTCGGCTGGCGCTCGATCACGTTAAGCTGGGCGATCTGGCATAGCCCGAGCCAATAGCGCACCCCGCTGCGCGCGGCCTCGGGCCGGGCCAGACCAGCAGCGATCAACGCCTCGATATCGGCGCGGATACCGCGGTTGAGATCGTGATCGATCCCGGTCGACAGCTCCAGCCCGCGCAGCATGACGATCGCGCGGCTGCGTTCGGACAGCGCGAATTCAACCGCAACCCGCATCCCGCCAGCCAGCCGCACGACCGGATCGCTTACCCCGGCATTGGCAAGGTCCACCCGCTGCTCCAGCTCACG
>JAGNTK010000064.1:0-8465 GCA_017987575.1 Novosphingobium sp. | reverse complement strand
TGATGGCTACACAGTCGAAATCATTGCTGGCCAAACCAACGCGGCGCCCGAACCACCGATCGCTGACCTGCCCTTCAACACCGCGGCCACCAAGCCCCGGCTGCGCTCTGCCATCCGGCTCGAACCGGCCCCGGCCCATGTTCGCCGGATCGGTCACGCCGTGCTGAAGGTCCGGGATTTCCGCAAGTCAGAGGCATGGTATAAAGCGCGCTTCGGCTTCCTGACCTCGGACGAGGTTGAAGCGGCCAAGGACGTGCCGCTGGGCGCCTTCATGCGCTGCGATCGCGGAGAAAAGCCTGCCGACCATCACACGCTGTTTCTGGCCCAACTGCCTGGAGAGCTTGGTATTCTGCATGCCGCGTTCGAAGTGTCGAACCTTGACGATCTGATGCTCGGCCACCAACATCTCAAGGCCGCCAAGCGTAATCCAGCCTGGGGCGTTGGGCGGCACATCATGGGCAGTCAGGTGTTCGATTACTGGCGCGATCCATTCGGCAACGAGCTGGAACACTGGACCGATGGTGACCTGTTCACTGCCGCCGACCCGCCGCAGAAAATGCCGATGAGCGCCTTGCTGGCAGTCCAGTGGGGCAGTCCGCACCCGATGTTTGCCGGAAAACTGCCCCCACCGCCCGGACTTATCTCTTTCGTCACTGCCCTGCAGCTGCGCCTCAAGCGCCTGTTTCGCCGCAATCCCAAAGGAACCCCCACATGAAACTCTGCACCTATACCGCCGATGGCCAGACCCGCACCGGGATCGTCGTTGGCGACAAAGTGATCGACAGCGGCGTCCCCGGCACGATGATCGATCTGATCAAGGGCTGGGATCAGCTGAAGCCGCAGCTTGAGGCAAAGGCCGCAGCAGGCGGCGGCGTCCCGCTGGCCTCAGTCAAGCTGGAAGCGCCGGTCCAGCGCCCTGGCAAAATATTTGCGATCGGCCTCAACTATGCCGACCACATCGAAGAATCGAAGATGGGCACCCCAGAAAAGCAGGTGTGGTTCACCAAGGCCCAAACCAGCGTCAACGGTCCGTATGATCCAATCCTGATCGCGCGCGGTGCCTTCACCAACGATTACGAAGCCGAATTGGTCGCGGTGATCGGCGCGGGCGGCAAGCATATCGCGGCCGCCGAAGCACCCGCCGCCGTGTTCGGCTATTGCGTCGGCAATGACGTGACCGAGCGGATGGCCCAGCACGCCACCCCGCAATGGGCCTTTGGCAAGAGCTTTGACACCCATGCCCCAATGGGTCCGTGGATCGTCACTGCTGACGAGTTGGGCGATCCGCATGGGCTGGGCATCCGCTGTTTCGTCAATGGCGAACAACGGCAGGCTTCGAACACCCAGCATCTGGTCTTCAACGTCTGGCAGCAGGTTGAGCACCTTTCGATGGGCATGACGCTGGAACCGGGCGACTGCCTGTTCACCGGCACACCCGGCGGGATCGGTGCAGCGATGGACCCGCGCCAGTTTCTGAAAGCGGGCGATGTCGTGCGAACCGAGATCGACCAGTTGGGCCATATTGAGGGCACCATGACCGCGGAAGCCTGAAGCGATGGGCACGAAGTTCGATTGCGATGTGCTGATTGCGGGCGGCGGACCGACCGGCGTCACACTGGCGGTCCTGCTGGCGCAGCGCGGGGTCAAGGTTATCGTCGCGGATAAGGAAGCAGATATCTATCCGCTCCCCCGCGCCGCCCATATCGACCACGAAGGAATGCGAATTCTGCAGGAAGCCGGGGTGGCCGACGCGGTGATGAAGACCGCGCGCCGCGCCAGCCGCTATGACTTTCTCAACGCCAAAGGAGAGGTTCTGTTGCGCTTCGAAGGGGCCGGTCAGATCGGCCCCGGTGGCTGGCCCGCCGCGAACATGATCCATCAGCCGAGCGTCGAGGCAGAACTGCGCAAGGCGTTGATGGCGCTGTCCACTGCGGAACTTCACAATCGCTGGGAACTGACCGGCTTTGTCGATGATGGCGAAGGGGTGACAGCCGCGCTCGCCACGCCCGGCTGCGAGCGCACGGTTCGGGCCCGCTACCTGGTCGGTGCGGATGGCGCGCGCAGCCCGGTGCGGGAAGCCTGCGGTATCGCGTTTGATGACCTCAATTTCGAGGAACCCTGGCTCGTCGTTGACGTTCTGGTTGACGACTATTCAAAGCTGCCGACCGAGAACCTGCAGATCTGCAATCCCGAACGCCCGACCACCTGTGTGCTGATGGGCGAAGGGCGGCACCGCTGGGAGTTCATGATTCTGCCCGGTGAAACGCCGGAGCAAGTCAGCGACGACGCCTTCATCGAAAAGCTGCTGGAGCCCTGGAAAGTCAAAGGCGCGGTCCGGCTGGAGCGCAAGGCGGTCTACACCTTTCGCGCCCGGATTGCGGCGGAATGGCGCAAGGGCCGGGTGCTGCTGGCCGGCGATGCCGCACACCAGACCCCGCCGTTTGCCGGACAAGGGATGTGCTCGGGCCTGCGCGATGCAGCCAACCTGGCGTGGAAACTGGCCGCGGTGATCCATGGCAAGGCCGGGGACACAACGCTTGATAGCTACCAAATCGAACGCGCACCCAACCTGCGCGCGACGATCGACATGGCAATCATGATGGGCAAAACGGTCTGCATCACCAGCAAATGGGGTGCCTTTGTGCGCGATACAAAATTCAAGCTCGCCCGGGCCCTTGGCAAGTTGCCCAGTGGACCGCCGGACTATCCGCCGATCACGGCGGGCCTGATCCGGGCCGGAACAGCCGGGGCCGGATCCTATTTCCACCAACCGGTAGCAGCCGATGGAACGCGGCTCGACACGGTGCTTGGCATCGGCGACTGGGAGATCAGCCGGGACGATCTGAACACCGCGCCACTCGCGCCGTTTGCTGGGCCGTTGGCGCGCTGGTTTGACAAGCAGGACGCTGAAGCCGTGCTGGTCCGTCCGGACCGCTACGTCTTCGGCACAGGCGACGCCAAAAGCCTCGCAAGCGAATGGGCGGCATTGCTGGGCTGAACTGAGGCGGCTAGGCTCACGGCGATGACCACTCTCGCCGACCGGCTTTCGGGCCCCGCCCGCACCACGATCTTCGAGCTTATGTCGGGCCTTGCGCGTGAGCAGGGCGCAATCAATCTGGGGCAGGGGTTCCCCGAGATGGATGAGCCGCCCGAGCTGATCGCAGCGGCTCAGCGGGCTTTGACCGAACGCTCCAACCAGTATCCACCGATGCGTGGGCTGCCCGAATTGCGCGAAGCGATCGCAGCCTATTATGGGGTCGAACAGGGCCTGACCATCGACCCCGACGGGATCGTCGTCACTTCCGGCGCGACCGAGGCACTGGCTGCTAGCCTGCTCGCGCTGGTCCGGCCAGGCGATGAAGTGGTGCTGATCCAGCCGCTCTACGATGCCTATCTGCCCTTGGTCCAATGGGCCGGAGGCACTGCCAAACTGGTCAGTCTGGAGCCGCCGCACTGGACTTTGCCGCTGGACGCGCTGGCTGCTGCGATTGGCCCGAACACGCGCGGGATCGTGCTCAACACCCCGAACAATCCAACCGGAACGATGCTGACCCGCACGGAGCTGGAAGCAATCGGCGCGCTGGCACAGGCCCACGATCTGTGGGTGGTCAGCGACGAGGTGTGGGAAGGCATGGTGCTGGATGGCACTCCGCACGTTTCGGCTCTGGACATTCCCGCGCTGGCCGATCGTGCGATCAAGATCGGCTCTGCCGGCAAGATTTTTTCGATGACCGGATGGAAGATTGGCTGGGCGATCGCCGCTCCGGCTTTGGCGGCTGCAATAGCGGGCAAGCACCAGTTCCTGACCTTTACCACCGCCACTCCGCTGCAATGGGCCGTGGCAGAAGCTTTGGCACTGCCGCCAGAATGGCACGCCGCCCACCGAAAGCGCTATACCGAGGCCAAAGCGCGGCTGGTGAGCGGACTGACCGCCGCTGGCTTTGCCGTGTTGCCCTCTAGCGGCACGTGGTTTGTCACCATCGATTTGGCTGCATCAGGCCTGCCCGGCGAGGACGCAGCGCTGGCCGAGCGGCTTATCCGAGACGCCGGGGTCGCCTCAATCCCGGTTTCGGCCTTCTATGCCGAAGCCCCGCAAACCGGCTTTCTGCGGCTGTGCTGTGCCAAACAAGATGCCGTGCTCGATCAAGCGATTGAGCGGCTTCACCAATTCCGCCGCAGCCAGGCCTGAACCCACCCCGTTTGCCAATTGCATCTGCTCGGCTCGCCGCTAAGCTGGCGGGCAACCAGGGTCGCGTTTGGGGGCAATTCGGGCGGGCAAGCCCGAAGCGATGCCGTGCAGTGGCCGTGGGGGAACAGGTATGGGCAGCGACAGCGACAGTCCGCTGGATGAGATCGAAGCCGATGTAATCAGGGCCCGGATCCGTTTTGCGGGGCTGCCGGATTCGTTCTGGCTGATGACACTCGTGCTGGTGGTGATCCTGTTTGCGGCCGGGATCCGGCTCGGCGGGGTCAATGTCCCGCTCGACCGGATTCCGTGGTCGGTGCTGGTGCCGTGCATGGCGCTGTTCTGCTTTGTCCATTCGTACATCATGCTGGGGCTGCACCGCGCGCTGACCCTGCTGGGGCTGGCCACCACGATCGCTTTCTGCGCGGAGTACTATGGCGAGAGCACCGGGATCCTGTTTGGCCCTTACTGCTACACCGAAGTGCTCGGCCCGAAGGTTCTGGGAAGGGTGCCGATGCTGATCCCGTTCGCTTGGTACATGATGTTTTACCCAAGCTACGTAGTGACCAATATCCTGACCGAGGCGCGGCCCATCTCGACCCGGCGTGACACGACCTGGATCATCTGGCTGTCGCTGCTCAGCGCGCTGATCATGACTGCCTGGGACATCACGATGGACCCGGTGATGAGCTTTTACCCCGGCGGTGGCAGCACGGATTGGTGTCATGCAAAGGGCTTGCATGAAGCCAATGTCGGCCACCCGGCCTGGGTCTGGAAGGAAGGCGGGGTCCACTTTGGCGTGCCCTTGCGCAATTTTGGCGGTTGGATGCTGACCGCATTCGTGGTGTTCCTGATCTATCGCCTGCTCGAACGACGGATCGCGCTGCGCCCGCTGGAAGGGTACAAGAGCCGCTTCATGGCCTGGTTGCCGGTTGCGGCCTATGGGATGATGGCGCTGATCGACGCCTGGCTGGGCTATCCGGAAATCGAGGATATCCACCTGATCAGCCCGTTCGTGATGGGCATCCCGTTCCTGTTCGCCACCTTCAAACTGTTCGCGGAACGGACCGATTTGCCGCTGTGGCCTTGGCAACATAAGGTCTGAAGCGATACGCAAGGAGAAGATTGCCATTCTGGGCGGCGGGGTTGGTTCGCTGATCACCGCATGGGAGCTGACGGAGAACACTCACGTCTTCTGGTTGAGCACCGGAAGGTCCGGATCGTCCAACAGAGCCACTGGCCATCGTGTTCGGTGAACGTCCGCTTTTCCCAACAGTCTGCCCAGACAGGCGGATAATGGACAGCCCTGAAACCGGCCGTTCAAGGGCTCTGCATTCTTGCAGAACGAACGTCAGTCTTGGCGGGCCGCGACCGATAGTGATGATCACTATGAGTTCGCTATCGCCCTATGATCTACGCTCAGCTTCGTCAGATCGGCAATCAGGTGATTTGCAACACGAAAGAGCGCATTTTTCCATCATCCTCGACCTTATGCAAATTTGTGATTTTCGGTGTAATGGCAGTGTCTAGGAACGGTGACGCAAATCACCTGATTGCAACCCTGGCATCTTCAACCCTTCGCACGGCCTCACCAGAATTCTGAAACACTACTTGGGCCGGTATTCTTAGGACCGTATAGCCATCTCGCTTCATATCTGCGTCCCTCTGCTGGTCGCGTGCGATGGCCTCCGGAGAGGAATGATAGGTTGCACCATCAATCTCTACGACAAGTTTCTCATCCACTAGAAAATCCGCTCGGTACTGGGACGACGCATGCCATTTATGGATTTTCAGTCGCCCCATCGATATTTGATTCCGCAGCCGCAATCCCCGGCCTTCAATGGCTCCCGGCCCGGTTTGCAGGTCATAGGCCGATATCATGACATCGAGAAACGCCATTTCTGCAGGCGATTCACATGCCAATCGCATATCCTCGGCGCTCACCGGCGCATTGATACGGGCGTCAATCTCTGCCTGCTGGGCTCGCCGTGCAGGAGCTTCGACAATGTCTCGATAGACACTCCAAGCGATTAATCCTCCCAATAAAAAAAGTGGGAAGAAAATAAATCCTAGAAGGATGCAAGCGACTGCAAGCAATCCGCGCTGAAAATAGGTCAAAATTCCAACCTTATGATCCAGTAAAATATTTTACGGCATCTGCTTTGTTTGACGCTCTTACAGTGCCGCGAAATTCAAAATCTTTTCTGAGATATCGAGACTTGCGCCACTTGTTCCCCCGCGCACCGTAAATCACGCGGATTCCTAATCCAATGAGAGCAATAACTATGATTGCCATGGCCGCAGGTTCGGAAACCTCTGTAGGCTCCCGGCTTCTATCAAGCCCATTAGAAGCAATATTCAAAAAAAGTTCGATAGGCAGCATAATTATAGCCGCCAAAAAGAAGCCACTAAAGAGAGACCATAATGATCCAAAGAAGAATGCGGGCCAGCACCATCCATTCTTCACCGCCCCAGAACTCCCTTTGGAGTTCGAGTATATGCTAAATTCTTTCAATTATTCCCCCTGTTTTATATTCGATATCCTGCATCCTCTGGAAACATCCAATAAATTCTATCAATTTTAATTCAAGTAAATCAATATTTATACACTCATCATTAGAGTAATAAGGTTTTCCTATTAACCTTGCCATAAACCTTTTAGATGCAGACCATCCCCATATCGGGAACAGTAATCGCTTTACGGCTTCCACTTCCCATTGAAGTGCCTCTGCTGACGGACGAATGGCTTCCAAGCAGCCGTTGATTATATCGATAGCGTCTTGCGTTGGCCCCATAGCTTGGCAAGCCTGCAAGTCAGCATACCGAAATTTGTCTGTTTCCTGATTGATTTCCTTCGTCTTCGATCGGGAATGCCAAGCTGCTACTGCGACAACCGGGGCTAAAGCTACTCCGCCTAAAACGAGGGTGCCGCCAGCCATACCCGCTCCGCCAGCGGCTAATGCGCCACCGCCGAACCATGCCAGCGTGGCATTGGTAGCGGCTACTCCTGAAAGCGTTGAAATCGCGGTGCCTGTAGTTGCCGAACCAACTAGTGCGACCAATGACCAAGAACCCGCTGCCACAGCAGCTCCCGCTCCTGCACCACCAGCAACTAAAACAGACGAAGAATAGTCGGCAATGATACGGTCTACGTTGTCTATGGTAATATTTTTGCGAAATTCAGAACTTGGCAGGACATTCACAGACGGCAAATCGACATTTTTCCGACCAGCATGACGTAGTAATTTTCTAGATGAATTGGCTGCCTTGAAGCTTTCAATTACCAAATTTCCAAGGCTAGATAGATTTTCTACCCTCGTACTCTCCAGATAGTATAGCTTATTTCGATTGGCTTCGTATTCTTGGTGAACCGATGCATTGGTGGCCTTCGCAGCCTCAAGCTGCTCGTGCCCGCCGAGCGTCACGAGATTCATTGCGACATCTTTGAAGCTCACCAATACCCCCGAATCAAATCATTACCTATTTCCAAGTATTATTTCTTAAATCTCTTTTTTAAAAGGTTCATACTCCGATCCCATTGGGGAACCAATACGCTCATGCAGGAACTACCGCTCCCGGCCTGGCTTAGGCGCAATCTTGACACGGCCACCGAACATTTTTTCGTGGACCGGGTCTTGCGCGGATAGCAAATTAGCAGGTTTCGGCAAGAGAGGTCGGCCGGTCATACCGCAGGCGCTTGACGGCATGAGTTGTTGGCTGCGGACATCTATCCTTCTCGCAATGAATGACGGGATCGCCCGATACCTTCCTATCCGTCTATGTTTCAACTTGCGATTGAACCCGTAAATTTGGGCATCGTGCTTCCCGATGCAACCTAAGCAATCGCAGTCAGGGCGAGAAATGTAGCGTAGCTTGAAGAGGGCAAGATAAAAGCAGTGCCAGCACCTGGCCCTTATGTGGTTGGTTTTGCTTGATGTTTGCGTATGGCACTATGGAGGGCGTGCCATACGGGCGGTCAGTTTTTGGCGGTTTTCTGCGTCGGGATGGTATGGCACCGCCGTTTTTCCGTGTCGTTTGTGTGTTTTGCGGGTGGCCGGTAAGAGGAGCTGGGGCTGCGCGATGCCCCGCCCGCTGGAGCGACATCGGGCGCGGCCTGGGCGCGCCGCGAGAGGGTGGTTCGAAAGAGCGGAGCTAACCCGCATTTGGCGGTGCCAGACGATGCGGCGGCGGTTTTCCGCCAGTTTTCACAAACGCGTATGGCACCCATTTTCCGGTGCCATACAACATTCGCTAATCTTCTCAGTCACTTCAACCATAG
>JAGNTK010000063.1 GCA_017987575.1 Novosphingobium sp. | reverse complement strand
AGGCCTATGGCCGCTTCGCCCACGCTGCCGTCACCCCGCTCAAGCAGCTCGACGAACAGCACTGGCTGCTCGAACTGTTTCACGGGCCGACGCTCGCGTTCAAGGATGTTGCGCTACAATTGCTCGGACTGCTGTTCGAGGAATTCCTGGGCCGTGGCGGCGATCCGCTGACCATCGTAGGGGCAACCTCGGGCGATACCGGCTCTGCTGCGATTGACGCCGTGGCCGGACGCAGCCGGGTCGATATCTTCATGCTGCATCCCAAGGACCGGGTCAGCGACGTCCAGCGTCGCCAGATGACCACGGTGCTGGCGCCCAACGTACACAATATCGCGGTCGATGGTGCGACCTTTGACGATGCCCAGGCCTTCGTGAAGCGCATGTTCAATGACGATGCGATGACCGGAAGGTTCGCGATCGGCGCAGTCAATTCGATCAACTGGGCGCGGCTGATGGCGCAGGTGGTCTATTACTTCGCCGCCGCGCTGCAACTGGGCGCGCCGCAGCGCAGAGTTGCCTTTGCGGTTCCGACCGGCAATTTCGGTGATGTCTTCGCGGGCTATGTCGCGGCGCAGATGGGGCTGCCGATTGAGCGGCTGATCGTGGCGACCAACGTCAACGATATCCTCCACCGCGCGCTGACCAGCGGGGACTATTCGGCGGGAACGGTGACACCAACTGCGGCGCCGTCGATGGACATTCAGGTCTCGTCGAACTTTGAACGGCTGCTGTTCGATCTGGGCGGGCGCGATGGCGCGGCCTTGGCGGCGCAGATGGCGGGCTTTGAAGCCAGCAAGGCGATGCAGCTGACCAATCAGCAGCGCGAAGGCGCAGCGGCGCTGTTCAGCAGCGCGCGGGCCGATTCGAGCGACATGGCCCAGGCGATCCGCTGGGCGCATGAGAATTGCGGAGAGCTGCTCGATCCGCACACCGCGATTGGCCTGCACGCTGCGCGCACAGCTGGCCTCGCCAAGCACATTCCGGTGGTGACCCTTGCCACCGCGCACCCAGCGAAGTTTCGCGATGCAGTGGAACGCGCCACCGGTCAGCGACCGGTGCTACCGGCGCGGATCGGCGATTTGTTCCAGCGCGAAGAGCGGATGATTGAACTGCCCGGGGATTACGCCGCAATTGCCGACTATGTCGCGGCCCACGCGGTGCCGCGTGGCTGAGCTTGTCCTGTCGCCTGTCGTGATGAGCGGCGAGGCCTGGGCCGACTACGGCCTGATCGATTCGGGCGATGGGCGAAAGCTCGAACGCTATGGCCCGCACCGCTTTATCCGCCCCGATACGCAAGCGATGTGGCGGCCCCGGCTGGAACGCTGGGCTTCGGATGGCGAATTCGTTCCCGGCAGCGATGAAGACGGCGGCGGGCGCTGGCAATACGCCAACCCGGTGCCGCAGGAGGGCTGGCCGCTCAGCTGGGGCGATGTGAAGTTCACTGCCCAGTGCACCCCGTTCCGCCACCTTGGCTTCTTTCCCGATATGGCCCCGGTGTGGGATTGGATGGGGCAACGGCTGGACGGTCGCAGCGATGCTCAGACGATGAACCTGTTCGGCTATACCGGGGTCGGCACGCTGGCGCTCAGCCAATACGGCCCAGTCACCCACGTCGATGCCAGCAAAAAGTCGGTCGCGCAGGCTCGGGTCAACGCCGGGCTGTCCGGCATGGAAGACCGTCCGGTACGCTGGATCGTTGACGATGCCGCGAAGTTCACCGCGCGCGAAGTGCGGCGCGGACGGCGTTATGACGGGATCATCCTCGATCCGCCCAAGTTCGGACGCGGACCCGAAGGTGAGGTTTGGCGGCTGGAGGATCATCTGCAATCGCTGGTGGCTGATTGCAGGCAGTTGCTCGACAGTGACAGTCGGTTCCTGTTCCTGACGGTCTATGCCGTGCGGTTAAGCTCGCTGGCGCTGGCCGGGATGCTTGATGACATTTTCCGTGACTTGCCTGGCCGGATCGAACACGGCGATCTGGCGGTGCGCGAAGAACAGGCTGACGGCCGCCTTCTCCCCACCGCGATCTTCGCCCGTTGGAGCAATGACTGACCATGGCCGACAGCCTGATCCTTGAAGTCGCAGATTTTGAGCATGATGTCCTGACCGGCATCTATTCCGAGGAAACCGGCCGCCCGCAGCCGCTGCGCTTCACCATTCAAGCGGAGCTCAAGCCCGCCTCGCGCTATGATCCGGACACGCCCTTGGCGGCGAGCAAGAACTACATGGACCTGAAATTTGCAGCGGCCGAAGCGCTGCCCGAAGGGGTCCATTTCAAGCTGATCGAGGCGGTCGCCGATCACGTCTGCGAGACGTTGTTCGTGCAGGATGCGCGGGTGCTGGCGGTGACGGTCAAGATCGTCAAACTGGCGATTGCCGAACATGGCGAGCAAATCGGCATCACGCTGCGGCGGGAACGGCGCTGATGGCGCTGCTGCGGATCACCGGGCTGCCCGCTGCGCTGCTCGATGCCGCAGCTGCGTTTCATGCAGAGTGGGTGGCGCGGATTCGCGCTGCCTTGGCAAACTCCACCGAGGAGTGCCTGACAGTAGTTTTCCCTCCCGCCGACCACAGTCATCGCGGCTGGCGACTGGCGGCGGTGCAGGAACTGGCGCGCGAATTCGCCCCGCGCCGGGTCAATGCGGTGGTCTGCGGCGATGGGGCCGGGCTAAGTGCCGCGCTGGCGCTGCTGGAGCCGTGCCAGGGCATTACCGGGCAGCTGCTGGCGCTCGACGGCGCCGGCGTGGTATAGCACCCCGATGAGCAGCGCCGCGCCCCTGATTGACCAGTTCCAACGCCAGATCAGTTATCTGCGGCTGTCGCTGACCGATCGTTGCGACTTGCGCTGTTCCTATTGCATGCCCGAACGCCAGACCTTCCTGCCGCGCAGCGAAGTGCTGAGCCTGGAGGAGCTACACCAGCTGGCGCTGGGCTTCATTGCGCGGGGCGTGACCAAGATCCGCTTGACCGGGGGCGAACCGTTGGTCCGGCGTGACATGATTGAGCTGGTCCGTGCGCTCGGCCGCCAAATCGGGGGCGGGCTGGAAGAACTGACCTTGACCACCAACGGCACCCAGCTGGCGACCTTTGCAGATGATTTGTTCGCGGCGGGCGTGCGACGGGTCAACGTCTCGCTCGACACTCTGGATCGCACCAGATTCGCGGACCTTACGCGGCGCGATGGTCTGCCACAGGTTCTGGAAGGCATCGCGGCGGCGCAGGCGGCGGGGCTGAAGGTCAAACTCAATACGGTCGCGCTGAAAGGCATCAATCAGGATGAGATCGCCGGCCTGATGGTCTGGGCCCATGCCCGGGCAATCGACCTGACGCTGATCGAGGTCATGCCGCTCGGCGAAGTGGATGGCGACCGGTTCGATCACTTCCTGCCGCTCAGCACCGTCCGCGCTGATCTCGAGGCGCACTTTACGCTGACCCCCAGCGCGCACCGCAGCGGCGGCCCGGCACGGTATGTCGATGTGACGGAAACGGGCGGAAGGTTGGGCTTCATCACGCCGCTGACCGCCAATTTCTGTGATGGCTGCAACCGGGTGCGGGTGACTGCGACCGGGCAGCTGTTCGCCTGCCTGGGCGGGCGCGAACAGGTTGATCTGCGCGCGGCGTTGCGCTCGGCCGATCCGGCGGCTGGGCTGGCGGCGGGATTGGATGCGGCGATGCGGATCAAGCCTGAGCGGCACCATTTTGCGATCGACCGCGCGGGGCAGGCTCCAGCGCTTGCGCGGCACATGTCGGTGACCGGCGGATGAGCGCGAGGCTGGTGTTTTTGGGCCGCTTGCAGGATGCAGCGGGAATGGCGGAGTGCGCTGTTGCGCCCGGCCCGTTGGAAGCAATGCTTGCCAACCTGCCACCGGAGCTCGCCATTGCGTTGCTGGGGGAACGGGTCAAGCTGGCGCTTAACGGTGAACTGCTGCCCGATCGCGGCGGGATTGTGCTGGGCGATGGTGACGAACTGGCGTTTCTACCTCCCGTAAGCGGCGGCTGACCCCATGATCGACGTTCGCTTGCTGACCGAGCCGTTCAACCCCGGCCAGTTCATCGGCCCGTTCACGCAGGCTCACCCCGGTCTTGGCGGGGTGTGCACCTTTGTGGGTGAAGTGCGTGGGGGCGGCGGGGTCGAGGCGCTGGAACTCAGCCACTACGCCCCGCTGACCTTGCCGGGGATGGAAGCGCTGGCGTCTCGCGCGGTGGGGCGGTTCGGCTTGATGGGGATCCTGATCCTGCACCGCACTGGACAGATGTTACCGGGCGAGCCGATTGTCTGCGTATCGGCCGCCGCAACCCACCGCCGCGCAGCATTTGATGCTGTCGATTTCGCGATGGACCATCTCAAGAGCCAAAGTTGGTTCTGGAAACGTGAAAGGCGCGCTGGGCAATGGCACTGGATCGAACCGCGCGCTGATGATTATTCCGATCTATCGCGCTGGGATTAACGGTCGAGCTTACCCTTGAGCGAATCGAGCACCCGGTCCTGCTGACCAATGATCGCCAGCGCCTGATTTCGCGCGGAGTCGATCTGGGTCACGTCGCGGCCCTCTGTTCGGGCGCTTACATAGAGCGAATCGAGTTCCGACATCGCCACCATGGCTTCGGCCCGGGCGGCTTCCAGTTCAGACACGGCGACCGTCGCAACCGACCAGGCTTCGCTGCCCATCGGGGCGCGGCCAGCGGCGGCGACCAGCGAGCGGGCGCGGCCTTCCTTGGCGTGGAACCGGGCGTCGGCGCTGCGGACCTGCGCCAGCAGACCATCAAGTCGGTTGAGCGAGGCAGGATCGAGCGGCGGCGGCGGTGGCTCGGGCGCGGGCGGGGCGGGCGGCCAGGTGGCGCTGATTCGCTCGCCCGGGCGCTTGGCCAGCGAGGGGTAGGTCCCTTCGTTGGTGGCACAGGCGCTCAGCACCAGGGCGGCGCAAGCGGGCAGAAGCGGGGTGATCCGGCGAAGCATCATTTGCCCCTTAGCATGGTTGGAAAACCACGCCAGAGCGACTCTTCTCCCGTTGACAGTCCCCAGACCTTGCACTAGGGGCAGCCCTTCTTTCGGCACCCTTGCCTTTTGGCGAGGACCGGAGCGCTGTCCGAATCTCCGGGCAGTCTGGTGAAATGAACGGATAGTAGTACCATGTTCGCTGTAGTGCGCACGGGCGGCAAGCAATACCGGGTTGCCGCCGGAGACAAGATCGCGGTTGAAAAGCTCAGCGGTGAAGCCGGTGAGACCATCACGCTGTCTGACGTTTTGTTGGCTGGTGACGGCGGTGAAGTGAAGGATGCCAAGGGCGTCGTCGTTTCGGCCGAGATCATCGCGCAGGCGAAGTCGGAAAAGGTGATCGTTTTCAAAAAGCGTCGCCGCCACAACTATCGCCGCAAGAACGGCCATCGCCAGCAGCTTACCCTGCTGCGGATCGTGGCTGTCGGCGCTGAAGCCAAGAAGGCCGCTCCCAAGAAGGAAGCTGCTGCCCCCGTGGCTGATGCCGCTGCTGAAGCACCAGCCAAGAAGGCTCCGGCCAAAAAGGCTGCCGCGCCCAAAGCTGCTGAATAAGAATTCCGGAGTAGATCGAGATGGCACATAAAAAAGCAGGCGGCTCCTCGCGCAACGGTCGCGATTCGGCAGGCCGCCGCCTTGGCGTTAAGAAGTTTGGCGGTCAGGAAGTGATCGGCGGCAACATCATCATCCGTCAGCGCGGCACTCGCGTGTACCCGGGTGCCAACGTTGGCATCGGCAAGGATCACACCTTGTTTGCGCTGACCGCAGGCCGCGTGCGCTTCCACGATGGCAAGCAGAGCCGCAAATACGTGTCGGTCGATATGGCGCAAGCCGCCGAATAAGCGGATGACCGATAAAGGGTCATCCAGATGGATGGCCCCCTTCGGACTCAGCAGAGTCCGGCATTACGAGGGAGAGGGGCCAGCCCATCTCCCTCTTTTCGTATCTCCCTCTCGCACCGCTGCCGCAGATTGCCCCGATCCGGGGGCACCCTGACGCAGCGCGTAACGCCAATGTCACGCACCCGTGCTATGCCGCGGTTGTGGGGCGAATGACGGGAGTTTGGTAAATGTTCATTCGCAGTGAAAGACTGTTCCTGCGGCCGGGATGGCCAGAGGACTGGCAGGAATTGCTTGACCGGATCCGGGACGAGAGCGTGGTCAAGAACCTCGCACGCGCGCCGTGGCCCTATACTGCCGAGCATGCTCGTGACTTTGCCGGACAGCCGCAGGATCAGCGCTGCCCGCACTTCTTCGTGACCTTGCCGACTGCGCAGGGCCCCGCCGAACTGGTCGGCTGCGTCGGCCTAGCCCGGATCGAGGGCGAGGTTGAGCTGGGATACTGGATCGGGCGCGATTACTGGGGCCGTGGCTATGCCACAGAGGCCGCACGGGCCGTGCTGCGGCTCGCCAAGGTGCTGGGGCACCGTGAAGTTGTGGCTGGCCACTTCATCGACAACCCGGCCTCTGGTGCAGTGTTGCGCAAGGTTGGCTTCGCGCCGACTGGCAAGCTGCGTCACCGCCACTCATTGGCGCGCGGCTATGAGGCGCAGTCAGTTGAGCATCGCATCAGCCTAGGCGGACAAAGCGATTGTGATGGCGGTGACGATGGCGTGGATGGCATGCGCGCGGCGTAGCAATAAAGTTCCTCCTCGAGCTTGCTCGGGGAGGGGGACCGCCTGCGCAGCAGGTGGTGGAGGGGCCCCTCCGTCCGTCGCTTCGCGCCTGCCACCTCCCCGAGACAAGCTCGAGGAGGATTTGCGTTTAGCCCGCCATCACCGCATCGGGAAATTCGCTTTCCGCTTTGCCGATCAACGCGCGGTCGTCGTGGTTCCAGGGATGGAAGCCGGGCAGGAAATAGCTGACCCAGGCCGGGAAAATCTTGCGCAGTACGCCGGGTGTGCCGACCAGATACCAGGCCAGCTTGGCCTTGACCTTCCAGCCGGTCAGCCCGTCCTGCGCCAGCAGTTCGAGCGTATCGGCCCAGCGGTTGCGCAGGAAATTGAAGGTCACCAGCAGCATCATCACCGATTTCAGACGGTAACGGCGCAGGCGGCTCCAATCGCGGGTGGCATGCAGGAAGGTGTCATAGGCGACGCCCTTGTGCTCGATTTCCTCGATTGCGTGCCAGCGCCACATCGCTCCGGTTTCGGGCTCGGCGTCCTTGAAATGCTGCGGATTGGCGAGGAATTCGTGCGCCATCATCGCGGTGTAATGTTCCAGCGCGATCGTCGCGGCGAGGTTGACGATCTGCGGGCGCTGTTTGATCATTTCCATCAGCTCGCCCACGCGGGCGTCGATCTTGGCCATGTCATAGCCGGCATCTGCTGCGGCCTTGTTGAACACTACGTGTTCGCGGGTGTGGTTGATCTCTTGTTTTACAAAGGCGCGGATTTCAGCTTCCAGCTTGGGCGAGGCGCCTTCGCGGTGCGCCTTGACGGCTTCGATGAACATCGCTTCGCCGCGCGGGAACGTGGCGGACAGCGCGTTGTGCCATGCGGTTGCGACCGGATCACCGCCCAGCCACCAACGGCCGGGTTTCTGCTCGCGGCCAAACCGCAAGTCGCGGACCACAATTTCCAGATCGGCGGGGGTTGGGCCAAAGGGATGAGAAACGTCCAGCTTGCCGGAAAGGCCAGTGGGTTCTACGTCGAGGGGGAATTTTGTGGGGGCGTTCATGCCTCTCTATGTAAGGTAACTGACACTGATGTCAATAAGGAAACGTCTCACGCAGGAAGAGAGCCGTACCGTCGCGCTTGAGGCGGCACGGGCGCTGTTGATTGAGCTGGGCCCGCAGGCGGTCACGCTGAAGGCCGTTGCCTCGCGAATTGGGCGAACCCACGCCAATCTGCTGCACCATTTCGGCTCGGCTGCGGGCTTGCAAAAGGAACTCGCGCGGCATCTCGCTGTTACGATCTGCGCGACGATCGAAGACGCGGTGTTGGCAACCCGGGCGGGTGAGGGTAGCCCGCGCGAAGTGGTCGATCTTACCTTCGATGCCTTTGACAAAGAGGGTGGGGGGGCACTGGCCACCTGGATGCTGATGAACGGCAACGAGGATGCGCTCGATCCGCTGCTGGAGACAATCCACGAATTGGTCGACGACCTGGGCGAACACGAAGGCGCCAAGATGCACGATGTCACCCATGCGCTGTGCCTGATGGCGCTGGGCGATGCCTTGATGGGTGGGCCATTGGCGCAGTCGCTCGGTCTGCGCCGCACTGCAGCCCGCGACATTGCCGAAAAGATGCTGATCGAAGGCGCGATTGCGGCGGGGATCGTGGTGCCGGGTCAGTCGGACGGCTGAAGCCATTCCGGTATCCACTCGGCCTTGATATCCTCAACCCGCCGGTGATCCACCGCCAGCCCTAGTTCGGGATAGACCGCGCGCTGACGGGCAGGGTCGCTCTCGGACAGCGGCACCACTACCAGCCGCCGATTGACCTTCGCACGCCAGTTCATCCGAGCGGTGTTTTCCTGACCGACGTAGCAGCCCTTGGTGAAGCTGACGCCGTTCAGTTCAGCGGCGTTGCATTCGAGCCAGAGCAGGTCAGTCAACTCCACTCCTTCGCAGACGCCGTGCGAAAGACGGTGGGCAAGCCATTGCAGTTCCGCACTTTCATCGCTCCCTTCGCCCACCCAGCGCTGCCCCAATGCGGGCAGGCGCGGATCGGGTGAGGGGCCATCCCCGGCCTGCCAATGCACGGCCAGTGACGGATCGAGCGCAATCCCGATCTTGCGGCGCAGGCGATAGAGCGACAGGCGCTTGATCAATGCCTCAGCCCCGGTGGCCTCACAATCGAGCAGCAGGTCGGTGCCATCCGCCCATACGATAAAATCGAACAGCACCTTGCCCTGTGGACTGAGTAATGCGGCCCAGCACGGCAGTGGGCCGGTGACGTCATTGGTGACCAGTCCTTGCAAAAAGCCCGCCACGTCCTCGCCCTCGTCCAGGGCGGACAGGCGGATCACGGCGCGGCTGGTCAGGTGGGTTGCAGTCATGGGTGACAGATAGGGTGCCTGCCGCCTAAGGGAAAGGGATGACCGACGCTCCGACTCGCCTGACGATCCGCCGCCCCGATGATTGGCACGTTCACTTGCGCGATGGCGCGGTAATGGCGGGCGTCCTGCCCTATACCGCGCGGCAATTTGCCCGGGCGATCGTGATGCCCAACCTGTCGCCGCCAGTGACTACGGTTGAAGCAGCGCGGGCCTATCGCGACCGGATCTTGGCGGCGCTGCCAGCAGGCGCGGATTTCACGCCGCTGATGACCGCCTATTTGACCGATGGCACCGATCCAGCTGAAATCGCGCACGGAGCGGCCGAAGGCGTATTCACCGCGGCCAAGCTCTATCCTGCCCACGCCACCACCGGATCGGCCCATGGGGTGACCGATGTTGCCAATATCCGCAGCGTGCTCGAACGGATGGAGGAAATTGGCCTTCCGCTGCTGGTGCACGGTGAAGTCACTAGCGCCGAAGTGGATATCTTTGATCGCGAAGCGGTGTTCATCGATCGCGTACTTGCGCCGCTGGTCCGCGATATGCCCGGGCTGAAGGTGGTGTTTGAACATATCACCACGGCTGAAGCAGCGGCCTTCGTGACCGAAGCCGGGCTGAACGTGGCCGCGACGATTACCCCGCAGCACCTCCACATCAATCGCAACGCAATGTTTGCAGGCGGGATCCGTCCACACGCCTATTGCCTGCCGGTCGCCAAGCGCGAGTTGCACCGACTGGCGCTGCGCAAGGCCGCGACGTCAGGCAGCGCTAAATTCTTCCTCGGGACTGACAGCGCTCCGCACGCGGTATCGGCAAAGGAATCGGCCTGCGGCTGCGCCGGACTGTTCAATTCGCCCTTTGCGCTGGAAAGCTATGCGGCGGTGTTCGAGGAAGAAGGCGCGCTGGACAGGTTTGAGGGCTTTGCCTCGCTCCACGGTCCGGCTTTTTATGGTCTGCCGGTCAATGCCGAAACGGTAACTCTGGAGAAGTCCTTGACCCAGGTGCCGGACCAGATTGATGCAAACGGTACGCCCATTGTGCCGTTCCACGCGGGCGAAGCGCTGGGTTGGCGCTTCTGCGGCTAGGCAGTTTG
>JAGNTK010000216.1 GCA_017987575.1 Novosphingobium sp. | reverse complement strand
TCCGGACTGATCAGTGCGGCGTTTCCGCATCGCCGTCCGATCCGCCGCCAGCCGTGCCCATCGAGGCATCGATCAGCCCGGCCCGGCTCATCCACCAGAACAGCAAGATCCCCGGGATCGCGATCACCGTGGTCATCAGGTAGTAGTTCACATAGCCCATCCCTTCGACCATTGCTCCGGCCGAAGTTCCGGTCACAACACGTCCCACCACGCTGGCTGCCGCCGAAATCAGCGCATATTGCGCGGCGGTAAAGCGCAGATCGCAAAGTGCCGAGAAGTAAGCGACCACGACCACCCCGCCGATCCCGCTGGCGAAGTTTTCAAAGCCCTGGGTCAGGCCCAGCCCGATATTGCTATGGCCGACACTGGCCAGAACCGCATAGCTGGCGTTGGAAACCCCCATCAGCACCAGCGCGAGCAGCACCGATTTCTTGAGGCCGATCCGGGCATAGAGAACGCCGCCCACGAAAATACCGATCAGGAAGGCCCAGAAGCCCACCCCGACGTCCCAGATCGCAATCTCATCATTGGTATAGCCCATATCGTTGAGCAGCAGCCGCAGCACCAATTGGCCCAACGTGTCGCCAATTTTGTGGAGCAGGATGAACAGCAGCACCAGCCACGCCCCGCTGCGCTTGAAGAACTCCACGAACGGCCCGGCAATGGCATCAAGTCCGGCCTTGAAGCCCTTGCGCTCGATCGGATCACGGTGCCGCACCGGTTCGCCCATGATCAGCGCGGTCAGCATCGCTGGCAGCGCCAGCAGGGCACAAGCCATATAGGCGACGCTCCAATCGTACCGTGCCGCCACCACCAACGCGAGCGCGCCCGCAGCGGTCGATCCGATCCGCCAGCCATATTGCGACATCCCCGAGCCGACCCCCAACTGATGCGGTTTCAGCGTTTCAATCCGGTAGGCATCGATTACGATGTCATAGGTCGCCCCGGCCATCCCGACCAGAATGGCGCTGGTCGCAGTCCAGGCAATGTCAGCGGTTGGATCGACCAACGCGAGATTGACCACCGCTGCCATCACGAACAGCCCGGACACCACCATCCACGAAACCCGTTGGCCGAGCCGTCCGATGATCGGCAGCTTCACCCCATCGACCACCCAGGCCCAAAGGAATTTGAGGTTGTAGACCAAAAAGGCCAGCGTGAAGGCGGTGACAGTTTTCTTGCTGATCCCGTCCTGCGCCAGCCGCGTGGTCAGTGTCGCACCGATCATCGCATAGGGAAAGCCCGAGGAGACCCCGACGAAGAACGCGGCCAGCGCTTCCTTTTCAGCGTATGGCTGAAGCGCAGGAATCCGCGGAAAAACAAACTTCAGCGCTAGGCCGATAGCGACGGCAATCAAGACCCAGTACTGAAATGCCATCGTGCGCTTCCCTCATAGTCACATTTGCCGCGAACCTAGCGGGGAATTGCGCTAAGAACAGCCCCCATGGAGAGAACATCAACGCTTCCCGGCGCTGCGCCAACCGCAGGCCAGTTCGCCCTGGCCCGGCATATCGTCGATGGTTGCACCCGTACGGCGCAGGGGATCAGCAAGGTCCCCGCCTCGGTCTATACCGATCCGGCCCATTGGGAACGCGAGAAGGCGCTGATGTTTGGCCGTGCACCGCAGGTGCTCTGCCCTTCGGCGTCGATCCCGGAACCCAATATGGCGGTGCCGCACGATACCACTGGGCGGCCACTGCTGGTGACCCGCGATGGGGATGGCAAGGCACACGTTTTCCTCAACGTCTGCCGCCACCGCGCAACCCGGCTGGTTGAAGGCAGCGAGGTGCAATGTGCCAAGCGGCTGACCTGCCCCTATCACGCCTGGACCTATGCTACCGACGGGCGCCTGCTCGCCCTGCCCCGGCCCGATACCTTTCCGGGGCTCGACAAAGCCGACCACGGCCTGATCGAGCTCGATAGCTGCGAGGCCGGCGGGCTGATCTGGTATTCACCCAGCGGCCCCGGCGATTTCGGCGACGTCCGCACCCTCGGCGAAGACTTTGACGCTTTTGCCATGCGGGAACTGCACCTGTTTGCGCGCCACACCCACGATGTTGCCTCCAACTGGAAGCTGATCATGGACGCGTTCCTGGAAAGCTATCACGTCGCCCGGCTCCACGCCGCCACGATCGGGCCGTTCTTCATGGACGGCGTGACCAGCGGCGATCAGATCGGCCCGCACCAGCGCAGCTTCGTTGGCCGCGCGGCGGAACTGGACGGGGTGGACCTGACCGACATGGCCGCGCTGCGCCGGATCGGGACCTTTGCCTATCAGCTGTTCCCGGCGACCGTGCTCGTCATCAGCCCTGATTACATAAACGTGATGGCGCTATGGCCGCAGGGGCATGACCGGACGCTGGTCGAAGACTTCATGCTGATCCCCGAAGCGCCGCAGACGGAGAAGGCCCAGAACCACTGGGAGCGCAGCTGGAAGCTGCTCGACGGTGGTGTATTCGGCAGCGAGGACTTCCGCGCCGCCGCGCTTGGCCAGCAGGGGCTGGAAAGCGGCGCCGTTGCGGAGATCACGCTCGGCACGCTCGAAGGCGGAATCCGCCGGTTCCACGAAATCTGCGCCGAGCAGATGGATTTGGCGGAATCGTCGTCCCGGGCTTGACCCGGGACCGCTGGCCTTCAAGCCCTGAATGAGACGGCCAGCGATCCCCGCTTTCGCGGGGATGACGGAACGGCTAAGGCACCCCAATGACAGCCACAGACAACGCTCCCCGTGAGGGTGATCGCATCGCCAAATTGCTAGCC
>JAGNTK010000062.1:5724-10223 GCA_017987575.1 Novosphingobium sp. | reverse complement strand
ACCGGGGCCAGCGCCGGATGTGACAGGTCCCGTTCAAGGTGGGCCCACACCCGGGGGATCAGGTCAAGGTATCTGGATTTTCCGTCACGCTTCCATAGCCGCACGAAAATGCCGATGATCTTGACGTTCCGCTGCGCCCCAAGCCGTGCATAGTCGGCCAGAAACTCTGATCCTGCGGTGGTTTTCGATTGGTAGTAATCGAACATCTCCGCCTCAAGCTCGGGCGAAACATCGCGGCGGGCGTCTTGCAGCAGCGAGACCAGATCATAGGCCGGATGGCCAACCAGCGCGTCCTGAAAATCGAGCAACCCCTGTTGGTGCAGTCCGCCCAGCAGCATGATGTTCTCGGCATGATAGTCGCGTAGGACAGTCACCCCCGGGCGCTGCCGCGGGAGCAGATTGCTTAGAACCGTTTCCCAAGCCGAATTGAAATGTGCGCCGTCAATATAGAGTTTCTGCGCTGGGCAGTACCATTCCGTGAACAGCTTCACTTCCCGCATATATTCGCTGAGTGAATAGTCGAGAAACGGCCCTGGCGGCAGGCGGTGCAGATCGATCAGCGCATCAATCGCCGCCCGGTAAACCTCTGCTTCATCGGCGGGCCAGCTATCCAGGTATTCGCGCATCCGCACGTCACCGAAATCTTCGAGCAGGACCAGGCCGCGCGCGGTATCCTCAGCCAGCACATGCGGTGCCCGCAGGCCGTTGGCATCCAGCCATTTGGCAGCGCGAAGGAACGGCCGGGGATCCTCATTGGGCGGCGGGGCATCCATCAGCATCGCGGCCTTGTCGCCGCTTCTGATCCGGAAATAGCGCCGGAACGAGGCATCGCCCGCAAGCGGTTCGATTTCAGCATCACGCCATCCGGCGGTTGCAAGGAAGGCGTCTAGGCCATCGGGCAGATTGTCACTCATCCCAGCCGCCCTAGCCAATCCGCCCCCGGTTCGACAATCGCAATCCGCCCCATTTCCGCAGTTTCGAGGGCAATCGAAAGACAGCCCGGTTCGTGGGCAAAACCACCCGCCATTTCTGGCCACTCCGCAATCATGACAGCCCCTTGCCGGTAGTCATCCAAACCGATCTCCTGCGCTTCGTCCGGATGTTTCAGCCGGTAGAAATCAGCATGAACCAGCGGCAGTCGCACGCTCGGCGGATCATAGGTTTCGATAATCGTGAAAGTCGGCGAAGGAACCTCGCCCTGATGCCCCAGCGCGGCGATAATCGCGCGGGCCAGAGTGGTCTTGCCCGTTCCCAACGTGCCCGACAGTGCCACCGCGTCTCCGGCCCGCAATTGCTCGGCAATTCGGGCTCCGAAGCGCTCCATTGCGGCAAGGTCAGGGAGGTCAATTCTCACGGAAGCTCAACGATCGCCGCAGTTCCCTGCCCCGGCTCGGACAGCAATTCCAGACTGCCGCCATGCGCCTCGATCAACTGGCGTGCGAGCGGTAGACCTAGACCCTGGCGGCGCTCCACCCCTTTTCCATCAGCGCTGACCTTGATCCCCTCCAACGCGCGGGCCAGCGTTGCTGCGTCCATCCCGGCACCATTGTCGGAAATGACAATCCGGGCCCGGCCTTTGTGTGCGCCCAGTTCTACTAGCAGACGCCCACCCGAAGGCGTGGCAATCAGAGCATTGTCGAGCAAGTGACCGATCGCCCGGCCAAGCCGCCGCCGATCCCCTTCGATCCGACCCACGCCCTTGTCGCCGCGCAAGTCGAGCGAGAGTCCTGAGGCCTTGATTCGTTCGGCGCGGTCTTCAACCAACTGGGTCACAAACGGCAGTAGATCGATCTCCTCATGCGCCAGCGGCAGCATCCCGGCTTCGCTCTGCGAAAGGTCGAGAACGGATTCAATCTGCTCTCCAAGCCTTTCAACCGATTGCAGAATCGCGCTCACGTATTCCTTGCCGCTGTCCGACAGGTCACCGCCCAGTCCTGCTTCGAGCAGCTCGGCAAATCCACCAATCGAGGTCAGTGGAGTACGGAATTCATAGCTCATGTTCGCCAGGAAGCGCGTCTTCATCGAATCCGCTTCTTCCAGCGCGGCGGCGCGCTGTTTCAGGGCTTCCTCAGCCTTCTGTGAATCCGTGATGTCGAGCACCGTCAGCAAGCCATTGCCATCGGGCAGCGGGACCCCGGCAAATTCAAGCGTGCGACCATCATCCAGCACCACCCGGCCACCGGTCTGCTTGCGGTCCAGCGTTGCGGCGCGGACCACATCGCCAACCGCTTTGGCCTTGCCTGGCTTGGCCAGTGCGCGGGCAATTTCGACCAGCAGGTTTTCGACCCGCGGGTGGGTATCAAGGAAGGTGTCCTCCAGCCCCCAATCGGCCGCAAAGCGTCGGTTCCACAGCTGCAACCGGCCATCGGGAGCGAATACGGCGAGCGATTCAAACAGGCTGTCAAAAGTCGCGGTGCGGGTCCGCAGCAAGGTATCGCGCGAGGCGGACAATTGCAGCTGCTCGGTCCGGTCCTCGGCGATCAACATCAGCCCGCCATCAGGCAGCGGCTGAGCCACAATTCGGACGTGTGTACCATCGCCCAGCACCCAGGCCTCTTCTTGCGCCGCGCTGGCGGTGAACCAGCCGGCGCGCTCACGCCGCCAGGCCGGAAAATCGCGCGCTTCGGGCACCCGCCCGGAATCGCGGGCCAGATCGAGCCAGCGTTCAAACATCGGTGGATCGAGCATCACTGTGCTCTTCAGCGCGAAGATCCGCTGGAACGGGGGGTTGGCAAAGGTCAACTGACGCTTGGCATCGAACTGCGCCACCCCGGCGGAAAACTGATCGAGCATCGCCCGCTGCGCATCGCGGAACGCCTTGAGCGTGCGCGACAGTTCTTCCATTTCCTCGACATCAACGGCATAGCCAGCCACGCCTTCGGCCCCCAGTGGCAGATCGGAAACGCGAAAGGCGCGCCGCTGGCCATGGATGGTGACGGAAACCATCCGCTCGATTGGCAGCTGCTTAGCTGCCGCTTGCAAAGCCACTTGCCGTGCGGTCAGTCCATCAACGCTTTCGACCAGTTCAATGCCATCTTCGGCTACTTGCCGCGCATCGGTGCCGGCCACAGCCGCAACATAAGCCTGATTGACCAGCCGCAGATCGCCTTCTGGTCCGCGGAACCACATCGGCATCGGCGCGGCTTCGATCAGGCCGACCAGCGCCGCAAAATCGCTCCGCGCCCGCGCCGCATCATCGCGCAGCTGGACAAGTTCGCTCTCACTATCGGAAAAATCGAACACCCAGACCAGCGCGGCGCCGCCAGGAGAGACTTGCGGATCAGCCAAATGTCCACGCAGCGCGAGGCTGCGTTTCGAACCACGCGGCGTAGCGACCATCCGGAACGGCGCAGCAGTGCGCTGGCAACGCCGCACGGCTTCGGTCAGTTCGGCCAGCTTTTCCGTGGTGAAGCCCCCGCCACCGCCATCAATCCGCCCGCCGTCAAGCTCGGTCAGGAAATGCGGAACCGCGTCGAGCCCCAACCAGCCCGCCAGTCGCTGTGGTGCTTCGATCTTGCCATCGGCGCGAACCAGCAGCGGCAGCGCCGGGCTTTCATCGACCATCCTCCCCAGCCGCTTGGCATGGCGCAGGCCGGCCTCGGCCTTTCGTTCGCGTGCGCGCGCCGAACCGACCGCCCAAAGGGCAGCCATGGTCCACCCGGCCAGCATCAGGCCAAGTAGTACCAGCGCGGTGGGAGTGAGCGTCATGGCCGACAGCTATGCGCGCACGGCTGCATTGGCAAGCGGTGCAGGCCCGTCATCCCCGCGAAAGCGAGGATCGCTGGCCGCCTCACGCAAGGTCGCTGCAAGGCGGCCAGCGGTCCCCGGTCAAGCCGGGGACGACGCTCGCATCAATACCGGTAATGATCCGGCTTGAACGGCCCAGCTTGCGGCACGCCGATGTAGCTGGCCTGCTTGTCGCTCAGCCTGGTCAGCTTAACGCCCAGCTTTTCCAGATGCAGCGCGGCGACCTTTTCATCGAGGTGCTTGGGCAGGACATAGACTTCGTTCTTGTACTGCGCCGGATTGGTGAACAGCTCGATCTGGGCCAGCGTCTGATTGGTGAAGCTGGCGCTCATCACGAAACTGGGATGGCCAGTCGCGCAGCCCAGATTGACCAGCCGGCCCTTGGCCAGAATGATGATCTGCTTGCCGTCCGGAAACTCGACCAAGTCGGTGCCCGGTTTGACCTCGGTCCACTTGTAGTTGTCGAGCGCGGCGATCTGGATTTCGCTATCGAAGTGGCCGATGTTGCAGACGATGCTCATCGGCTTCATTGCCTTCATGTGCTCAGCGGTGATCACGTCTTCGTTGCCGGTCGCGGTGACGAAGATGTCGCAGCGGCCTACGGCTTCTTCCATGGTGACGACTTCATAGCCTTCCATCGCGGCCTGCAGTGCGCAGATCGGATCGACTTCGGTGACCATCACCCGCGCGCCGCCCTGGCGCAGCGAAGCGGCAGAACCCTTACCCACGTCGCCAAACCCGGCAACGCAGGC
>JAGNTK010000062.1:0-5624 GCA_017987575.1 Novosphingobium sp. | reverse complement strand
GTCTGGATCGTCATGTGCAGCGATCCGGTGATCCGTGCGCCCTTCAGCGGCTGGCTCCCCCCGAACTCCTGCCGCAGCGCCATCAGGCCCGGCATTTCGGTTTCGGCAATCCGGATTTCGGCACGGCCAAATTCGGCCAGGCCGATATCAGCGATCACATAGTCATTGGCCACAGCGGGCTGCTCCTGTCTTGTTTCAAACAGCGCCGCCCAAACAAAAGGGCGGCGCCAAACTGACGCCGCCCTTAGCTGCTTGCCACAGGAGAGGCAAATATAACGATTGCTTTATATCTATTTTGGAGATGAAGCGGGTGCGCCGCGCGACCTGTGAAGATTTTCTATCGGCGCACGCGCTTCATCCGGTTCCGGTATCATCCTGCCCCCAAGACGCTCCCGGACCCCGCATGGTGCGGGGTTGGCAATCGCAGATCAGTGTACCCAGGCCAGACGGCGCGGGCTGCCAAGCAATTCATCGGCGGCTTCAACCAGCGGTTGCGGCCCGCGCATGGTTGCCAGCGTTCCGGCAACCTGCTTGAGCTGGCCACAGCTCAGCCAAGGGTGGCCCTGACCATAGGCGTTGGCCATCTGCACACTGAGCCGGTCGAGTGCCTTGTTGGCCCCAGCCGCGCCATAGCGCTTCGTCAGATCGGCCTTCAGCGTATTGCTGGCAGCGTTGAGCGTGCCGAGGTGGGCGGTGGTGAACCGGCCATATTCGGAATTGAAATTGTCAGCCGTGGTTCGGCAACGCAGCCCGGTGACCATCAGCATGATGTCCAGACGCCGCAATTTTTCGGCCTGGCTCATCCCGACTTCGGCGCTGGCCGGAACAGTGATGAGCATCGATACGGCGGCAAGGCTGGCCGCGACCCCTTTGAAGAATTTCATGTGCGTACTCCCGGCGGGCTGGTCCCCGCAGCAAGGAGAATGGCGCAGCGGGTTTACCCAATCTTAAAGCGGCGCAGTAAAGCGAAATTAACCATGACCCCGGCCATTGCCGAGTCCTACACAGACCCTATATGCTGCGAAGGATTCGCAAGTTTTCAATTCAGGAGAGACGATATGACGATCGCAGTTGGCGACAAGTTGCCCGACGTAAAGCTGGTCAAGGCAACTGCTGAAGGCCCTGAAGCGGTTCAGTCTGCAGATTATTTTGCTGGCAAGCGCGTGGCACTGTTTTCAGTCCCCGGTGCCTTCACCCCGACCTGCTCGGCCAAGCACCTGCCGGGCTTCGTCGAAAAGGCCGCTGATCTGAAGGCCAAGGGCATCGATGAGATCGCCTGCACTGCGGTCAACGATCCGTTCGTGCTGGGCGCCTGGAACAAATCCGGCGGCAGCGATGACGTGACCATGCTGGCCGATGGCAACGGCGATTTCGCTGAAGCGCTGGGCCTGACGATGGACGGCAGTGCCTTTGGCCTGGGCAAGCGCGGTCAGCGTTTCTCGATGGTGGTGAATGACGGCACTGTCGAACAGCTCCATGTTGAAGGTCCGGGCGAGTTCAAAGTCAGCTCGGCCGACTATATGCTCGAGCAGCTCTAAATCATGCTTTGGGGGCAGCTGGCGATCAAGGCGTTGCTATCCGGCGCGCTGATCGCGGCTGCCTCTGAATTCGCGCGGCGCAGCCCCGGATGGGGCGGCTTGATCGCGAGCCTGCCGCTGGTTTCGACGCTGGCGATGATCTGGCTGTGGCGCGATACCGGCGATGTTGGCCGGGTTGCGGATATGGCGCTGTCCTCGACGCTTTATGTGATTGCCTCGCTGCCCGCATTTGTGGTGCTGGCGCTGCTGCTGCGCAAGGGACTGGCTTTTCCCCTTGCTATGGCCGCCTTCGTGCTGTGCGGCTGGCTGGGTTACCGATTGATGATACTGACCGGAACAAGGCTGGGCTGGCCAGTCTAGGAATCGGGGATCGCGTAGGTCACTGTTGCCTGGCCAACCAGATTGACCGGCTGATCCTGCCAAAGTTGCACATCCACCGTCGCCAGTCGCCGCCCCAATTTGAGCAGCCGCGCGTCGGCGTGGAAATCGCGCAGCTGAACGCCGCGCAGAAATGAATAGTTGAGGTTGCTGGTCACGGCCATGGCGACCGGACCAATATGCGCGATGATCACTGCGTAAGCCGCCCGATCTGCCAGACCCATTTGTGTAGGCCCGGAAACCAGCGCACCAGGTCGAAGGTTCTGCTGATCGGGTGTCAGCCGAATCCGCACCCAGCCCGCTTCCAAACCAACTACTACGGCATCAGGCGCAGCGCGGCGGCCAGGGAAGGCTTGATCGAAAAAGTCTTCGAGCTCTGCCACCGTCATCACAGGGGCCAAATCACGCGCCACTGTAATCAATAGCCCATCAGGCTCAGCACTTCTTTGCGGCTGCGATGATCATCAAGGAAGCAGCCCATCAGGCGGCTGGTCACCATCCCGACACCGGGGGTCTTTACCCCGCGCCCGGTCATGCAGCCGTGCTGCGCCTCGATCACAACGGCCACGCCGTGCGGCTTCAGGTTGTCCCAGATGCATTGCGCAACTTCAGCGGTCAGACGTTCCTGGATCTGCAACCGCCGGGCAAAGGCGTGGAGCACACGCGCAAGCTTCGAAATTCCGACCACGCTTTGGCTTGGCATATAGGCGATTGCCGCCTTGCCGGTAATCGGAGCCATATGGTGTTCGCAATGTGACTGGAACGGAATGTCTTTCAGCAAGACCAATTCGTTGTACCCGCCGACTTCGGCAAACTGCCGCGACAGGTGATAGGCAGGGTCTTCATTGTAACCCTCACAATATTCCCTCCATGCCCGCGCCACGCGCGAGGGGGTATCCAGCAGACCTTCGCGTGTAGGGTCATCGCCCGACCACCGGATCAGCGTGCGGATCGCTTCTTGAACATCATCCGGAACCGGCAGCTTGCCCTTGGGCTCATGATCGTGTCCGTCGCAGCTCATCACATCTTACTCCCTCAGCCCGGCCGCCGAAGCAAGCCGCCCCGGCGAAACAGGCCGCGCTTGCTGCTGAACGGTTCGAACAAGTCTTCGGGCCGCTCTGGATCGAGCAACGCGTTGTCAGCCACCGCTTTCTCTGTATCGGTCAGAGGACGCAAGACAAAAGGATCGAGCCGCTTCCTGTCTTTAGGGGCACATTCAATCAGATCGATCATTGAACCGTTGCGAGCTAGCGCCGTCGCTACCGCGTCTGAATCCAGTCCTAGATGTTCGGCAAGCAGCCGTGCACGCAGCCGCGAAATTGTAGCAGCGGCATGATCGTTACCCGGACGTGCGGCATCGATGAACAGATCGCATTCGCTGTCGAGGCCCATTGAGCGGTTGTTAAGATTGGCCGAGCCGATCCGCAAAACCTCATCGTCAATGATCATGGTCTTGGAATGCACATAGATTGGCGTGCCCGCAGCGTTGCAGGGAATGAATATGCGAAACCGCTGCAAGTGATCGCGCTCGGCAATTGCATGGGCCAGCCGCACCCGTGCCCCATCCATTGCCGTCTGTTCCAGCCAGCCTTCAGCGCTGGCCGGATTGATCAGCACTATCTCGGGCGGATCGGGTTCGGCCACCCGCTCGGCGATTGCCTCTGCCACGGTACGCGAGGCGAAGTACTGGCTTTCCGCATAGATAAAGCGCTTCGCCCGGCGGATGTGTTCGATGAATAGCGCTTCGATCTCGCGAACTTCAGCCAGCCCGCCCCAGGCGGAACGGGTGCGGGCGATCCCGATCTCGACATCGCGGAATTCGGCCCGCAACATAGGCGGCCAGGCGCTTTCGCTCTGCGGGGCGCACGGCAACATCGGTGCCGCTCCAGCCTGAACCCACCGTTCGCGGCCCAGTTCGGCCAGTGCCGCGGCCGCCCCACCCTCAACCAACAAGGACAGATCGTGCCAGGGGCCATAGAGCCGCGTACCATAGGGCCGGCGGCGGCGCGGATCTTCGTCGAGATGTTCGGGCGTATCCCAGCGGTCGCTGGTCATATCGATGCCGCCGCTGACAGCAAACTTATCGTCGATCACGATGATCTTCTGATGATGACTGCAACCCAGCGGGTGCGCGGAGTCAAATTTGAACACGATGTTGGGATTCAGCCACCAGCGGATCAGATCGAGCACCATCGAACCGCGAAAAATGAACTTCAGCGCACCGAAATTCCATTTCAGGACTCGCACCTGTAGCCCTTTGGTGCGGCGGACCAGCCAGACCACAAAGGCCCCCAGCCGGGCTGGCTGCACGTCGGGATCGGGCAGATTGTAAAACTTGCGCCCCGGACCCAGCCGCACCCGGGTATCGAAATCCCAGCCGATCATGTGGATTCGCTGCCGGGCGTCCAGCATCGCCTGCTGCATCAACACGAAATAGGCTGCGGCATCGATCACCACATGCGCACGGCTGGCCCGGGCATAGCGCCAGACCGAAGGCGAAGCAGATTTGGTAGGCTCGATCTCGGTCATCGACTTACCCTTAGCCAGTGCGGCGACGCGCGTCACGCCTTCCCCGCAAGGCCAAGCTGTGACATGTCCGGCTCCGATGGCCCACCCCTCCCCTGATCGGCTTGAGCCGCTTCGCCGGCTGGCCCGGCTGGTACCGGCCGGAATGGCGCTCGGTCGGTGCCTGCGCCGTATCGCCAATCCTCACCTGCGCGAGATCGCCCGGTTGCAAGTGGAAGAGGCGGAACGGCTGCTTCAGCCCTTCCCGGACACGGCTGAAGAACGCTATCCCGAACTGTTCGATGCCGTGGCGGAACGATTGGCCGCTCTGCCCGCACCGCGGATCCTTTCGTTCGGCTGTTCGAGCGGAGCGGAAGTGCGCGCATTGAAGCGCCGCATCCCGCATGCCCGGATCGTCGGACTGGATCTCAACCGCCGCGCACTGGCGAAGGCCAAAACGGCCGACCCTACATCAGACTATCGCTGCGCTGCCGCGCCAGAGCCGGACGAGAGGTTCGACGCAATTTTGGCGATGGCCGTGCTGCGCCATGGGCGGCTCGAATCAGAGCAGCCGGAAAGCTGCGCCGCCATCATGCCTTTCGCGCGCTTTGCCGCAGTGATTGACCAGCTCGATGCGGCGTTGGAGCCAAGCGGCTGGCTGGTGATCGGTCACGCGCATTTTCGCTTTGCCGATTGGCCCGGCGCGGTCCGCTATCAAGCCGATGCAGGAACATTTCCGGCCCTGAGCGATCCCGCATTGCTCTATGGTCACGACAACCGCAGGATCGAGCCGCCAGAGCCGATTGCCGTATTGCACCGGAAGCTGGACCGTTAGTCCTTCAGCCCCAGAAAACCGAACGTTCCGGCATCGAACTTCATCCGGATCGTCGCGAAAAAGCCCTTGTCGGTAGTCCGCGCGGCGGAGAAATCGGGATCGCGGAAGCCGGCAATATTGTAGCCGACCATGACCAGCACATCTTTGCTGGGGGTAAAACCAATCTGCGGGCCAAAGGCGAAGCTGGTGGTCTTGTCGTTCAGATTGGTCCGGACAGTGCCAGTCGCGCCAATCTCGATCCGATCACCAATCCCGAACCGCAGATCGAGCCCGCCGAGCAGCGTTGTACCGGACAGATCGAACCCATCGTACTGATCAAAATTGTACCGCACGGCGCCGAAGAAGCCGACCTCGTTACGCTGGACGAA
>JAGNTK010000061.1 GCA_017987575.1 Novosphingobium sp. | reverse complement strand
GCGATACCGGGCCTTATCTGGCCAAGGCGCTGACGCGGCTGGCCGATCACCCACTGGTCGGCGAAGTGCGCTCGGTCGGCTTGCTCGGCGCGGTCGAGATCGTGGCCGAGAAAGGCACCAACAAGCGCTGGGGCGGGGCCGAAGGTAATGCCGGGCCGGTGGTGCGCGATCGCTGCATCGCAAACGGCCTGATGGTCCGCGGCATCCGCGACACCATCGTGATGTGCCCGCCGCTGATCATCACCCATGCCGAGATTGACGAACTGGTCGGGATAATCGCCAAAGCGCTGGATGAGGCGCTGCCGATCTTGCAGGCGCTCTAGCCGGACCTGAAATTGCTGACCCTGCGGCGCGCGGTGTGATAGGATCGCTGCGAGAATGGGGCTTGGAGTTACCGATGGACTGGAATGATGTGATCGCCTTCACCCAGGGGGCCGCCAATACGCCGCCGCGGCGCGTTGAAAAGACCGAAGAGGAATGGCGCGCCCAGCTTTCCCCTGATCAGTATCAGGTGACCCGGTTGGCCGGGACCGAGCGGGCCTTTTCCAGCGGGATGTGCAGCCTGTTCCAGCCCGGCCGCTATGCCTGCGCCTGCTGCGGAACCGAACTGTTCGACAGCGCCAGCAAGTTTGAAAGCGGCACGGGTTGGCCCAGTTTTGGCGCACCGCTCAGCGATGGCGTGGTCGGCTATCACGGTGATCACAGCCACGGGATGGTGCGGGTCGAAGTGACCTGCAATGTCTGCGATGCGCATCTGGGCCATGTTTTCCCCGATGGCCCGGCACCAACCGGGCTGCGCTATTGCATCAATGCGCTGTCGCTGGAGAAGCTGGCGGATTGATGTTCCAGTTCGATCACAGCCTGGCCCGCGATCTGGAGGGTTTCTATAAGCCCAGCCAAGCCGCGCAGCCGCCTGCGCCGCGCATGGTGCTGTGGAACGCGCCGTTGGCGGCGATGCTGAACATTCCAGACGTGGGCGAAGACCAGCTTGCCCGGTGGTTCTCTGGCGCAGAGGATCTGCCGGGTTCGCAGCCCTTGGCGATGACCTATGCCGGGCACCAGTTCGGCCATTTCAATCCGCAACTGGGCGATGGCCGGGCGCTGCTTCTGGGTGAGGTGGTGATCGCAGATGGGGCGCGGTTCGACCTGCAATTCAAAGGCTCCGGCCCGACGCCCTATTCACGCGGTGCCGACGGCAAGAGCACGCTGAGCGCGGCCCTGCGGGAATATCTGATGTCAGAGGCGATGGCGGCGCTCGGCGTGCCGACGACCCGCAGCCTTGCCGTGGTCGCTACCGGCGAAGGCATCTGGCGCGAAGAGCCGCATCCCGGTGCAGTCCTGACCCGCGTTGCTGCCAGCCACTTGCGGGTCGGCAGCTTCGAATGGGCCGCTGCGCATCAGGGCCGGGCGGCGGTGGAACAACTGACTGACTATGCCTTGCAGCGCCATTTTGCCGAACGGATGGGCGCGCGCAACCGCCCACTGGCATTGCTTGAGGCGGTGTGTGAGGTGCAGGCTGCCTTGGTCGCCAAGTGGATGAATCTGGGGTTCGTTCACGGGGTAATGAACACCGACAACGTGACGATTTCGGGCGAGACGATCGACTATGGCCCCTGCGCCTTCCTCGATGGCTATTCGGCCGCGCAAGTGTTCAGCTCGATCGACAAGGGCGGCCGCTATGCCTTTGGACAGCAGCCCGCAGTCTGCCGCTGGAACCTCTACAAGTTGGCCTCGGCGCTGATCGAAGCAATCGTGGCGGTGGATGAAGCCGACAACGAAGCGGCGCGGTTGCTGCTCGACAGGTTCGGGGCGCGCTATGAGGCGCTGTGGATCGGCGGCCTCAGACCCAAACTGGGGCTGGCCACTGAGCAAGCAACCGACCTTGCGCTGGGTCAGGCGCTGTTCGCCGCGCTGGAAGGACAAGGGGCCGATTTCACCCGGCTGTTTCGCGCGCTGTCAGCATCACTTGGCGAAGGCTATGGCGCGGTCGGTGCGGAATTGACCGATCCCGCCGCTCTGCAGGGCTGGTGGGGCCAGTGGCAGGACCGGCTGGCGCTTGAGCCGCTGGACCCGGCTGAGCGCGCGACGGCGATGGAACTGGTCAACCCGCTCTATGTTCCGCGCAATCACTTGACCGATGCGGCGCTGCGGGCGGCAGAGGCGGGCGATATGGTGCCGTTTGAGGCTTTGCTGGGCGCTGTGACCCAGCCCTATACCGCGCGGACCGGGTGGGATCGTTTTGCCCACGGCGCACCGGAAGGCGCGCCCGCCTTTGTCAGCTATTGCGGCACCTGAAGCCGCTGCATTGCTGCTGTGAACTGCGCGTCGAGCGCGGGATTATCGCCGATGAATTCGCTGGTTCCGGCTGGGCGGTTCGCCGGGAACAGTACTGGATTGCGCGAATAGTCGGCTGGCAGAATCTCACGTGCCGCGTGATTGGGGGTGGGGAACCAGATCGTCCCAGCCACCCCAGCGCCGCCTTCGGCGCTGAGCAGAAAATCGATCAGCTGGTGGGCATTCCCGGGCCGCTTGGAGCTGGCCGGGATGCACAGGCAATCGCACGATAACAATGCGCCCTCGCTTGGCAGGGTAAAAGCGATGTCGGGGTCTTCCAGTGCAACCTGCGCCAGATCGCCGTTCCACAGTGCCACTAGGTCTACCTCACCCCTCAGCAGCAGATCCTGTCCGCCATCTCGGTGCAGCGTTTTGATCCGGGGCAGCGCACGGGCCAGTTCGGCCTCTGCCTGTTTGACCCTATCGGGATTGAATTGGTTGGCGGAATGGCCCAGCGCCTTGGCCGCGATCCGGAACAACTGCGCAGGATCGGCGGGCAGCGCGATGCGTCCGGCTTGGCCAGGGCCTTCCAGCAATTCCTTCCATCCCCCAGGTGCCCGCGCAACCTTCGATTTGCGGTAGCCGATCCCCAGCGCCAGCCAGGTATAGGGCACCGAATGGGCATTGCCGGGATCATATGGCAGATCGGCAAAAGCCGGTTCCAGATTGGCCAGATTGGGCAAGCGGCCATGGCTGATCGGGGCCAGCAGGTCTTCGCGGATCAGGCGTTCAGCCCACTGACTGGACGGTACCACCAGATCAAAGCCGTGCCCGCCCGCTTTCAGCTTGGCATAGAGCTGGGCATTGTCGGCATATGTGGTGACGGTGACATCGATCCCACTGGCGCGGCGGAAATCGGTCAGCGTGGTTTCGCCGAGATAGTCCTGCCAGATCGCCAACGACAACTGCGGTGCTTCGCGGCTGCAGGCGGCCAGACCCGCGGCACCGGCGCTGCTTAGCGCTAGTCCCTGCAGCACCGCGCGGCGGCTGATCTGAGTGCGTTTGCCCCGTTCCACAGTGGCGGTCTTAATCGCCCAAGTGTTACAGGAAAAGGGCACGATTGCCCTTGTCCCAAGCCTTTGGCATAGCTGCACAATGAGCGAGCTGATCGACGACGACGATTTTAACCCGTATCCGCCTGCGCGGACCAAGCTGGGGGTGATCCTGTTCGTCGCGCTGCTGCACGTGGTAGTGCTGCTTGGGCTGGTCCGCGCTTTTGCGCCCGATTTCACGGCGAAGGCGGTTGAGAAGGTGCTGTCGACCTTCACCGTCACAATTACCGCTCCACCCCCGCCCCCTTCGGCGGAGCAGCCCAAAGCCGCAGGCGATACGGGTGAGGCCGGCAAGAAGGCGGTGGCCAAGGAAACCAAAGCCCCGCCAGCCAAGATCCCGATTGCCAAAAGTCCAGCGCCCAAGGCCAGCTCAACCGGATCAGCGGTTACTTCAGGCGCGACAAATCAGGGCAATGGAACCGGGGCGGCTGGCCAAGGCAGCGGCACAGGTGCGGGCGGAACCGGCAATGGGCAGGGCGGCGGTCAGGCGAGCAAGGCGGCGCATATCTCAGGCCAGATCAACAACGCCAAGGATTTCCCGATCCCGGCTGGCGGACGCGAGGCGCGAATCGGCAAGTCGGTGATCCTGGCGCTGACCGTCGCGCCATCGGGCCGCGCAACCAATTGCCGGGTCTACAAATCGAGCGGCTTTCCCGAAACCGATGCCGCCGCCTGCGTGCTGGCGATGCAGCGGCTGAAGTTCAAACCCGCCACCAACGGCGCGGGCGAGCCGATCACCTCGACCTTCTATTGGCAGCAGAAGTTCTTTTTCTAGCGAGCCCCTCCCCAGCGGGGAGGGGTTGGGGTGGGGGATCGGCGCTGTTGGGGAACCCCCATCCCAACCCTTCCCCACTGGGGAAGGGCTTTTCGAAGTCTAGGGCTGCTGCGTCACCCGGATCATCGCGGTGTCATAGCCCAAGGCCCCGGCTCGTGCGATCAAGGTATCGACCTGAGCCTTGCCAGGTGTGGCCTCGCGGCTGAGGATCCACAGGTAGCGGCCCGATGGCTCGCCGATTATTGCCCAGGAGTAATCTTCGGCGCGGTCGAGCACCCAGTAATCACCATAAAACGGCCCGAAAAAGCTGACCTTCAGTTTGGCGTTGGTGGCGGTGTCGACGATCTTGGCCTTGCCATTGGCGTCGCTGATCTTGCCATCGGGTTTGCGGCAGCGGTTTGTGACCGAAATCTTTCCGTCATCGCGCAAGGCATAGTCGGCGGTCACGCCTTCGCAGTCCTTCTGAAAGCCCTGTTCGTACCTTGCCAATTCAAACCACCGGCCAAGATAGCGGTTCAGCTCTACCGACTTGGCCGGCTGCGGCACCGCGCGGTTCCCGACCGGATGTTTGGAGAACACAGCGGCGCAGCCCGACAGGGACAGCGCGGCAAGGGTCAGGGCGGGGATCAGCAGCTTGCGGTTCATGGGGCGGCCTTTCGCATGTTCGGTCTGAACACAGGATTGCAGATGGCTATGCATTGCGGCCTTGGGCAGCTACCTTTTGGGGAATGATCGCCCAAACCATCCAGCTCGCGCTCGCCCCGGTCTTCGTTCTGGTGGCAATCGGCAATATCCTCAACCTGCTGTCAAGCCGGTTGGGCCGGGTGGTCGATCGCAGCCGTCACTTGCAGGAGCGTCATATTGCGACCCAAGGGCCAGACCATGACGAAGTGGTCGCCGAAATCCGGATGATCGACGGGCGGATCAAACTGATCACCCGCGCGATCCGGCTGATGGTGATCAGCGGATTGTTCATCGGAACCACCGTGGCGGTGCTGTTTCTCGAGGAACTGGTTCAGCTCAGCCTGCAGCGCGTCGCCGCCGGAACGTTCCTTACCGCGATTGGACTGTTGATGTGGGCGCTGATCCTGTTTCTGCGCGAAACCCAGATCGCGGCGCAGCAGCTGCGGATCCCGCGAGCCTATCTGGAGGTCTAGCGCAGCAACTTCTGCGCCTTTTCCTCAACCGCCCCGCGCACCATCGGTTCGAAGAACGAAAGCACCGCGGGCAGGTCGATTTCAAACACGACGCTGTCGTCCAGCACATCGACATGGGCGTTCACCGTCTGGCCCATTGCCGAAACCTGCATCGCCATCCGGTCTTCCAGCGGCCACGAAATCGCCACGTCGGCCTTGCCGCCCGGGAACAGCCCGGCCATTTCGCCGCTGCGTGTCCGTAGGCGGCGCTTGACCTCGTCCTTGCCCAGCGTGTGTGGGATCGGAACGCGCATCAGGGCTTGTCGCCTTCTTCCAGGGCCTCGCCGTACTTGTAGTCGAGGTAGCGGGTGGTGATCGCCAGATTGTCGATCGCGCCCATCGCCAGTTGGCGGGTGATCGAATCGATTTCGTCACTAATCGTGCGTAGCCCGCCGATGAACTGCGCGTTCGGGTTGGATCCGGCGCGGTCTTCGTAACGCAGGTTTTCGGGGATCTTGCGGTAACCGTCGATCACATTGGGCAGGTGTTCGCCGACCAGCTTGCGCACTTCGGCTGCCTTGGGATGGGCCTGATCGACATCGACCAGTTGCGCGGCCAGACCATCCAGCTGCACGCTGATCTGATCGACCAGTTGCACCGCCGGCGGCGGCAGCGCGCGGCGCTGGGTTTCCAGCCAAAGCTCGGTCCGCCCGACCAATGCGCGAGCGTCGGTTCCGGTGGGATCAAGGTCAGCCCGGCTGGGCATCTTGAAGCGTGGGTACTTGCCCAGCAGGTACGCTGCGGTGGCACTCAGCCCCAAGCCAAGCACCAGACCGGTAAAGCCGATCCCACCGATGATCGTGCCGATGATCACAGTGCCAAACCAGATCGCGGCCCCGGCCAGCGCGATGTTGCGGACTTTGCGCCAGAAATGACCGGCGCGGATCTTGGCCGCACCCTGACCGATTGAGCGCCTGCGTCCGCCAGCGCGCTGATCGACCAGCACGCGCCGTGCGGAACCAATGATCTGGTCTGACTGATTGGCAGGGCTGGACAAAGACCTAGCCCTCCAGACTCAGCAGGCTCGGCGCTTCGCTGGCGATCTGGGCCTGATTGGCGCCTTCGGCCCGGGCGATATAGCCCTTCGACTTTTCGACCTCGGAGGACAGCGTGGTGACGGTCTGCTTCATGCTTTCCAGCGCTTTGACCTTGAAGGTGTCGATGTTGTCCATTGTGTCATAGATGTTCTGGAAGGCGCGCTGCAGCGTTTCGATCGGGATCGTGCTGCTTGCCGCCATTTCGTGGATCTTGCCAGTCTGATCACGCAGCAGCGTACCGGTCGAATCGATCAGACCCGCAGTAGTACTGTTGAGCGCAGTCACCTGTTCGAGCACCAGCCGCTGGTTGGCCATCGCTTGGCTGACGGTGACGGCTGTGCGCAATGCGGCGACCGTGGTGGTGCTGGCGCGGTCAACACCTTTGACCAGTTCGACGTTGTTCTTCTTGACCAGATCGAGCGCCAGATAGCCCTGAACGGAAACCGCCATCTGCGTCAGCAGGTCCTGCGTGCGCTGGCGGACATAGAACAGAGCGCTTTCGCGGATCGCCTTGGCCTTGGCCGGATCGGTTGCGTCGAGATCGGCGGCTTTTTCTTCCAGCTTGGCATCAAGTGTACGGCTGATGTGGATCATCTGCTCCAGTTGGCCCATCGCCTCCCACAGCTTCTGCCGCTCAACGTCGATCGCGGCGTTGTCCATCAGCAGCTCGTCCTTGCCCGAGCCGAGGTGGCCAAGCACCGCCTGGATGTGGCCCTGCGCGCTCTCATAGCTCTGGAAGTAGCGCTTCATCGAATTGCCGAACGGGATGATCCCGAAAATTTTGCGGCCTTTGGAAAGCTTGCCCTGCTTACCCGGATCAAGCGTTTCGACAGTCTTGCGCAGTTCCGCGAGATTGGCGCCGACGCCCGAATCCTTGTCCATCGCCCGGATCGGTCGGTCGAGGAACCGGTTGCTCATCCCCGCCGCCGCCATGATTTCCTTGCGGCCCATATTGGTGATCTGATCGACCTTCTTGCCGAATTCAGGCGAATTTGCGTCGGACGCGACCAGATCGGCGATGAAGGCATCGACCTTGGTTTCCAGCTTGGACTTGTCGTCCTGCGATACCGGGACCAGCCCGATCGCCTTTTCCGGCAGCACTACCGGCACCGGATCTGGCGCGGTCAGGGTAATGGTCGGGGTTTCGGTTGCAGTTGCAGTGGGCGTGGTGGCCATGGGCGTAGTTCCGGTTCCTCACAGGGCGATGCGGCCAACATGGGTAAGCCGCCCGCGCAATGCAAGCTGTGTTATCAAGATAAGACAGGCGCGGCAAGGAAATGCGGCTGGTCCGGCGTCTTATCCAAACAGTCGGTGCAAGAAGCCCTTGCGCTGCTCGGGCGGGCGCTGGCCGGATATCTGGAACAGATAGTGGGCCAATACCGCTGCCTGACTTGGCGTCATCACGATATGGTGATCGTCAATTTCGCGCGCATCATCCCGCCGGGTTGATTGGACGCATTGCAGTGTCAGGTTTAGCTTGTTGCTGGACCCGTGATGGGCCCAACCAACCAGCACGCCGTAGCTTTCCCGATTTTCCTTGGCACCGTTCATTGCCGTCCCTCCCGACAAGGCAATTCCGATGCGACCCTCACGCCAGAATATGCCGTTGCCGCACGAAAGCAAGGGGCGCTGCTGCTTGGCAATATCGGGTTCATGTAACTTGCGTAGTTAGCAGTTTAGGCTGGGCAGGGGGTGCTCCCGAATTTCGGGCTCGCCATTACTGCGACATTGCTGCGGCGTAGGCAGAAGGACGGAGAAAGGTGCTATGAACCACCTCAAAACAATGGCGATCGCGGGCAGCTTTTTGGTGCTTTTTAGCGCCGGGGATGCTCAGGCCCAATTGTGTGGATATGGCACCTCGCGGCAAGACTGCGACAATCAAAATCGTGACGCTCAGGCACGCAGCGAAGCCGAGCAGGAACACCGGCGCCAGATGGAAGCGCAAAGCGACGCCTCATCTTCCGGTGATGGGTACACATCGCCTGGGCCATCAGGTCCGCCGCGGAAGGCTTATGGCTATGTGGCGGTTGCCTGGCACGGCGATGCGGCCGACGTCTGGGCAACCTGGAATCGCAGCAGTGAAGAAGAAGCGACCATGGTGGCGCTCACAGCTTGCCGCCGGGCCATGGGGGAGGGGTGCGAGATTGCGCTTTCCGCCTGGAACAGCACAATCGCAATCGCAAAGGCGCCCGATGGCGGGCTGAGGGTAGGCTGGGGAGCAAAGCCGCAAGAGGCGGAAGCGCAAGCGATTGGCAAGTGCTCGGGATATCTGGATGGATGTTCGATCCAGCATCGCTTTACCGGAAAACCATGGAGCGTGGCCGACGATTATCTGCCGCGCGATGTGCCGCGTGTTACCTATGCCATGTTCGCTTGGCCCAAAGGCCGTCCAGCGCCAATCTGGCTCAACAAGGTCTGGATTGCGACCGGGCAAGGCGGCTACGAACGCACGAGCAAGCTGCTGCTCGAACGGTGCAAAATGGATACCGGGGGCGATTGTGAAATCGCCCAGTACGCCAAGGCCGAAACAGGACAGCGCAGCGGAGGCGTCATCGCCAGCTACTTCAACCCAAAGCGGGGGACCATGTGGTTCGCCAGCGCATCGCCGCGCGAAGCCAAAGTGGCGATGGAACGGCACTGCCGCGACGATGGCACAGTTTGCGAAAACCTGCAGGTCTACGATGCATCCACCCGCAGGCTTCAGGTTCTGGATCAGGCCGTGCCACGCTAGGGAGCCGACACTGGTTCGTAATAGTTTCTGAAGCAGTGTTACCGTTGCTTGCAAGGGCAACTGGCGACTGATTTTCTCCCCAATGAGCTGCGGTTCCGGCTAGTATTGCGTCACGCGCCTGTGCGCTCGTCCTGAAAGTCGATGGGGTCTGTTCATTCGTTCAGACGAATGACATGATCGGCCAGTAGCTTATGAAAGATCAAAGGGGAGTTGAAAATGAAATCGCAAACCAAACTCTTGCTGGCCATTGCTGCCTGCATGCCAGCCTTTTCCGGCGCCATGGCCGGGCCGACAGCCGCCACCATCAATCCCAGCACGGCAACCAAGTTGCCGACCACACCGCTCGATCCGCAAGTCCGGCGCGCGATTGTTCCGCCACCGATCACTGAGCCTTGTCGGGCTGAACTAAGTCTGGATCGGTTGGAAATATCGCGGCGGGCCGATGGTAGCGCTTTCGATATCACCGTTACGGTCCGCAATAGCGGCACTGAAGCCGCGACTGGTGATTCAACGGCTTCGGGCGGAGTTCTGGGAATCAGACTTGATTTAACTAGCATTTACCGCCCGCGCGATGAAGTGGTATTCACCAAGCAAGTTGCCAACATTGATGTGATCCAGCCGGGAACCAGCCGCTCCTATGGCTTTTCTCTAACTTCCCGAGAGCTGTCGGGAAGCGCCAGAAGCATAAATGTCCGGATCGACCGGGGGCCGGACGGACCGCGCTGTGCCTATGATGCGCGCCGGAACAACGACGGCCTGGGAATCTCGGGAACAACGATGCGGGACTGGTTCAGAGCCGGAAATACGAGCTACGTCCGCGTTGCACCTTGGGCGATGTAGAATTTGAATGCTTGCGCGGGGGACACGGACAACCGTGTCCCCGCCAATGCGCTGGCCGCTACTTCGCCAGCAGGTTCTTTTCCCAGAACATCAGTTCAGTCCAGAACTGATAGTCGGCGTTCTCCTTTTTCGCGAAGCCGTGGCCTTCGTTCATGCCGACCAAGTGCCAGGCACTGCGGCCCTTGGCGCGGACGGCGGCGACGGCTCAAATTGCTTCATCCGATTCTACCCCCCCCAATTAGCTTGCGCTGCAGTATAAATGGCCAGAGCTCAGTAGAGTTC
>JAGNTK010000215.1 GCA_017987575.1 Novosphingobium sp. | reverse complement strand
TCGTCGGCCTTGCTGCGCTGGTGATCGCCGGGATCGGGATCGGCGGCGGTGTCAGCTCTTACCTTGAGGCGCGACGCGGTTCGGTCGCAACGCTGAAAGTTCTGGGTGCGACCAGCGGCGATATCGCCCGGATCTATCTGCTACAGATTGGCGCTGCGGCGCTGGCCGGAAGTCTGGCAGGCCTCGCCGCCGGGGTGCTGGTCACGCCGCTGCTCGCCAGCGCGCTGGGCGAGCTGCTGCCGGTTGCCGCCGGACTGACTTTCGATCCTTGGGCGCTGACCCGCGCTGCCGCTTACGGGCTATTGATCGCACTGGTCTTCGCCGCCCCGCCGCTGCTGGCCGCGCGGCGCTTTCCGGCAATGGCCCTGCTGCGCGCACGGGTTTCGCCGCTGGCGAGCCAGTGGCGTGAGGCCTTACTGCCAGTCGGCCTTGGGATCGCCGGGATTGTCGGGCTTTCGCTAATCGGCAGCCGTCAGCCGCTGATGGTCGCCGGGTTTCTCGGCGGAGCGGCGGCGCTGCTGCTCCTGCTCGGCGCGCTCGGCTGGGCGATCCGGGCTGGAGCGGCACGACTGCCCCGGCCTGCGCACCCGATCCTGCGGATTGCCCTTTCCAACCTGCACCGCCCCGGTGCACAGACTGGCGCACTGGTGACCGCGCTCGGCTTTGGCCTTTCAGCATTCGTGCTGCTGGCGGCGATCCAGACCAGCCTTGATGCCAATATCCTGTCCCGCGTGCCGCAGCGCGCGCCGGATTACTTCGTGCTCGACGTGCCGCGTGACCGGGCTGCCGATTTCGTCAAAACCGTGCAGACGCAGTCCCCTGGTGCCAAAGTGCGGACCGTTCCGACCATGCGCGGGGCAGTGCTGGCCTATGGCCCCGAAGGCCGGATGATCCGCGTTTCGACGCTGAAATCGATTCCCGAAAACGGCTGGGCGCTGCGCGGCGAACGCGGGCTGACCTATTCGGAAGCAATTCCCGAGGGCAACTCGGTCACCGCCGGGAAATGGTGGCCCAAGGACTATACCGGTGAACCATTAGTCTCGCTGGACGAACGAATGGCCGAAGCGCTGGACCTGAAGCTGGGCGATCAGCTGACGATCGGCGTGCTGGGGGTTGAACGGACCGCGCGGATCGCCTCTTTCCGCCGGATCGACTGGGATTCGCTCGGCTTCAACTATGTGATGGTGTTCAGCCCTAACGCGCTCTCCGATGCACCACACAATCTGGCGGCAATGATCGATCTGCCCAAGGCGGGCGATCGCGGCGGGCTGCTGCGCACCCTGGTCAGGGAATTCCCTTCCAGTTCGGTGATCGAGGTTGGCGGCGTGCTGAACCAGGCGCGCGATCTGCTGCGGCAGGTCAGCCTCGCGATCCTCAGCGCCGCATCGGTCGCGGTACTCGCCGGGATCGCGGTTCTGCTCGGCGCAATTGCCGCCGCGCGGGCCAGCCGCACCTATGACAATGTGATCCTGCGCGTACTCGGCGCCAGCCGCCGCCAGCTGTTAACGCTCCAACTGGCCGAATATGCCCTGCTCGCAACTCTGCTGGCCGGAGTCGCACTCGCGCTTGGCATGGGCACGGCCTGGCTGGTGGTGGTCGAACTGTTCGAATTTGACTGGCTGCCGGATTGGCCAACGGTGCTGGCGACGCTGGGAATGGGGCTTTTGCTGGTGATCCTGTTCGCGCTGGGGGCCTCGCTTCCATTATTGAGAGCGAAGCCAGCACAGGCGCTGCGGGAACTCTAACCGCAAAGCTTGCTCTAACCCCCCGCTTCGGCTAGGGGCGCGGCCAATGTTGCGGCGCAGCAAGGCGCCCTACCCCCCGCAAGAGAGTATACTTCCATGTCCGCCCCCCTGCCGCTGCGCAATATCGCGATTATCGCCCACGTCGATCATGGCAAGACCACGCTGGTTGACCAGCTGTTCCGCCAGTCCGGCACTTTCCGTGACAATCAGCGGATCGAAGAGCGCGCGATGGATTCGAACGATCTCGAAAAAGAACGCGGCATCACCATTTTGGCCAAGTGCACCTCGGTCGAATGGGAAGGCACCCGGATCAACATCGTCGACACCCCCGGCCACGCCGATTTCGGCGGCGAAGTGGAACGCATCCTCTCGATGGTCGACGGCGTGATCCTGCTTGTTGACAGTTCTGAAGGCGCGATGCCGCAAACCAAGTTCGTGACCGGCAAGGCGCTCGCGCTGGGCTTGCGTCCGATCGTGGTGGTCAACAAGGTCGACCGGCCCGACGAGCGCATTCAGGAAGTACTCGACGAAGTGTTCGATCTGTTCGTTTCGCTCGATGCGACCGATGAACAGTGCGATTTCCCGGTGCTCTACGCTTCGGGCCGCAACGGCTATGCCAACGAAGACCCAGACCTTCGCGAAGGCACGCTGACCCCGATGTTTGAAACCATCGTCCGTCACGTCCCGGCTCCTGAGGCTGACAATGACGGACCGTTCAAGTTCCTGGTCACCTTGCTTGATCGCGACAACTTCCTCGGCCGCATTCTGACCGGCAAGGTCCAGTCGGGCACGGTCAAGGTCAATTCGCCGATCCACGCCCTCGATAACGATGGCAAGATCGTCGAAACCGGCCGCGCGTCGAAGCTGATGGCGTTCCGCGGGCTTGAGCGCGTGCCGGTTGATGAGGCCCGCGCGGGCGACATCATCTCGATCGCCGGGATGACCGACGCGACCGTTTCGAACACGATCTGTGATCCCTCGGTCACCGAACCGCTCCACGCTCAGCCGATCGATCCGCCGACGCTGTCGATGCGCTTTGCCGTGAACG
>JAGNTK010000214.1 GCA_017987575.1 Novosphingobium sp. | reverse complement strand
TCACCTGATACCGTGCATCGACCCCAAACTTGCGCCGGCCCAGCTCGGCTCCACTGGTCTGCCCAAGACCGAATTCGCGTTCGGCATAACGGGCATAGGCGGTCAGATCGAGTTTGCCGTCATGGTGCTCTGCCTCGATCAGCCAGGCTACCGCCTGTTTGCCGCTGCCAAAGCTGGTGGCCACTTCGCCGCGCAGTTCGGTATCCTTGCCGATACGGGCCTTGACGTCGATCGCAGCCAGATTGGTCCGGTCGCCATTGTTGGCACTGGTATCGGTAACGGCGCTGGCTCCAATCCGCAGCCGTCCGCCTGCAGTGGTATAGTCCATCCGCACCCCGGCATTGACCGCGCCATCACGGGCGGTCTCATCCAGCTCATAGTTGATCACTGCGAACTGTGGGTTGAGATCGGTATCGCGACTGAGCAGCGGCTCATTGAAGGTGATCGTGCCCGACAGCAGATCGATATCGTAGTCGGCGTAGCGGACCAGGATCTTGCGGCTAACCACGATTTCAGGCCGGAACCGATCACGGACTTCCAGGGTCACCACTTCGCTTCCGGGCACCAGAGCACGGCTCGACAGGCGATAGGGTCCAGAAATGCCGCCGCCCTGAAATTCGTCCCGGCGATGGGTCGAAGCGACCTTTGCGGCGAACCCCTGAACGTGCAGGTCGCCACGCGTGAGCTCAGCCTTGAACCCAGTGGCAACACGCTGGTAGCGGGCCAGCTGGGTCTGATCGAACCCGGCTTCAAAATCGCCATAGAGCGCAAAGAACCCGGCGCCTTCCAGGCGGGCATAGAGCTTTTCGCGGCTCGCCGCGTCGTGGCGGCGATCAGACATATCGGCAAAAACGGTGTAGTAAGCGCGCGGGTCAATCGCCCCCATCAAGACCTGCTCGTCACGCTGCTTGGCGCTATCGTAGGACGCCGTCAGCAGCAGGCCATCGCTGATCGGGCCTTTGGCATAGACCGCGACGCGCGCATCATCGCCCAGATCGCTGTCAAAGCGCCCTGCGCGCTGCATCTGATCGGCGACCGAACGAGCCCCGGCGGTGCCTTCGGCCAGACCCACAACGGTCCACGGCTGCTTGCCGGGTACCATCCACGTATCGACTTCGACCCGGCGTCGCTGCTGGCCATCGGACAGATTGAATTCCGCGTGCAGCTTGCCGCTGGCCATCGTCGGAGCCAGTTCGACATAGGCCATGCCATCATCGCCCTTGACGTGCCAACGCGGCGTTGAACGGCCAAGACCGGTCAGCGCCCGACTCTGCATGACATCGAGTGCTTCGGCGCTTTCGTAGGGTGCCGACAGCGTGAACTCGCCCGTCAGACCGGCCCGCACGGGACGCCCGTTGCGGTCAAGGATGCGGAGTGCGAGCACAGGGCGGGTGCTGCCGTCGGCGATCAGGCGGCTCTGGCTGACAACCAGTTCGACCCGGGCCGGAGCTTGTGCGTAATGCACATCACGGGCCAGCTCGGTCACCACTTCGCCCTTGGCCCCGCGCACGATTGCCGTCAGCCGGGTCTGTTCGCCATCAAGCGGGATTCCGCGCCAGATCGAAACAGCATAGCGGCCGCCCGGTGCCTGGCGCGAACCATCAAACGAAACCGGATCGACCGGCTTGCCATCAATCTTGAGTTCAATCTTTTGATCTGCCCGGTGCCGGATCACCACCCGGATCGCAGGTGCCCGCGGATTGTGGTCGATTGCCGGGAACAGGAAGGCCGGCGGGCCATCACCCTTGGCCAGCCAATCGGTATCGGCCCCAGCGGCCTTGCGCTCAGCAGCCGCGTCAGCTTCACGATCAGGTTTCTGATCTAAATTATTGTTATTACGGCGTGTTACAGTCGTAACTTCAGGTAACGTTGCAGAAAAATCAGCGACAACCAGACTGCCGCCCTGCCCCAACACGAACCGCGAGCTGGCACTGCCGGCACTGCGCGTTGATCGCGTGCAATCAGTGAACTGGCCGCCTTTCGGCAAGGTATGGGTCAAGGCCTGCGCAACGTGGGTACCGGGGACCAGTCCTTCAAAGTGGTAGCGTCCATCCGCATCGGTTATTGCAAAGCTTCCGTCTTCCAGCACCACCCGAACACCCGGGATCGGGTTGTGGATCCCGTCAACATTGCAGCCACCGTCGGTAATCCGCCCGATCAGGGTCATCCGCGCGCCCATATCTTCGCGCAGGATCCGAACCGTAGCGCTGGCGCGGCTGATCCGCCCGCGATCATCGCTGACGGAGGCGCGGTTTATCGCGGTATCGGCCGGTGAATCAGCGCGCACGGCCATGGCATAGGTCACGGTGCGGCTTGCTCCAGGAGCGACCGCACCCATCGAAACGGTCAGAACGCGGCCATCGGGTGAGACCTGCACGGCGCCTGGCGCGGCCACGCCATCGATACGAACCGTATCGGTGCGAAGCCGCATGAGCGGTGAAGGCGTATCAACCAGCGTCACGCCGGTCTTGGCATTGATTGGATCGGGATTGCGGACTGTGATGGTGTAGAACACCACATCCCCCGGCAAGGCGGTAGGCCGCGAAGCGACCTTGGTCAGCGTTACTCCGATCGGCGGGGCATCGACTGGTATATCAACCCGAATTGCGGCCGGTCCGGACAAGGTCAACGGCTGTCCATAGGACGCTGGCAGGATGGTCATCGGCTCACCATCCGGGCGGCGCAATGGCGCAATCTGCGCGGGGCTGGCAGTCGAAGGCGCGGCATAAGGCGCAGGCGGCAAAACCACGATCCGGTAAGTGCCGAGCGGCGCGAGCGGAAAGCGGTATTCGC
>JAGNTK010000011.1 GCA_017987575.1 Novosphingobium sp. | reverse complement strand
AAGGGCCGCTTCACCATGCAGGGAGTGTTGACCGACGACATCGACGGGACCCGCATCCAGGTCAATTTGATCGACGCGGACTGATGGCGGGTCTGGGCCCTCAATCAGTCACGGCATTATGACTGGCGAGCCATGATTAAGCGATTATCCCGGCGGAAGATGATTACCGGCACTGGCGCGCTGGTGCTGACAGTCGGCGCCGGAGCAGCAAAGGCAAATCTCGCTACCGAAAACTGGTCCATCCTACGCCCGTTGTTTGCGCGGCACTGGCACGGCTATGGTCAAACCACCACGGCCAACACCGAAAGCGGACGACTGACGCTGGAACTGCAGGTTGATCTGAAACCGAACGATCAGATGTTGATCGATGGCCAGTTGCAGATGTCCAGCCGTTGGGACACAGGCACATACAGCGCCGTCTTTGCGATCGGCGGCTATTGCTGGGGCACCGAGGCTACGGTGGGAGCCTATATCGAGCGCTGCAACCTGATTTCCGGCGATCCCCTGCCTGAAAATCACTACTGGCAAGGACTGACCGGTAATCTGCAGCTCTACGCCGAGCCCGGCAGTTCCGACCACTGGATGCTTGATGGTGTCCTGTCTGGAATTCGCGATGGCCACGCCTTCAAAACCCAGCTGAGTGACTATCGCTAGTCCCTGACTTCGCGCTTGCTTTTGGCCCCAGACCGGCTAAAGGCCGCGACTTCCCGCGAAAGTGGGAGCGAAGAAAGCCGGAGGGGCCCCGCAATCGTGCGGATCAGCCAGCGATCGGTTGAATGATGAAAGGATATGCCGTGGCTCTCTATGAGCACGTGTTCCTGGCTCGCCAGGACCTTAGCCAAGCGCAAGTTGATGCGCTGGCCGCCACCGCCACCGAGATCGTTGAAGCCGGACAGGGCAAGGTCACCAAGACCGAAACCTGGGGCCTCAAGAACCTCGCCTACAAGATCAAGCGCAACCGCAAGGCGCACTTCGTTCTGCTCAACATCGATGCCCCTGCCGGCGTCGTGGCCGAGCTGGAACGTCAGACCGCGATCAACGAAGATGTGATCCGCTGGATGACCGTGCGGGTTGAGGCCCATGAAGAAGGCCCGTCCGTGCAGATGCGCAAGCAAGACCGTGAGCGCACCAAGCGCCGCGAACGCGAGGAGTTCTAAGCCATGGCCCGCGCCTTTTTCCGCCGCCGCAAGAGCTGCCCGTTCTCGGGCAAGAACGCTCCCGTCATCGATTACAAGGATACGCGTCTGCTGCAGGGCTACATGTCCGAACGCGGCAAGATCGTGCCTTCGCGCATTACCGCCGTTTCTGCAAAGAAGCAGCGTGAACTGGGCCAGGCGATCAAGCGTGCCCGCCAGGTGGGGCTGCTGCCCTACCTCGTGAAGTAAGGGGACAATACCCATGGATATCATCCTCCTCGAACGGATCGAGAAGCTCGGCACGATCGGCGACGTAGTCACCGTCAAGGACGGCTACGCCCGCAACTTCCTGCTGCCCAACAAGAAGGCGCTGCGCGCCAACGAAGCCAACCGCAAGGTTTTCGAAGCCAACCGCTCGAAGATCGAAGCTGACAATGCCAGCCGCCGCGGTGAAGCCGAAATCCACTCCAAGGACGTCGAAGGCCGTTCGGTGGTGTTGATCCGCGCTTCGTCGAACGCCGGCCAGCTCTATGGTTCGGTTTCGGTGCGCGACATCGTTGACGCGCTCAATGCCGACGGCGCGAACCTTGCCAAGTCGATGATCGTGCTGGAACGCCCGATCAAGACCATCGGTCTGTTCGACGTCAAAGTTACGCTGCACCCCGAAGTTGCGGTTATGGTCAAGGTGAACGTAGCCCGTTCGCCAGACGAAGCCGAACAGCAGGCGCAGGGCGTTGACGTGATCAAGGCCATGTTCGAAGACGACGCTGCGGCTGCCGCAGCGACTGACTTCGAAGCCGGCAACGGTGAAATGACCGAAGAAGAAGCGGCTCGCGCCGAAGCAGCCCCGGCTGCTGATGAAGCTGCGGAAGAAACCGAAGACTAATCGCTTCGGACAGTTTCAAACCGATCAGGGGGTGCTTCGGCGCCCCCTTTTCGTTTCTGCGGACCTGCCGCATTTGAAATGTCACGCAGATGTGGTTATAGGCCTGCGATGCAAATGACAGAAACAATCATCGCGGAATTGGTCCGCGTTTACGAAACCGCCGTCTCCACCCTGCAAGGCGATATCGCCAAATTTGCAAGCGACGGCACGCTTCCCCCACCATCGCGGCGCACCGACAAGGCTTGGTGCTATCCGGAATTACGGATCCATTATGCAGGGGTTGAAACACGTCCCGATCTCAAACGATCCTTCGGACGGCTCGGCCGCAGTGGCACTTTTGCAACGACCGTCACCCGCCCGGCGCTTTTTGCGGATTACCTCAGCGAACAGCTCAGCCTGTTGGCTGATGACTATGCGATCGAGGTTGAAGTTGGCCCTTCGGCTCAGGAAATCCCGTTCCCCTATGTGATCGACGCCAGCTCCGGCCTCGGCACGCTCAGCCCGCCTGACTTGGCCAAGCATTTCCCGACCACAGAGCTGGCGCTGATCGGCGACGAGCTCGCTGACGGGATCGAACTGTCCAATCCCGATCAGACTATCCCGCTGGCCCTGTTCGATGGCCTGCGCACCGATTTCAGTCTGGCCCGACTGGCGCACTATACCGGTACCCGGATCGAGGATTTCCAGCGTTTCATCCTGTTCACCAACTATCACCGATATGTCGATGAATTCGTTGACTGGGCAGGTCAGCAATTGGGACAGGACGGTTATACGTCGCTGACCGGCGCGGGTGGATTGCAGCTGGATGCTCCCAGCGCCAATGCCCGCGAATTGCTGTCCGACACCGCGTGGCGGCGCCACCAGATGCCAGCCTATCATCTCACCCGGCCGGACAAGAGCGGGATCACCCTGGTCAACATCGGGGTAGGCCCATCCAACGCCAAGACGATCTGCGATCACCTTGCGGTGTTGCGGCCCGAAGCCTGGCTGATGATCGGCCACTGCGGCGGCCTGCGTGATACCCAGCGGATCGGCGACTATGTGCTGGCCCACGCCTATCTGCGCGATGATCACGTGCTCGATGGCGTACTCGCCCCCGAAATCCCGATCCCGGCGATTGCAGAAGTGCAGATTGCTCTGGCCCAGGCCGCCGAAATGGTCAGCGGCGATTCCGGTGCGGACCTCAAAAAACGCATGCGGACCGGAACGGTTGCAACCACCGATGATCGCAACTGGGAGCTGCAATATACCCAGTTCGCGCGGCGGCTATCGCTCAGCCGCGCGGTCGGGATCGACATGGAAAGCGCCACCATCGCCGCGCAAGGTTATCGCTTCCGGGTACCTTACGGAACGCTGCTGTGCGTATCAGACAAGCCGCTCCACGGTGAGATCAAGCTGCCGGGCCAGGCCAACCGGTTCTATGAAGAAGCCATCGCAGCCCACCTCAAGATCGGCACCACCGCCTGCGATCTGCTGCGGGCCGAAGGTGCCCGGCTACACTCACGCAAGCTGCGTGCCTTTAACGAGCCGCCGTTCCGGTAAGGAAATCGCGGATCGCTTCGCTTAGGTCTGGCTTGGTCACGCAGCTCATGTGGGTGCCGGGGACGATGGCCTGCACCGCATCGGGCAAGGCTGCGGTCAGCGCGGCGGGATCGCCGTTGTCGCGGTCCTGATCGCCGTTGACGATCAGTGTCGGCATCGTCAGCGCGGCCAAGGCATCTGGCGGGGTATCGGCGAAGGTATGTAGCAGCAGCCGTGCGGCAACGCGGTCAACCTTCATGCTTTTCATGAACGAAACCGCCGGAAAGGCCGGATCGCCGACTTTCACTTCGTCAAACCGGTCAATTGCGTCGATGAAAAAGGCACCGCGCCCGGTCCAGCCGGCCAGGCCTTCGAGCCCCATCCCGCCGAGCACGAGCCGCGCTGGCCTTAGCCCCGCGATTACCCCGCGAACCGAAGTCCGGGCACCGAGTGAGAACCCGCACAGGTCATAATCCGTCAGCCCCAGATGCGCGATCAGCGCACCAAGGTCCTTCGCCAGCACATCGTCCGGATAGGCCGCGGGATCGTGCGGCGCCTCGCTCTGCCCATGCGCCCGCAGATCAGGCATCAGGCATTCGAACCCGGCCGCCGCAAGCCGTTCGGCATGCCCCCATTTGATCCAATTCATCTCGGCGCTGGAAAACAGGCCATGAAGCATGATCAGCGGACGACCCTGCCCCATGCGGTGTAGCGCAAGGCGTGTGCCATCAAAAGCGGTGAAGTGTTCGGTTGTCATCGCCGGGCCTTAGCCCAGATCGAGCCGCCAGCGCCAGACTGTGCCTTCATCGGGATCCTGCGCTTCGCCATCGCGCTCAAAGCCGTTGCGCCGCAGCACGGCGGTGGACGCGTTCTCTTCCGCCAGAGTATGCGCGATAACCGCCGAAAGCCCCTCGCCCCGCGCGATTGCAATAAGGCCCGCGGCAACCGCACTTGCGACGCCCAGCCCCTCATGCGCCGGAAAAGTGAGGTAGCCGATTTCGACCACACCGGCCTCATCAGGCTTGCCGACAAAACCGCCGAAGCCAAGCGGCTCAGTATCCCTCCAGCCGATGTAGCCGCACCACGGCGGAATCTGCTGTTCTTCAGCCAGTGCAGCCATTTGTGCCGCGAACTGCCCGGTAACCGCTGGATCACCCAGCTCCGGCTCACCGGCGCAGGGGCGAAGCGCCAGTTTCACTCCGGAACTTCCAGCCCGGCGCCTTGCCACTGCTTCACAACGCTGGGCGTGCTAGCCGTATAGTGCCGCGGCAGATCCTTGGTATCGAGCCAGGCTTCGTGGATCGCCTCGCAGCCGGCATGGGCAACCGGGCGGAACCGCGCTGGATCGTCAAAGCTGCCGACAGTCAGATCCATCTCGCCACTGCCATTGGCCCAGGCAAAGCCCAGCGGGGTTCCGCACCGCGAACAGAATGGCCGCCGCGCCACTGGCGAGCTGGCGTACCAGTCAGGCTCAGACAGCCATGTGACCTTGGCGGGTTCCACCTGCACGAATGCAGCCGCGATCCCGCCGGTCGCCTTCTGGCACATCCGACAATGGCACCAATAGGCCTCGTCGCTCTCAATTTCAGCGCTGTAGCGAACGCGGCCACACTGGCAGCCACCGGTCATGGTCTGAGTCATACCACCTCTGGTTTGAAAATCGCCATCCAGCCAGCCACGTCGGTAGGCTGGGTTTCCATCACCACGGCATCTTGAGGAATCATCACCCAAGGTTGCTTGCTCTGCACCCACAGATGCGCCGCTGGCACCATACTGGGGCTGTTATCAAGCGTTCCCGCGCGCAAATTGGCAATTCCGGGTCTGGCGTTGTTGTCGGTGTAAACCCGTGTCAGACAGTGCTTGCAGGCATAGATTCCGGCGACCGCACCGCTGGGCTGAACGTGTTCGCCGCGCAGGATTTCCCCTTCGACAGTCAGATCACCGGTCAGCACTGATTGCTGAATGCCGAATGCACTGCCCGTGCGGCGCTGGCAATCGGCGCAATGGCACGCATAAGATCGGAAGCGCATCGTCTGCTTCACCGAATAGCGGACTTTCCCGCACAGGCATCCGCCAGTCAGCACTTCCGTCATTGCGTCATCCCTTCTTCAAATGCCGCCGTCCCAGCAGTTCTGCGATCTGGACCGCATTCAGCGCGGCGCCTTTGCGCAGGTTGTCGGACACGCACCACAGCGACAGGCCGCTCTCCACGGTCGGGTCTTCGCGGACCCGGCTGACGTAAGTCGCGCCATCACCGACGCATTCGATCGGGGTTACATAGCCGCCGTCTTCACGCTTATCGACCAGCATCACGCCGGGGGCTTCGCGCAGGATATCCTGGGCCTGTTCGGCGCTCAGCTCGTCCTCGAACTCGATATTGATGGCTTCGCTGTGGCCGACGAAAACCGGCACCCGCACGCAAGTGGCGGTGACCTTGATCTTGGGGTCCATGATCTTCTTGGTTTCGACCACCATCTTCCATTCTTCCTTGGTCGATCCGTCATCCAGGAAGCTGTCGATATGCGGGATCACATTGAACGCGATCTGCTTGGTGAACTTCACCGGCACGCTGGAATCGCCAACAAAGATGTTGCGGCTTTGCTCGAACAGTTCGTCCATTCCGTCTTTGCCCGCGCCCGACACCGACTGATAGGTGGCGACCATCACCCGCTTGATCTTTGCCGCATCGTGCAAGGGTTTCAGCACCACGACCATCTGCGCGGTTGAGCAATTGGGGTTGGCGATGATCATCTTGGCTTTGTAGCCGTCAATCGCATCGGGGTTCACTTCAGGCACGATCAGCGGCACGTCCGGGTCCATCCGGAAATGCGATGAATTGTCGATCACCACGCAGCCTGCTGCGGCGGCCTTGGGGGCGAAGTTTTTGGCCGTTTCAGACCCGGCCGAAAACAACGCGATATCCCAACCGGTGAAATCGAAATGCTCGATATTCTTGACCTTGAGCATCCGCCCACTATCGCCAAATTCAACTTCGGTGCCTTGCGAGCGCGAAGAGGCGACGGCGGCGATCTCCTCAATCGGAAACTCGCGCTCGGCCAGTACGTTCATCATCTCGCGCCCGACATTGCCCGTAGCACCGACGACTACTACCCGGTAACCCATTGCCATACTCCGATTGGTGAGCGCTGCCCCTAGCCTGTTAGAGCCGCCAGCGAAAGCGCCCAGTCGGTCGCCACGCCAGCAGCATATCCTCTTCGCGCGCGCCGCTACCGATGTTGTGGATCACCAGTGGATTGCCATTTCCGGCCAACCGGTCTGAAACAATCCCGGTATGCGGCAGGCGGCCTTCAATCAGGGTGGTGAACAGGTCACCCGGTTGCCAGTCTTCAGCGCGCGCCGGGATCGGCAGACGGGCGGACTGGCGGGTCCAGAACGTCTCCAGATTGGGCACCCGGCGATGATCGATATTCCGGTCGGGCCGCTTCAGACTCCAGCGCTTGGGATAAGCGCGGAAGTTCGCGGCCATATCGCGGTGTACCTCCACCTGCAGATCGAGCCCAAAGGCATCGCGGTAAGCACGTATCAGCACGTCGGTGCAAACGCCCTTGCCGCGCGGCACATCGCCACCCGGATAGTCCAGCGCGGTGTAGGCCGGGTCATAGGCCAGCGTTACCCCGACCTGCCGCCGTGCCGCAGCAATCAGGGCTTTGGCCCGTGCCGTGGCCGGACGGACCTGCGCCTCGGCCGGCCCGCAAGCTGCCAAGGCCAGTCCGCCCAGCAGCGCGCTGCGGCGGCTAAGCATCATTTCGCTGGCATCGCCCGGTCAAGGAAGGTGAAGATCGTCTGCCACAGATGCACACCGACCTTCGGTCCGCCGACCCGGTGGGTGTAGCCGGGATAAAGCATCATTTCGAACGGCACGGCCTGCGCCTGCAGCCGCGCCGCCAGCATCGAGGTGTTTTCGAACACCACGTTGTCATCCGCCATCCCGTGGATCAGCAGCAGCGGATCGGTGATCTTGCCCGCATCGGCCAGCGCATTGGCCTTTTCATAGACCGCCGGCTGCTTGTTCGGATCGCCCAGATAGCGCTCGGTATAATGGGTATCGTAAAGCTCCCACTTGGTCACCGGCGCACCGGCGATACCGGCGGCATAGAGCCCCGGATCCGCCTGAAGCATCTTGATCGTCATATAGCCGCCGTAGGACCAGCCGTATGTCGCAATCCGGCTACCATCGACGAACGGAAGGCCCTTAAGATACAGCGCGCCGGCTTTCTGATCGGCCACCTCAACCCCGCCCATGGCGTTCAGCAGGGTCGAAGCGAATTTCACGCCGCGGTTTTCGCTGCCGCGGTTGTCGATCTGGAAGAAGATATAGCCCTTCCCCACGATCGCCTGTTCGAGCGGCCCGCCCCAGCCCTTTGTGACGGTTTGCGCAGTCGGCCCGCCATAGTGCTGGAAGAACACGGGATAGCGCTTGCCCGGTTCCATCACCGGAGTAGTCATTCGCCAGTGTAGCTCGGTCCCGTCGGCAGCTTTGATCGTGCCAAAGGTCGGAGTGCGGTGCGCGGCAAGATAGGGCGCATAGGGATGCGCCGCGTCGAGCTTGTTTTCCTCTACCCAGGCAAGCCGCTTGCCGGTGCCATCGGCGACATAGACCTGCGGCGGCTGGCTGGGGCTGGAGCGGGTGACCAGCAACGTTGCCCCGGCCTTGTCCATGCTCGCGCCGTGGACCCAGCCTGGCTCGCCCAGCCGCTCAATCTTGGCAGGGCTGGCCAGATTGAGGGCGTAGATATTGGTCGCCAGCACGTCATCCTTGGTCGCGGTGAAGGTAACCTGTCCGGACTTCTCATCCACCCCAACCAGCGAAGTGACCACCCACGACCCCTTGGTCAGCTGCTTCCACTTGCCGGCCTTGAAGTGCCACAAATGCCCAAAGCCATCGCGCTCTGACCACCAGATCAGGCTGCCGTCCTTAAGGAAGCGGTAGTCGTTTGACAGGTTGACCCAGCTGCCCGTCGCGGCCTGTTCTGTAAACAGCACCTTGGCTTTGCCGGTGGCGGGATCGACAGTCAGCATATCGAGCCGGGTCTGCGCACGATTCTGACGCTGGACGTAAAGCGTCTTGCCGTCCGGCGCCCAGTTGACCCGGGCGAGGTAGATGTCCTTGTCCGGCCCCAGATCGACTTCAACTCTGCCCGACCCGTCCGGCGCCATCACCCACAGCGACACCAGCGAATTGGCTGACCCGGCCACCGGATAACGCTGCTGGAAAGTCTTCGTCCCTTCCGCGCCAATCGCCGCGCGGGTGACGATCCCGACCGGGGCGTCGTCAAACCGCTGGACGGCGATACGGCTGTCGTCGGGCGCCCACCAGTATCCGGTGAAGCGGGCCATTTCCTCTTGCGCTACGAACTCCGCTTCGCCCCAGTGGACGGTGTCCGCCTTCTCCTCTGGCGAGACCGGCTGAGCCTCGGTCCCGACTTTCCCTGCCCACAACCGCTGATCGCGAACAAACGAGACGTAACCGCCCTTGGGGCTGAGCGCAGGGTTGAGCTCGTCCCCGGCGCTGTCGGTCAGCCGCGACACCTTGCCGTCGAGCCCGGCAAGGTACAGATCACCATCGAGCGGGACCAGAATGGCCTTGCTGTCGGCCGTCCATTCGTAAGTCACGATGCCCTTCAAATCGCCGATCCGCTGGCGTTCGCGCTGCATCTTTTCGGCTTCGGACAGCTCCTTACCCGATCCAAGCTTGAGGCTGTCGACCAGCATCGTCCATTGGCCAGACTTGCGATCGAATCCCCACAGGTCATACCGCTCCCGGTCGTCCGCACGGTTCCGCAGCACGGTCAGCCAGCGCCCATCTGGCGAGAGCTTGACCCCGCGCGGCACCGCACCGTTCAGGCTGGGGCTGGCAAAGACGCGTTCGAAATCGAGCGCCTTGGCCTCGGCTGGCTTTGAGGAGGCCGTCACCGGGGTGTCCTCAGCAAAGGCTGGAGTTGCGGTGAGGATCGTGGCGGAAAGCAGGGCAGCGAAGTAGCGCATGGCAATGGTGTTGATCCTCAGAACGAAAAAGGCGCCCCGACCATGGCCGGGACGCCTCTTCTAATTCGGTATAGCACCTTGGCGCTAGAACCTTTTGGCCTCACTCGCCCGGACGCGGATCGCGGCGTTCGGCGATACGCGCGCGCTTACCAGTACGACCGCGCAGGTAGTAAAGTTTCGCACGACGCACGACGCCCTTGCGGACGACGGTGATGCTGTCGATGTTGGGCGAATAGAGCGGGAATACGCGTTCCACGCCTTCGCCAAAGCTCATTTTGCGGACGGTGAAGTTGGAACCGATGCCCTTGTTGGCACGGGCGATGCACACGCCTTCGTACATCTGAACGCGGCTGCGCTCACCTTCGATAACCTTCACACCAACGCGGACGGTATCGCCGGGGCGGAAAGTCGGTACTTCTTTTGCAGCCTTGGCAATTTCCTCGGCTTCGATCTGTTGAATCAGGTTCATTGACCTGGGTCCTCATCTTCATGCCGCGCGCCAGAGGCAGACTGGACCCGAGCGCCTGTATGACGCTCCCAAAGGTCCGGCCTGCGTAACCGTGTATCGATCTCGGACTGTGACTTGCGCCAAGCCGCGATCTTCGCATGATCCCCCGATCGCAGCACTTCAGGGATCGTGCGCCCTTCCCACTCAGCGGGCCGGGTAAAGTGAGGATATTCAAGCAATCCTTGTTCAAAGGACTCCTCGGTACCACTCGAAGCCGCGCCCATTACGCCGGGAAGCAGCCGAATGCAAGCGTCAAGCAGCATCAAAGCCGCCGGTTCTCCGCCCGACAGGACGATGTCGCCGACCGAGACCTCCTCAACATCGCGCGCGGCGAAAATCCGCTCGTCAAAACCTTCGAACCGGCCGCACAGGATGATCACCCCGGGCCCAGCGGAAATTTCGCGCACCCGCGCCTGAGTCAGCGGCTTTCCGCGCGGCGTCATGGCGATAACAGGGCAATTAGACTGGTCCGCACGGGCATGGTCAATCGCCGCGGCTAGCACATCAGCGCGCAACACCATTCCTGCCCCGCCACCCGCAGGCGTGTCATCGACCGTGCGATGCTTATCGATCGCAAAATCGCGGATCTGAACGGTATCGAGCGCCCACTTGCCTTCCTCCCGCGCGCGGCCGGCAAGGCTCACGCCAAGCGGCCCGGGGAACATCTCTGGGTAGAGGGTGAGGACAGTAGCTTGGAAGGTCATTTAACTGAATACCTTGGGGTCAATCGGCCCATGCCGTAGCCGCAGTGTGCGGCCAGCGATCCACCAGCCAATGGCAAACATGATCACCATCGTCAGATAAGTCCGAGCTGGCAGTCCGGTTAGCACGTCGAGAATTGGCCGTTCTGACCGCAAGCCCACGAATAGGGCCACGCTGAAAATCAATACTGGGAACGCAGCACCAGCCAGCACCTTAACCAGCAAATCGGCTAGGCGCGTTTTCGACAAGATCAATGCTACAACCCAGGATATCAAAGCTGCAAACGCAACTGCCATGGCCGCGCCAGTCAGCAGCGCTTCAATCGGAATGGCCGACTTGGGCAGAGCTTCGGAGATGATTGGGGGTGGAGGTGGCGGTATATTGGCTGGAGCACCCATCAGACCGTCCAATTCTCAACCACCAACCCCGGCACATCCGCGAAATCAGCCTCGTTATTCGTCACCACCACGGCACCGATGCTCAGCGCGTGGGCGGCGAGCAGGCGGTCGAAGCGCGCCCGCTTGAACGGCAACTTCGCATATTCGCGCGCTGCAGACTCGTCGAATGGCAGCAACGGAATTGCCTGTATGAAGGCCTCCAGTACTTCAGGTGGAGGCGGCTTGCCGACATTCGTACCATAGGCCACTTCGGCATAGCTGATGGCCGAGATCGCGAGCTCACCCGCTGTGGTGTCCGCAATTCGCGCCTTAAGCGAGTCATTGCCAACGTCCATCGCATAGACCGCCGAGTTGGCATCAATCAGGTAACGGATCACGCCTGTTCGGCCGCCTTGCGCGCAGCTTCTCTAGCAGCGATGGTACTGGGACGCTCCTCGAAATCTTCGCGCGGCGCCAGTTTAATGCCAGGCGCCTTCCCGGCAAACCCGCTGATGTCGATCGTTTTGCGCTGTGGTTCGATCATAGCCAGCGCAATGCGGCCCGAACCCAGTGTGGTCAGTTCCAGTTCCATTCCCGCTTCCAATCCCAGCGCCTTAGGCATCCTTACCGCCAGCGAATTGCCCGATTTAAAAACCTTGACCCGCACCGGCCCAGCAGCGGGAACAAGGTTGTTGCCCGCCGCTGTGGCCCCGTTAAGGTCGAAACTGTGCCGCGCATCGCGGACAAGGTTTGAATCGGGCTTGTTCATCGCCATCTCCGTATATACGCAATGTATATACATTTTGCAGGAGTCGTCAATTGCGCCGCATAGCCGTTGCCTCCGTTTTGGCCCTATCCCTCGCCGCCCCGGCGCTGGCCGAAGAGATCGGTGAATGCCGTTTCAGCCGTGAGACGCTGACCTTTGCCGGCACTCCACTGGAACAGGCGACCTGTCTGCTGCGCAAGATCGAGCTGGGCGCGGTGCGCAAGCCGCAGCCGCTGCCGCCGGTGATCGTCCGGCTGATGCGCGATGGCGGTGCGCCAACGGCGGCGATGAAGGCAGCGGCGATTGCGGCCTTCCCTGAACCCTACCGCGCCTATGCCATTCAGCACGCTGACGCCCCGGTTTCACAGACCGAGGAAGGCCTGCCGCTGCTCTATTTCGTGATCCACGATACCAGCACGCCGTTTTACAAATATGATCCCTTCCCCAAGCGGCTGAACAGCGACTGGAAGGTCAACGATTTCACGCCTTACATGGACGGCACCTTCGCCAAGGCGCCGGTCGCGCATATTTTCCTGAACCGAGTTGGGCAGATCTGGGCAGGCCACGAATTTCAGGAACCCTGGCGCGCCACCAAGCTGGAAAGCCGCGTGGTCGGCAGCCGCGCACGCGGGCGGTTCCTCCATATCGAAACGGTCCAGCCGCGCCGCTTTTTGCCCGGCGCAACCAGCCGCGGGCAAACCCACGGCCCTAAACCCGGATTCACCCGGCAGCAGTACCGGATGCTTGCCGCGCTCTACGTTTACGTCAGCGCGCGGGCCGGACGCTGGCTGATCCCGGCGCAGCACAATACCGTGGATTCAACCATTCCCGATGCCCACGACGATCCGCAGAACTTTGATATGCAGGCGTTTGGGAAGGAGCTTGAGAAGATAGTTGGGAAGCCGAAGGGTTGAACTGACTGTGGATTTTTAGCAGCTACCCTGCAAGCACACCTCGCCTATGCTGAGCTTGTCGAAGCACTGCTCTGTTCTTTTTGGGGTAGCGCGTAACCTCATGAAGAAAGACAGTGCTTCGACAAGCTCAGCAGGGGCGGAGCAGGAGAAGCAGAGAATTGGCTGAGATCAGTCGTCGGTCGCAAAGGCCGTCGTGATGACAATCCGCTCCGCGTCCCACTCAGGCACGGCCTCAGCCCGCATTGGGACCATGAATTTTTTGCCATTGGGTCGCTGGATTTCGAGCACGTCGCCTGCGCCAAAATTCTCGACTGCCACGCAAGTGCCCAGCGGATCGCCATCACTTGAGATCGCGGGCAGGCCGAGCAGGTCGGTGTAGTAGTATTCACCCTCGGCCAGCGCCGGCAAGGCATCGCGCGGCACGGTGAGCGCCGTTCCGCGCAGCTTTTCAGCAGCGGTACGGTCCGCGACTTCGGCAAAGCGGGCGATTGCCCCGCCCTTGCCATCATCATTGAGTTTTTCCAGCGTCAGCGTGGAATTGTTGAAGGCGCGGAATCGCTTGAGCGACGCCACGCCTTCACCAAACAGCTTTAGCCGGACCTCACCGCCCAAGCTGTGCGCGCCAGTGATGGCGGCCAGCGTGACGGGGCGGGTGTCAGCCAAGACCGGGCCTTAAGCCTGTTCTTCGCTGGCTTCGGCAGCCGGAGCTTCCTCAGCTGCAACTTCAGCAGCAGGGGCTTCTTCGGCAGCAGCTTCAGGAGCGGCTTCTTCAGCGGCGACTTCAGCAACCGGAGCTTCTTCAGCTGCGGCTTCAGGAGCAGCTTCTTCAGCGGCAGGCGCTTCGACGGCAGCTTCTTGGGCCGCAGGGGCTTCGGCCACAACTTCTTCGACTACTTCTTCAACTACCGGAGCAGCGGCAGCTGCGGCAGCGGCTTCGGCGGCTTCAGCAGCCTTGGTCGCCTTGTCTTCAGCGCGATCCTTGGCCTTCTTGCCCGGTTCAGCCTTGTTGGGGTTGTTGGTCGCGGCGCGTTCCTTGATCCCGGCCTTGTCGAGCATGCGGGCAACGCGGTCGGTCGGCTGTGCGCCAACGCCCAGCCAATAACGGACGCGGTCTTCGACCAGGCGGACGCGATTTTCATCGTCCTTGGCCAGCAGCGGGTTGTAGGTGCCAACCTGCTCGAGGAACTTGCCATCGCGGGCCGAACGGCTGTTGGCGGCGACAACCTTGTAATACGGGCGCTTCTTGGAACCGCCACGTGAAAGACGAAGGGAAACAGACATTTGAACTACCTTTCTAACAAATCGGAATAAGAATTATTTCTTCAACAGGTCATTGAGATTGCCGGGCAGGCTGCCGCCGAGGCCGGGCAAACCGCCGCCTCCGCCGCCGCCAAGGCCCGGCATGGCGCCACCAAGGCCGCCTTTGCCGAACATCTTCGCGAGGCCGCCGAGGCCGCCCATCTTCTTGATCTGCTTCATCGCGCGGCCCATTTCCTGGTGCATCTTGAGCAGCTTGTTGACGTCTTGAACCTGCATGCCCGCACCCTTGGCGACGCGGATCTTGCGTTTGGCATTGAGCAGTTCGGGACGTTGGCGTTCCTTGGGGGTCATCGATCCGATGATCGCATCCATCCGCAGCAAGACCCGGTCATCCATCCCGCTGGCGTCCATCGCCGCTTTGGCTTTCTTCATGCCCGGCATCATTCCGGCCAGCGCGCCCAGCCCGCCCATTTTCTGCATCTGGCGCAACTGCTGGCGCAGGTCGTTCATATCGAACTGACCTTTGGCCATCCGCTCAGCCATCCGCTGGGCGTCTTCTTCCTCAATCGCAGCCGCAGCCTTCTCGACGATCGAGACGACATCGCCCATCCCAAGAATTCGGCTGGCGACCCGGCTCGGCTGGAACACTTCGAGCGCATCAAGTTTTTCGCCGACGCCGGCAAATTTGATCGGCTTGCCGGTGACATGCCGCATCGACAGCGCCGCACCGCCGCGCGCATCGCCGTCCATCCGGGTCAACACGATCCCGGTCAGTTCGATCTGCTCGGTAAAGGACTTGGCGACGTTGACCGCATCCTGCCCGGCCAGTGCATCGACGACCAGCAGCACTTCCTGCGGCTTCGAGATCCCGGCGACAGCCTGCATCTCGTCCATCAGGCCCTGATCGACGTGGAGCCGGCCTGCGGTGTCGAGCAGCAGCACGTCGACCGCCTGCAGCTTGGCGGCTTGCAGGGCGCGGGTCGCGATTTCAGTCGGCTGCTGCCCGGCAATGATCGGCAGCGTTGCCACGCCGACCTGTTCGCCCAGCACCTTCAACTGTTCCTGCGCGGCCGGACGGTTGACGTCGAGCGAGGCCATCAAGGCCTTCTTGCCGAACTTTTCCTTGAGCAGCTTGCCCAGCTTGGCGGTGGTGGTGGTCTTGCCTGAGCCTTGCAGGCCGACCATCAGGATCACCACCGGCGGGGCGGCATTGAGGTCCAGCCCCGGCACGTCCTCGCCGCCGAGCATGTCAACAATCGCGTCATTGACGATCTTGACGACTTGCTGGCCCGGGGTGACCGAACGCAGCACGTTCTGGCCAACCGCCTTTTCAGTTACTTCATCGATGAAGCGGCGGACCACCGGCAAGGCCACATCGGCCTCAAGCAGCGCAATCCGCACTTCGCGCATCGCATCGCGGACGTCTTGCTCGTTGAGCGCACCACGACCGCGCAGCCTGTCAAAGACAGTGCCTAACCGGTCTGAAAGAGCGTCGAACATGGGCAACAAAACTCCGAAACGCGAAAAAAGCCGGTGAGCGAAACCTCGCTGACCAGCTTGCCAAACAAATACTCATTCACTCGAGGAATGGTGGAGCCTAGCGGGATCGAACCGCTGACCTCCTGCATGCCATGCAGGCGCTCTCCCAGCTGAGCTAAGGCCCCTAAACCATTCGTCGCGGCAACCCTGGGGGGCCACCAAACCCTCAAGCCGAAGCGCGAGAGGTCGCCCCATTAGTGGCGGCCTCTGCGCTTGGCAAGAGCCTAATTATCGTCGCCGTCACCTTCGACCCCGGCCACGCCAAGGTCATCGTCGCCGCCCAGATCCACGTCGTTATCCGGCGAATCGCCGTCTTCATCGATATCCAGATCGGGATCGGCCAGATCGGTGTCTTCAACCACTTCGACCTTCTTGACCTCTTCATAGGGGATCGGCTGCTTCGATTTCAGCACCGGATCGGGATGCCAAGCATAACCGCATTCGATGCAGCTCACCGGGTCATCCTTGCCCAGATCGTAAAAGCGGGTGCCGCACTTCGGGCAACCATGCTTGGCGCCCCATTCAGCCTTGGCCATGTCAATTCCTCAAATACTGCCCGGTGCCGCAGCCCGGACGGAAAACTGTGAATACCTATTGGAGAGGAGCTACGCCTGCTCCAGCGCGGGCGCGCCTTGCCATAGCGCGCGGGCGCTGTCAAAAGCCGCGCGCATTTCCCGGTCCCGAACGAAAGCCCAGCGCCTTGTCCGCTCCCGCCAATACCGCCCCGACCCCGCGCCGTTTCATGCCCAGCGGGCCGCTGAAGGGGACAATTCGCGTGCCGGGCGACAAGTCGATCAGCCATCGCTCGATCATGCTCGGTGCCTTGGCCGTGGGTGAAACCCGCGTGTCGGGCTTGCTGGAGGGAGAGGATGTACTTGCCACTGCAGCCGCGATGCGGGCGATGGGGGCGAGTGTGGAGCGCGTCGGCGAAGGTCAGTGGTCCGTCCACGGTGTGGGGGTTGGCGCGTTGCTCCAGCCGCAGGCCCCGCTCGACATGGGCAATTCGGGCACCTCGACCCGGCTACTGATGGGACTGGTCGCCAGCCATGCCATCGAGACCCGGTTTTTCGGTGATGCCAGTTTGTCGGGGCGCCCGATGGGCCGGGTGATCGATCCGCTGAGCCAGATGGGCGCAGCGTTTGAGGCCAGCGAAGGCGGCCGCCTGCCGTTGACCGTGCGGGGCGCGAACCCCGCAGTGCCGATCGAATACCGCTTGCCGGTTGCATCTGCTCAGGTAAAGAGCGCGATTCTGTTGGCGGGCCTCAACACCCCTGGCATCACGACTGTGATTGAGCCCGTGCCGACCCGCGATCATTCCGAACGGATGCTGCGCGGGTTCGGAGCAGATTTGACGGTTGAGGTCGATTCGTCCGGCACCCGCACAATCCGGATTCGCGGCGAGGCCGAACTGAAACCGCAGGTCATCGAAGTTCCCGGCGATCCCAGCTCTGCCGCGTTCTTCATCGTTGCCGCGCTGATTGTACCGGGCAGCGAACTCACCATCGAAAACGTCGGCCTCAACCCGACCCGCGCTGGCCTGATCGAAGTCCTGCGCCAGATGGGCGGGAGCATCGAGGAAATGAACCGCCGCGAAGTTGGCGGCGAGCCGGTGGCAGATCTGCTGGTGAAGCATTCGGTGCTGAAGGGCATAACGGTCGATCCTGCCGTAGTGCCCAGCATGGTCGATGAATTCCCGGTCCTGTTTGTCGCCGCCGCGCTGGCACATGGCACCACCGTCACCACCGGCCTCGACGAATTGCGCGTCAAGGAAAGCGACCGCATTTCGGCCATGGCGGCGGCGCTGGCAGCAGTTGGCGCGCGGGTAACGGAAACCGAGAACGGCCTGACCATCCACGGTATGGGCGGGGACCCGCTGCGCGGCAGCGCCAACTCCCGCGTCAAGTCCCACCTCGACCACCGCATCGCGATGGCTATGGCGGTGGCTGGGCTGGCGAGCCGCGAGGGGGTCGAGGTAGACGACACCCGCCCGATTGCGACGAGCTTTCCGGTGTTTGAGGCGCTGTTGGATGGTTTGGCGAGATGATTATCGCCGTTGATGGCCCTACTGCTTCGGGCAAAGGCACCATCGCCAAGGCCCTCGCTGCGCATTTCGGCCTGCCGCATCTCGATACCGGGCTGCTGTACCGCGCAGTTGGACGGCAGTGCGCGCTGAACGGCGGCAATCCAGACGATCCCGGTGATGCACTGATCGCGTGTGATTTTCCCGACCACCTGATGGCTGATCCGGAGCTGCGCAGCGAAGCGACGGGTGGCCTCGCCAGCCGGGTTTCGGTCCATCCTGGCGTTCGGGCGGCACTCTATGATTTGCAGCGTGCTTTCGCCACCCAGTCCGGCGGTGCGGTGCTCGATGGGCGCGATATCGGCACGGTGATCGCACCTGAGGCCGAGGTGAAGCTGTTCGTGGTCGCCAGCGTTCCCGCGCGGGCCGAGCGGCGGTTCAAGGAGATGCAGGCGACGGGCCGCAACGTGAGCCTTGCCGAAATTGCCGCCGATCTGGAAGCGCGCGACGCGCGCGACCGCGGCCGCGCCGAGGCACCGTTGGTGGCCGCCAATGATGCGGTACTTCTCGACACAAGCGACCTAGGCCGCGATGCCGCTATCGCAGCAGCGATCCAGATCGCCGCACAAGTGCGGCAAGCTGGTTGAAGCCCCGCCCCGGGCAGGATAGGGCTTGGCCATGCGCATTCTTTTGACCGCCGCCGCCCTGACCATCACCGCTTGTGCCACGATCCCGGCCAAGCCGACCATCGAACTGACCGAGCAAGAGGCGCGCGGGTTTTCCTATGCAAAAGCGCATTGCGCCGGGTGCCACGCGATCACCGCCAATTCCGCCTCACCGAACCCCGAAGCGCCGCGGTTCGATGCCGTGGTCAACACCAAGGGGGTAACCGCCCGGACGCTGGAAACATTCCTGCGCGATTCGCACAGTTTTCCAGGGCAAATGGCCTTTGCGATCGACCCTGCCAAGGTGGACGATCTCACCGCCTATATGCTGACCCTCAAGCGGGCCGATTACCGCCCCGCTCCCTAGCAATTCCCTTGCTTTTCCGGCCCTCTGCGCATAAGGGCCGCCCGTCCCGGTAACGGGGCGCCGCAATCGGCATTCGGCCGCTGCGGCAGTTCGGCCCCTTTTGGCCCAGCCTGGCAATTCCGCCGGGGTGGAGAAAGACCGGCGGAAACAACCGCCTGGCCGGTAATTTGCAAACTTGAGGATACCTCACTCTATGGCAACTTCTGCCAACCCCACCCGCGACGATTTCGCCGCGATGCTTGACGAATCGCTCGGCGGTGCCAGCGATGGCGGCTTTGAAGGCCGCGTGGTCAAGGGAACCATTACTGCAATCGAAGGCGACAAGGCCGTTATCGACGTTGGCTTGAAGAGCGAAGGCCGCGTTCCGCTGCGCGAATTCGCCATGCCGGGCCAGCCGCACGGCCTGTCCGTGGGCGACGAAGTCGAAGTCTTCGTTGACCGCGTCGAAAATGCCGATGGCGAAGCCATGCTCAGCCGCGACCGCGCCCGCCGCGAAGCCGCCTGGGACAAGCTGGAAAGCGAATTTGGCGAAGGCAAGCGCGTCGACGGCGTGATCTTTGGCCGCGTCAAGGGCGGCTTCACTGTCGACCTCGACGGCGCCGTGGCCTTCCTGCCCGGTTCGCAGGTTGATATCCGCCCGGTTCGCGATGTGCAGCCACTGATGGATATCCCGCAGCCGTTCCAGATCCTGAAGATGGATCGCCGCCGCGGCAACATCGTGGTTTCGCGCCGCGCCGTTCTCGAAGAAACCCGCGCCGAACAGCGTTCGGGCCTGATCTCGGGTCTGGCTGAAGGTCAGATCATCGAAGGCGTGGTCAAGAACATCACCGATTACGGTGCGTTCGTTGATCTGGGCGGCATCGACGGCCTGCTCCACGTCACTGACATGAGCTACAAGCGGGTCAACCACCCGAACGAAGTCATCAATATCGGTGACACCGTCAAGGTTCAGATCGTCCGCATCAATCAGGACACCCAGCGCATCTCGCTCGGCATGAAGCAGCTGGAAAGCGATCCGTGGGAAGGCGTCATGGCCAAGTACCCGGTCGGCGCCAAGCTGCACGGCGTGGTCACCAACATCACCGAATACGGCGCCTTTGTGGAGCTGGAAGCCGGGATCGAAGGTCTGGTCCACGTTTCGGAAATGTCCTGGACCAAGAAGAACGTCCACCCGGGCAAGATCGTCAGCACTTCGCAGGAAGTCGACGTCATCGTTCTCGAAGTCGACAGCGACAAGCGCCGCATTTCGCTCGGCCTCAAGCAGGCTGCGCAGAACCCGTGGGAAGCCTTTGCCGAGAAGTTCCCGGTTGGCTCCAACGTCGAAGGCGAAGTCAAGAACGCCACCGAATTCGGCCTGTTCATCGGGCTCGATGGCGATGTCGACGGCATGGTCCACATGTCGGATATCGCTTGGGGCATCTCGGGCGAAGACGCGCTGGCTCTGCACCGCAAGGGTGAGCAGGTTTCTGCGATCGTCCTCGACGTCGATGTCGAAAAGGAACGCATCAGCCTGGGCATGAAGCAGCTTGAAAAGGGCGCTCCGGCGGCCGGTGTTGCTGCTGCCTCTTCGGGCCTCAAGAAGAACGACGTTGTCACCGTTACCGTGCTCGAAGTGCGCGACGGCGGCCTCGAAGTTCAGGCTGGCGACGATGGCGCGACCGGCTTCATCAAGCGCAGCGATCTGGGCCGCGATCGCGACGAACAGCGTCCGGACCGCTTCCAGGTTGGCCAGAAGCTCGACGCGATGGTCACTGGTTTCGACCGTTCGAAGAAGCCGAACTTCTCGGTCAAGGCGCGCCAGATGCACGAAGAAAAGGAAGCCGTGGAACAGTACGGTTCGTCGGATGCCGGCGCTTCGCTGGGCGACATCCTGGGTGCCGCACTGAAGGCCAAGAAGGACTGAACTGGCGTCGTCCCCGGCTCGACCGGGGACCGCTGGCATCCTTCCGCACTGCTGGAGTGATCCGGCCAGCGATCCCGGGTCAAGCTCGGGATGACGTAAAAATCAAAGGCCCGTCCGGAGCGATCCGGGCGGGCTTTTGCTTTTGGGCAAAGTGGGTAAGGTGGCGGCAGGAGAGACCCATGCTTGAAATCCACCAGTTCGCCTGCCTGTCCGACAACTATGGCTTCCTGATCCACGATCCGGTCAGCGGCGAGACGGCTTGTATCGATACGCCCGATGCCGACGCCTACCTGCGCGAAGCTGGGCACAAAGGTTGGCAGATCACCCAGATCTGGAACACCCATTGGCACCCCGATCACGCTGGCGGCAATGCCGCGATCAAGGCCGCGACGGGTTGCAAGGTGGTCGGCCCGGCCGAAGTGGAGAAATTGGGCACGGCGCCCGACCGCACGGTCAAGCACGGTGACACAGTGATGCTAGGCGAATGGGACGCCGCCGTGATCGATGTTGGCGGGCACACCATGGGTCACGTCGCCTATCACATGCCCGATGCCGAGACCGCTTTCGTGGGCGATGCATTGTTCGCCCTGGGCTGCGGACGCATGTTCGAAGGCACGCCGGATCAGTTCTGGGCCAGCCTTTCCCGGCTGAAGGCGCTACCGGCATCAACCGGCCTGTACTGCGCCCATGAGTACACCCAATCCAACGCCCGCTTCGCAGCGCACGCCGATCCGGAAAATGCTGAGCTAGCGGCCTATTGCGAGGCAATCGGCAAGGCGCGGGAGGCTGGCAAACCGACCGTGCCCTTTGCCCTCGCCCGCGAACTCGCCACCAATCCGTTCCTGCGGGCCGATGATCCGGCGCTGGCAGCGCGTTGGGGCGGCGGTGATGCGGTTGCGACATTCGCAGCACTGAGGGCTGCGAAGGATAGTTTCTAGCCCCCTCCCCCCTCCCGTTCGTATCGAGCGTAGTCGAGACACTGGTGCGCGGTGTCTCGACTACGCTCGACACGAACGGACGTATGGAATGACCGAATGAAAGCCCTTGTTGTCAACGCGCTCTCCGCTGACCTGTCGGGTGTCCAACTTGCCGAAGTGCCGCAACCCCAGCGCCAGCCCGGCCAGGTATTGGTCCGCATCCGCGCAGCCTCGCTAAACTTCCCTGATCCGCTGATGACCAAGGGCGAATACCAGATGAAGCCCGCGCTGCCCTTCACGCTCGGATTGGAGCTGGCGGGTGAGGTGTTGGAAGCCGATCCGGATGGCCCGCTCCAGCCCGGCGACCGGGTGTTCGGCGGGCAAAAGACCGGCACCTTCGCCGAATATGCCGCGCTCGATGCCACTGCGCTGCGGCCGATCCCCGATGGCATGAGCTTTGCCACCGCTGCGGCGCTCGGCGCGGCCTATGGCACGGCCTATACCGCGCTGGTCGAACTGGGCGGGATTAAACCCGGTCAATGGGTACTGGTGCACGGCGCGACCGGCGGCGTGGGCCTCGCGGCCTGTGACCTCGCCAAGGCGCTGGGCGCCCGCGTGATCGCCGCCAGCGGCTCTCCGGCCAAGCTGGAGGCCTTGCGCGCTGCTTGTCAGCCTGACGCGGTGCTGTTGGCGCAGGGCAAGTTCCGCGAACAGGTGGCTGAGATCACCGGCGGGGCGCTGTGCGATCTGGTCTATGATCCGGTCGGTGGGGACGTGTTCGACGAAAGCACCCGCTGTGTGGCCTTTGGCGGCAAGCTGCTGGTGGTCGGCTTTGCCGGCGGGCGAATTGCCGATATTTCCACCAACATCCCGCTGATCAAGGGTTTCTCGGTGGTCGGCGTCCGCGCCGGCGAATATGCCCGCCGTTTTCCCGAGCGGGGCAAGGCGATCCGCGATGCGATGCTGGCGCTGGCAGCGGAGGGCAGGCTGACCCCGCACATCGACCGCGTGCTGCCGCTGGACCGCTGGCGCGAGGCATTTGCGGCGATGGCCGCGCGGGAGATCGTCGGAAAGGTTGTGTTGGAGCCTTAAGGACAGAACCGAGTTCTCCGCATCTCTCGTCACCCTGAACTTGTTTCAGGGTCCATTGCGCCGCGCATTTCTTAGCGCTGTCGGGCGAGCGATCTGGCGGCGTGGCCGCTATCGACACAATGCTTCAGTCTGAAACGAGAAATGGACCCTGAAACAAGTTCAGGGTGACGGAGCAAAGAAGGTTGAGGTGGGTCCACATGTACCCCGCCGTGCCACCAACGAAAAAGGGCGGCCCGAAGGCCACCCTTTCCCCTCTCCAGCTCGGAATAGCGATTAGAGTCCGGCGATCGCCTCATCGACCAGGCTCTTGTCAGCCTTGGCGGTGTGGGTCGCGGAAATCAGTGATTGGGCAGCGCCGGCGGCAGCAGCGGCGGTCTGGGCGCGGAGCGCTTCGACGGCGGTACGTTCGGCAGCGGAAATCTTGTCTTGCGCCATCTTTTCGCGGCGGGCGACCAGATCGGCGGTATCGGCCTGGGCCTTGGCGATGATCGCTTCGGCTTCGTGGCTCGCGTGGGCGATGATGCCCTTGGCTTCCTTGGCGCTGGCAGCTTGCTGGGCCTTGGCGCTGGTCAGCAGAGCTTCGGCTTCGGCGCGGATGGCCTGGGCTTCGTCGAGCGACTTGCGAGTTTCGGCGATCTGCGCGTCGAGCGCCGAGAGGATCTGCCTGTGGGCCTTGACCTTGAAAATCGCGATCAGGAAAAAGATCGTGATGCCGACGTAGACCCAGCCTTCAGCGCCCAGCCCAAGCAGGGTCGCTTCATGGTGTTCACCGCCGTGAGCGGCTTCGGCGAGGATGAGGAGCGTGTTCGTCATGATCCGGCCTTCAGAACTGCGCCGCGACGCTTTGCTTGGCGGCATCGAGCGCTGGCTCAACCCCGGTCAGCTTGGCGACAATTGCTTGCGCGCTTTCCGCTGCGGCATCGCGCAGCGCCCCTTCAGCCTTGGCGCTGGCCTCGGCAATCCGGGCTTCAGCGCCGGCGATTTCGGCATCGGCCGCAGTGGCCGCAGTGGCGAGTCGCGCTTCGCTGGCCTTGGCTGCATCAGCCTTGGCCGCCGCGATCGCTTGCCGAGCCTGTTCGCGGCTGGCGTCCATTTCGGCGTGATAGCGCGCATCGACCTGATCGGCGGTATCCTTGGCAGCCTGAGCTGCGCTGAGGTCACCAGCGATCTTGTCTTCACGCTGTTCCATCACCTTGCCCAGCTTGGGCAGGGTCATTCGGACCACACCGAAGTAGAGCACAATGAAGAACAGCGCGAGCCAGGCCAACTGGGGCCAAGCGACAGTCGCGAAATCGAACTGGGGCATCGTAGTCCCTGCCTGAAACGAGCGGGAGGAACGCCGGCCGGGGTTACCGGCCGGCGCTTAAATCAGCCGAATGCCAGAGCCAGCGCGACAACTGCCGCGATCAGGCCAAGCGCTTCGGTCACAGCGAAACCAAAGATCAGGCGGCCGCCCATCTTGGCGTCGGCTTCCGGGTTACGCACGGCACCGTTGAGGTACTGGCCGAAGATCGAACCCACGCCGATAGCGGCAAGGCCCGCACCGATAGCGGCAAGACCGGCGCCGATGACTTTTGCAGATGCTGGATCCATGATGAAATTCCTTGTTAGACAGAGTGTTGTTGAAAAAACTTAGTGGAGATTGACCGCATCGTTGAGATACAACGAGGCGAGCAAAGCGAAAACATAGGCCTGTACGACCGCAATCAGCACTTCGAGTGCGGTCAGCGCCACGACCACCACAAGCGGCAGCGCACCCAGAACATAGGGCAGCGCCCCGAACGAGCCGAGCGTAACCACGAAAGTGCCGAACACTTTCAGCAGCACGTGGCCGGCGGTCATATTGGCGAAAAGCCGGATCGCCAAGGTGAACGGGCGGGTCAGGAAGCTGAGGAATTCGATCGTGAACACGAACGCGCCCAGAAAGATGTTTGCATCCTTTGGCCAGAACAGGCTGAAAAAGTGCAGACCGTGGTGCCAGAAACCGACCACGCAGACCGTCACGAAAACGATCATCGCCAGACCAAAGGTGACCACGACGTGGCTGGTCGGCGTGAAGGCGCCAACCCACGGGATCAGGCCAAGCAGGTTGCAGGCCAGTACGAAGATGAAGATCGAGAAGATCAGCGGCGCAAACCGACGACCTTCAGGCCCGACGTTTTCGTCGAGCATTTTTCGTACGAAATCATAGAGATATTCGGTAGCCGCCTGCATCCGGCCGGGGACCAGCTGCGGGCGCGCCGTACCGATGAACAGGAACGCCGAAATCGCGACCAGCGCGATCAGCATCCACAGCGAGGAGTTCGTGAACGAGACGTCATAGCCGGCTACTTCAAGCGGCTTGATCGTCTTGACTGCGAACTGCTCCATCGGATTGGCCACGAAATACTCCTTCAGCGCTGCGGATCGTTGCCGGGGTCGCTGTCAAAACTGGCTGAAGTCTGCATCGCGCGGCGCGTTCCGGCAGCAAAGCCGAGCAGCAACATCACGATCAGGCCCCAGGGCGTCTTGAAGCCCATCCACCGATCAAACGACCAGCCGATAAACCCGCAAACCAGCACGGTCCCCACGAATTCGATCCCGACCGCCCAGCCGCGCGTCTCGGCGCGGCCTTCGGCGGAACTGATCCCGCGGGTATGCTTCGCCTGTGCTTCAGCGATCCTGCGGTCGAGATTATCTCCGCCGCCATTTTCGCCCGAATCGGTCACGCGATAGCCCTGCTTGGTACGGGTGCCCAAATGGGCCAAACCGACCGGAAAAACTAGCGCGCAGCCGCCCTCTGCCAAGGCAAAGGAAGCTGCGCGCGGCCCCTTTAGGAAGGCTGCCCGCGCAAGTCAACCGCGCCTGCTGCACTGCGGAAAAGCAGCGGGGCGAGGAGCCGATTAGCCCCCCGCCCCGCGCGGTGTTTCAGTGTTGGTCCGTTTAAGTTTACGGGCAGCGGCTATCGCGCAGCGGGGGCGCCGAAGTGCGGGTCTGCCAGGTGCCGTCAGGCGCCTGATACTTTTCGCCCGGCTGGGTCCGCGAGATCAACAGGCAGCCCGTGGTGAAAGCGTATTGCTCAACCGTGGCGCGCTGTTCAGCAGCCTTTTCCGCATAGATGGCCCGGCGCTTGATGTTGATGTCGTCGGCCATGCGCCGCACTTCGGCGCTCGGCGTGGTTGGAAAGCCGAGGTAGCCGTCCATCTTCTCTCCCACCTGCCCAGCGGCACGTGCAGCCGCATAGGCCGGATCGCGTTGCTGCGCAGCGGCCGGGCCTGACAGCGACAGTGCACCGAGCGCGAGGGTGCCAGCCACCAGCGCCATAGGCGAGTGTTTGGAAGCGAACTTGGCAACAGTCTTCAACATCATACCGTCCTTCAAAATGCTCCGGAGTTTTCGTCAATCGTCTTCCCGGCATCTGCCGCGAGCCGATAGACGACCTCCTGCTTGATGTTGATGTTGAGCTCGATCACGATCGGTTTGTCCGGTGCATTGACCGATACACATCCCGAAAGCGCAACCGCGCCGCTCATCACCATCACCATCGCGGCATTGCCGCTTTGGCTCGACCGCCGTTTCCCGGTTTGTTTCCCCTGCATAGGCAGGATTGTCGCAAGCCGGGCGCGGTTGGTCAATTCTTGGCTGTTCATGGCGTAGTCCTGCTGTCTGAATCCTGAATGTCATCGTTTTTCGGCGGTGCTACTGGCGCAGGCGGCAAAGAAGCTGGCGTCGGCGCAGGGCTTGGATCGGGCATCGGCGCATTGGGATCCCGCCGCTTGCCTTCGGCATCGATCAGCCCAAGACTGCGCGGATCGCGCACATAAGCATCGTCGTACATCGATTTGAACGAAGTGACGAGTTGGTAGAACGGCGCCTTGATGTTGATATTGAACTGCACCGGCAGTTTGGCCAGCTGCCGCGTGATGAAATTGCGCTTGGTCCCCTGTCCCTGGCGCACCCCGGCGATCCGGAAGGTGGTGAGAATATCACCGTCGATCTGGCCGTTCAGTCCGATTTCCATCCGCGTGAAATCAAGGCTGCGGAGCGTCTGAAAAGCGAAATTGCCCATCGTCGACAGGTCCTTGTAGGTCAGTTCGCCAACGTAAGAGACATTGCCGCCGGGTGGGCGAGAGACCAGCAGGCCGCCCTCAATCCGCCCGCCCTCTTCATCGAACACCAATGGCAGCGTGCCATCGAAGATCCCGGTGGCGGAGATATTGGACAGTTCGAGCTGGTTGACGAATTTAGCCATGTTGGCCCCTGTAACCTTCATGGTGAAGCGCCGCACTTCGGCCGCGCCCAGCACCATCCGGGTCGGGAGCAATTCCAGCGCTCCGTCGATAAACGGCCATTTCGCCCAGTTGACCACCAGCAACCGGTCCGGCTTCAGTTCGAAAGACAGCTCGCCCTCATGCACCTCAATCCCAGGGTTGATGGTCGCGAGCGTGAGGCGCTGATCGGGCGCAGTGACCAGACCGAGCAAGTCGGTGAAGACCACGGTTCCCTTGGTGCCCTTGACCGGGCCGAAGGCGGCAGCGAAATCGAGCCCGTCGGTGCTGAACTGACCTGTGCTGGTCAGCTTGCGTTCGTCCCAGTCGATCCGTCCGGTGCCAGTAACCGTCCCTTGGGCGAGCGCGATCACGCCTTGGGCCGCATAGGTCAGCATGGTCGGTTGGAGCTTGTCATCGAACACAATGCCCGGAACCTTAAGGTCGGCAAATCCAGCACCGGTGTCGAGATCATGCGCGATGCTGGTGTGCACGATTTCACGGTCGCTCTTGGGTTCGCGCAGCACGGCCTGCGCAGTGAAAGTGGTGGAGCGCAGCTGCAGCGTGCCATCGCGGGCGATCAGCGGCTCAAATTTGGCGGGTTTTTCGCGGTCTGTGACTCGCAGCGAAGCGCCAGTGATATCGAGATCATTGTTGGCAAAGCGCAGATCGCCCTCAATCTCGCTCATATCGAGCGGAACGGCGAACAGCTTTAGCTCGGTCCCACTGAAGTGTCCGGTGACGGCCTTGCCCAGATCGCCGGTGAACAGCGCCACTTTCAGCGTGCTTGGTTTGTCCAAAGGCCCCATCGAAACGTCGATCGCCTTGGCGACCAGCTTGCCGGGATAGGCAAACCCGACCGCGCCACTTTTCAGCCGGATCGGCGTGGTGCCGAGTGTGCCTGACAGGTTCAGCCCGCTCGTCCCAGCCGCCAGCCGGGTGCCGCGCCCATCGCTTTTCAGGATCGCGCCCTGACTGCCGGGACACAGCACCAGCCCGCGTTCGGCCAGCGCCAGATTGCCCACTTTCAGCCGGTCAAAGCTGACCGGGGTGCATTGCCGCCACATCGCCAAGCCGTCGCGCTCGCTCCAGTTGCCCTGCACTGGCATGTCGAGCCCGCGCACTTCGCCGCCCGGCAAGGGCCCCGAAACCAGCGCGCGGCCGGAAAAGCCGATCTGCCCTCCAGGCAGTTGCACCAGCCGCAAATCGGGCAAAGCGACCGAGGCGCTGCCGGCGCGGTATTCGGCAAGCGAAAACCGCGCAGTCATCCCGCCGCCCTTGCGCTCCGCCACACCCGCCATCTGCGGCAGTCCCGCGCCGCCGGTCACAAACCGACCCGAAAAGCGCGGACCGCCGCGCATTCCCAGCGCCACCGCGACCTTGCTCAACCCTAGCAGCCGCGCTCCGGTGCCACCGCGCAGCTCGGCAAAAGGCAGTGTAACCTGCGTGATCGCTCCGGTCTGCCGCAGCACATAATCAGCCCGCAGCGTCGATCCGCGTTCTTCCCGCGCCAGTGCAGCTCGCAATTGCTTGGCCAGAGGCACGAGCAGCGTCCCCTCGCCCGATGTTTCGAGTGCGGCTAACCCATCGATCAGCGCCTTGCCGCCTTTCAGGTTGCTGCCTTTGATGGAGCCTTCACCATTGAAGCGCGCCAGCTGGTCTTCGCTGCGTAAGGTGCCGTCCAGCACCAGCGTGCCTGCCCCGGCGCCGCCCAGATCGACCGCGCTTCCGGTCAGCGCATAGGACGCCACCAGTTCGCCCCCGGTAAAGGCAAAGTCACCCTTCCCCTCGGTCTTGCCGGCCCGGTAGCCCTGCCAGCCCAGCGCGCCGGTGTTCAGCGCATAGGTTCCCTTGGCGGCATCGAACGTCTCGTTCAGCTCGACCCCGAGTTGCACAGTGCTTGTCCCGAGTGCCAGCCCCTGGCCCGGGCAGCGCAGCGATTGCAGCCGCACAGGCCCATCGAACCGCGCCTTGCCCGCAGCGGTGGTGACTTTGCCAAATGCGCTAGCCCGGTCAGCCTTGCACCCGGCAAAGGCCATTTGCGGGCCTGCTACTGCCAAAGCGCCGACAAACCCGCTCTTCAGGTTCCCGTCCCCTTCGGCTTTGGCACCGATTAAGCCCCAGTCAGTCTCGACTCGGGCCCGGCCATCGATCAGTGCAAGATCCAAATCGGGCAGGCCCTTCTGGCCATCGCGCTTTGCGAAAATCAATGAGTCTAGCTTACCAAAGCTTAGCTGGCCGCCCTTGTAGGTGCCATAAAGTCGGGCCTCTTCCAGCGTCACCTTGTCGATGGTTGGCAGGCCGAAATGCAGGGTGGTTTCGACGATTGCACGCTTAATCGTCAGGTCGGGTCGCGCTGGATCACCGATCACGATGTTGGAGATGATCTGTGTGCCGGTCCCGACCGATTCGACCTGCCAGGTGCCAGGCAGGCCCAGATCCTCCATCTGCCCGGCGATGACCGTATCGGCTAATTCTTCGCGCGCGAACCAGACATAAAGCAGTCCGCCGAGCAACAGCGCGGCCAGCACGCCCAGCACCCGCCAGCGCTTTTTGCGGCGCGGCGGGGGGACTTCCGCTTCGGGTTCAGCAGCTTCGGCCTCGGGCTCGGACATTGCCGCTACACTTGCGCGTTTGGTCTGCGAAAGGCAATGCATTGCCAGCCGTCACCCGCACAGGAGCCACGCGTGGCCGAGGATAAACCGCAAGCGCATGATGGAACGGGGCACCGCGCCCGGCTGCGCACCCGGTTGCTGACCGGCGGCGAAGGCGCGCTGGGTGATCACGAGATGATCGAATATCTGCTGATGACTGCGATCCCGCGCAAGGATGTAAAGCCGCTCGCCAAAAGCCTGCTGGCGCGGTTTGGCGGGCTGGCAGGCGTGTTCAACGCCGATCCTTCGGCGCTCGCCAAGCATCCCGGGATGGGCGAAACCAGCGCGGCAGCGCTCAAGATTGTGGCACTCGCCACCCGGCGGTTGGCCCGTACCGGGGTGCAGGATCAACCGGTGTTGGCTAGTTGGCAGGCGCTGATCGACTATCTGACGATCGACATGGCCCACCTGAAGCACGAACGGGTCCGCGCGCTTTACCTCGATAGCAAGAACCGGCTGGTCAGTGACGAACTGCTATCCGAAGGCTCCCTCGACGAAGCCGCGATCCATCCGCGCGAGGTGGTCAAGAAGGCGCTCGATCTGGGCGCAGCGGCCTTGATCATGGTCCACAACCACCCGTCGGGCTCACCCGAACCGAGCCGCGCCGATATCCAGATCACGAACCGGATTGCCGAAGCCGGGCGGTTGCTGGGGATCACGCTGCATGATCACGTGATCATCGGCAAGGAAGGCCACGTCAGCCTGCGCGCCAAGGGGCTGGTGTGAGATGTGCGTAGCTGCGATTGCCTGGGCCGCGCATCCGCGCTGGGCCTTGGTCGCGATTGCCAACCGCGATGAATACCACGCCCGTGCCGCCGCACCGCTGAGCCTGTGGGGCAACGGAATTTCGGCGGGCCGCGACCTAGAGGCTGGGGGAACATGGCTAGGCGTCGGGCATGGCCGCTTTGCCCTCGTCACCAATCGCCGTGCGGCAGGCTATCCCCAGCCCGGCATGGCCAGCCGCGGGGCCTTGGTAACCGGCTGGCTGCTGGGCGAGGACGCTGGCGATGTGGCGGCGATGAACCCGTTCAACCTGTTCATGGCCGGGCCCGATGGCGCGTCGCTCAGCACAAATTTTCCCAGTCCCGAAACCCGCACGCTGATCCCCGGCATCCACAGCCTCTCCAACGGCGGGCTGGACGAGCATTGGCACAAGGAGGCGCGGTTTGAAGCGGCCTTGCGCGATTGGCTGGACGGCGGGGCCGCGCTGGAAGCCTTGCTGGAGCCGCTGTCTGATCTGGCCCCTGACCCGGCCCAGCCCGAGGAGTTCATCACCGCTCCGTTCGTGCTCAGTCCGGTTTACGGGACGCGCTGCTCAACAGTGGTGGCGATCGATCACGATGGCCATGGCCGGATCATCGAACGCCGATTTGATACTGGTGGTGCGGTAACGGGTGAAACCGCGCTGGAATTCAGCTAAGCGCCATAGTCCGCCGCCAGCAGATGCGACCGCTCCTTTGCCACCTTCACCAACAGTTCCCCGAACAGGCCGTTGACCCAGGCGAACCATGTCCGGGTAAACTTGGCCGGATCGTCCTTGTCGAAGGCTTCGTGCATGAACCCGGTCCCGGCGTGGGTGGCGCGCAGGGTCTTCAGGCTCCAGCCGATCACCGCGTCATCGTCGCTTGATAGGGCGCGCACGATGATCGACATCGGCCAGACCTGCCCTTCGCCGATATGTGGCCCGCCGATCCCCTCAGCGGCCTTTCCGCGGAAGAACCACGGATTGGCCTCGCTCCAAACGGCCTCGGCAGTCGTCCGCCACAGCGGGTAATCGGCGGGCAGGCAACGCAGATAGGCCAGCCCCAGCAACGATGGCACATTGGCATCGTCCATGAACAGGTGGTTGCCATATCCGTCAGTCTCATAGGCAAAGACCTGACGCCCATCGGGCAGTTGCATCAACCCATGCGCGAACACCGCCTTTTCCACTTCGCTGGCGAGTGCGCTGGCTTCGTCCGCCAAAGCCATATCCTGCAGCACTACGCGGGCCATCGTCGCCAATTCGCGCAAAGTGGCGACGGCGAACAGATTGCCCGGGATGTTACAGGGAAAGGTGCAGGCATCGTCTGACGGGCGGAATGCGGAGTGAATCAACCCGTGCTTTTTGGTCGGCACGCCCACCCCGGCCAGCGTCGTTTCGGTCGGCTGGGTGCTCTGGCGCTGGAACCGGTAGGGCCCGGGACCGTTGAAGCGTTGCTGTTCCTTGAAGGTTGAAACGATCAGCTTTGCAGCCGCCACCCAGACATCGTCAAACGGTTCCACATCGCCACTGGCCTGCCAGTAATCGTGCGCCAGCCGCAAGACATAGCACAGCGAATCGACCTCCCATTTGCGCTCGGCCACGCCGGGTTTCATCTCGGTCCGATCGGATTTTGACCAATGCAGCCCGTCCTTTGATGCCGGATCGCGGGTAAAGGCGTTGGCATAGGGATCGAGCAGCACACAGCGCGCATGACGGCGGATCAGCCCGCGATAGAGCTGTTGCAGATTCTCGTCACCGCGCACGAGATGCAGGTAAGGTCGCAACTGCGCCGCCGAATCGCGCAGCCACAACGCGTCGATATCGCCGGTGATGACAAAGGCGTCGGCTTTGCCGTCGATCTTGCCCATGAACACCGTGGTATCAAGCGTGTTGGGAAAGCAGTTTTCAAACATCCAGCGCAGTTCGGGATCCTTGATCAAGCCCGCTACCCGGTCGATCTCGCGCTCCACCGCCTTGCTGACAAAGCGGCGCTGGGCCGGGGCGGGACGATTTGACTTCATGCGGGCGACCTCCTGTGCGCGCAGCGTCCCCGGCACGAGCAGTACCGCCGCGCTGGCGGCAATGAAACTGCGGCGACTGACCTGGGGCGCGAACACCGGGATAGTGGTGGCCTGTCAGCGCTTTGGGTTCAAGCCCCCTTGCGGCCCTTGCCAACCGTGCAGGTCTGATTAGGCTCTGCGGAAACGGAAGAGGACGGACCATGCCCACCCAGCACCCCAATGGCATCCACCACATCGCGATCATGAGCGCCAACATGAAGGCGCAGCTAACCTTCTTCACGCAGGTGATGGGCTTTCCGCTGGTCGGGCTGTTCGAAATGCACGGCGTGCCCGGCGGCAAGCACGCCTTCCTGAAAATGGACGAGGCGAGCTATTTCTCGGTAGTCGAACTGGCCGGGATTGCCGAAGTGCCCTCAACCCTTGGCATCACCCACGCCGGGACCGGCGCGGGCAAATGCGCGGCGGGCACGATGCAGCACCTCGCCTTCCGCGCGCCCGATGAAGCTGGCCTGATCGCCATGCGCAACCGCATCCGCAGCCGTGGCGTCCCCGCAATCGGCCCGATCGGGCATGGCTTTTGCAAATCAATCTACTTCGCCGGGCCAGAGGGGCTGACGCTGGAAGTCGCCTGCAAAGTCACCGAAGTCGATCCGGCGCGCTGGGTCGATCCAGCAATTCTGGCCGAATGCGGCATTTTGGGCGAGGAAGCGCAAGCGATGCTCAATCCGGCACCCTGCACGACGGATGAGCCGGTAGCCCAACCGGCCTATGATCCGGCGGTGCCAAACATGGCCTATCCGGTGGAGACGCTGAAGGCGATTTTGGCTGCACCTGATGCAGCGATCACGATGCAGGGGACCTATGACAAGCCGCCGGTGGAGGCATAATCCCCGCCCACCCCTTGCCTTCCACGCCCCCTCCCCCTAGCGGCTCCTGCATATCCTGAAGGAGTCGAACATGGTCCCCCGCTATTCCCGCCCCGCGATGACTGCGATCTGGGAGCCCGAAGCGCGGTTCAGGATCTGGTTCGAGATTGAGGCCCACGCCACGCAAAAGCTGGGCGAACTGGGTGTGGTTCCCATGTCCGGCGCCAAGGCGCTGTGGGACTGGTGGGCGACCAATCCCAAGATCGACGTGGCCGCGATTGACGCAATTGAAGCCGTGACCAAACACGATGTCATCGCGTTCCTCGATTGGGTCGCGCAACAGGTCGGCCCGGAAGCGCGGTTCATGCATCAGGGGATGACCAGCAGCGACGTGCTCGACACCACGCTGTCGGTGCAAATGGCGCAGGCCAGCGACATTCTGCTGGCGGACCTCGACGAACTGCTGGCCGCGATCAAGCGCCGCGCGCTGGAGCACAAGTACACGCCCACCATCGGCCGCAGCCATGGCATCCATGCCGAGCCGACCACTTTCGGCAAGAAGCTGGCCGAGGCCTATGCTGAGTTCACCCGCTGCAAGGCGCGGCTGGTCGCGGCGCGGGCTGAAATTGCAACATGCGCGATTTCGGGCGCAGTCGGCACTTTTGCCAACATCGATCCCTCGGTTGAGGAATACGTCGCCGAGAAGCTTGGCCTGAGCATCGAGCCGGTCAGCACGCAGGTAATCCCGCGTGATCGCCACGCGATGTTCTTTGCCACGCTGGGCGTGATCGCCAGCTCGATCGAGCGCCTCGCGATCGAAGTGCGCCATTTGCAGCGGACCGAGGTGCTGGAGGCAGAGGAGTACTTCTCGCCCGGGCAAAAAGGTTCGTCGGCTATGCCGCACAAGCGCAACCCGGTGCTGACCGAAAACCTCACCGGCCTCGCCCGGGTGGTGCGTTCGGCGGTTACCCCGGCGCTCGAAAACGTCGCCCTGTGGCATGAGCGCGATATTTCGCACTCTTCGGTCGAACGCTACATTGGGCCGGACGCAACGATTACGCTCGACTTCGCGCTCGCCCGGCTGACCGGGGTGATCGACAAGCTGCTGGTCTATCCGGAACGGATGCAGAAGAACCTCGATAAGATGGGCGGTCTGGTCCATTCACAGCGGGTGCTGCTGGCGCTTACGCAAGCGGGTCTGGAACGCGATGCCAGCTACAAACTGGTTCAGCGCAATGCGATGAAGGTATGGGAATCGGACGGGCAGCTGAGCTTGCTCGAGCTGCTGCAGGCCGATCCCGAAGTCACCGCCGTGATGAGCGCGGAGGACCTCGCAGAGAAGTTCAACCTCGACTATCACTTCAAGGCGATCGACACGATTTTTGAGCGAGTGTTTGGCGAGTAGGCGCCCGACCGCTACATCTCCATTTCGAGCCGTCATCCTGAACTTGTTTCAGGATCCATCGTGCCGCACAACCGGTCCTTCGAATAGAAGCATGACGCGATCGTCTTGCCATGCAGCAACGCTTCGGTTTGTGGCGAGAGATGGACCCTGAAACAAGTTCAGGGTGACGAAGTTGTTAGAGGTTGATGTGGGTGGCAACCAAAGGAGAGAGCCAATGAAGCGCGCATTCAAATGGATCGGCGGCCTCTTGCTCGTCGCCCTGATCGGCCTCTTCGCCATTGGCTATACTCCCGATACCGATCCCAGCGAAATGCGGGCGAAGTACACGAACAAGGCTTCGCAGTTCGTCGATGTCGGTGGCGGCCTGACCATGCATGTCCGCGATGAAGGCAAGCGCGATGGGCCGGTGCTGGTTCTGCTTCATGGTTCCAACGCCTCGCTCCACACCTGGGAGCCATGGGTGTCGCTGCTGGGCGCCAAGTACCGGATCATCAGCCTTGACCAGATCGGTCATGGGCTGACCGGCCCCAACCCCAGCGGGCAGTACGATGGCGCAGCCTTTGTCAGCACGCTCGATGCGCTGATGGGCAAGCTGGGCGTTTCGCGATTTGCGCTCGCGGGGAATTCGATGGGCGGCTATGTCGCCTGGGAATATGCGCTCGCCCATCCCGGCAAGCTCACCCATCTGGTGCTGGTTGATGCCGGCGGGCCGCCAGATGATCCGAACAAGTCGCTGCCGATCGGGTTTCGGATTGCCCGCACCCCCGGCCTCAGCAAAATTGCACTGGTGATCACCCCGCGTTCGATATTCGAGAAATCACTTCACGGTTCGGTCTCGAACCAAGCGGTAGTCACCCCTGCTGCGGTTGACCGCTATTGGGAACTCAACCGCTATCCCGGCAACCGCAAGGCTACCGGTGCGCGCTTTGCCGAGTATGGAAAGCGTGACACCAACACCGCAAGGCTCGGCGAAATCAAGGTGCCAACGCTGATCCTGTGGGGCGATCAGGACAAGTTGATCCCGGTCGGCGGGGCAGACTGGTTCGCCGCACGGATCCCCGGATCGGCCAAGATCATCTATCCCGGCATCGGGCATATGCCGATGGAAGAAGCAGCACAGCGCAGTGCGGCCGATGTCGACGCTTTCCTCTCGAAGCCCTTCCCTTCGCCCGCCAAGCCGCCTAGCATCGCCCAAGCAAAGCCCTGACAAACAAGGAGGCAAGGTCCATGCAATTGATCCGCACGCTCCTGCTGCTCGCATTCACTGTCGCATTGGTCGCGTTTATCGCGATCAACTGGCAAACCGTGCCGCTCAATCTCTGGCCGCTTGATGACGGCAACTATGTCCATCTGGAATGGCCGGTCGGGTTTATCGTGATCGTTTCGATGGTGCTGGGGTTCCTGCCGATGTGGCTGATCCATAAGGGTGCGCGCTGGCAGCTGAAGCGGCGGATCGGGTTTCTGGAAAATTCGGTCAAATCAGCCAGCCAGTCTGCGCCCAGCGCAATTGGCACCGCCACCCAACTTGAAAACGCAACCACTCAGGATCCTTTGGCACCACCGCAATGAACACAAATCCGATCTATCTCGCGCTCGATTTCCCTCGCCTCGACACCGCGCTCGAAGTGGCTAAAAAGGCCGCAGCGCATATCGGCGGACTGAAGCTGGGGATGGAATTCTTCTACGCCCATGGCCACCACGGTGTGCTCGAAGTTCACAAGCTGGGTCTGCCGATCTTCCTCGATCTGAAGCTCCACGATATCCCCAACACTGTCGCGGGCGCGATGCAGGCGATCCATGTTCTGGAGCCAGCGATCGTCACCGTCCACGCCGCAGGTGGCCGGGCGATGATGGAAGATGCCAAGGCGGCGGCCGGGGAGAACTGCAAGGTCGTTGGCGTCACCCTGCTCACCAGCCTGGACGAAGACGACATGGCCGCGACCGGGATCGGTGGCACCCCGCACGATCAGGTGATGCGGCTCGCCGAACTGGCGCGCGAGGCCGGTCTCGACGGGATCGTCTGTTCGGGGCACGAGGTGGCAGCGGTCCACGCAATGTGGCGCGATGGTTATCTGGTCGTCCCCGGTCTGCGCCCCGCCGATGCCAAACTGGGCGATCAGAAACGCGCCGTCACGCCGCGTCAGGCCCGCGATGCCGGGGCCAGCGTGCTGGTGATCGGCCGACCGATTGCCCGCGCCGAGGATCCGGCAGCGGCTGCGCGGGCGATTGAGGGTACGCTGTGACGTCAAGCAGGAGGCCATGCGATGAATTACAAGATCTGGGGAGCAACAATCGCGCTGATGCTGACGGCAAATGCCGGCGCAATTCCAATCAGCGACGCCCAGCCATTATCCGCCCAGGACCGGGCTTCGATAACCAAGCTTGAGCAGCAATTGTTTGACCAGATCGCGCGTGACGGCGTCGAGAAAACTCTGCGTCGCGAATTTCCTTCTGTTGCGGACAACTCGGACGCTGTCGCAGCCATGCAAACGCTCGACAAGGATTGCGGCGTGGCTGGCTCAGCAGAGCGATACTCGACCAGAACCTTTGGATCGCGGGCCGTGCGCGAAGAGTTCCTTGTCGTTATGGGTAGCTGCCTGGTCAAATGGGACCTGACCTATCTGAAAGTAGGCGTGGTCTGGAAGGTCAACAACGTCAGCTTCAAATCTGAGGCGGATGAGTGGTGAAAGCTTATGCGGCCAAGGCTGCCGTTCAGTGACCAGCAAGTCGGCTTACACTAGACCCCACTTCAAATTGCAGGAGTAATTCCATGAAATCCCTGAAGTTCGCCCTCGCGCCGCTCGCCCTTGCCCTTGCCTTGCCCGGAGTTGCCATGGCCCATTCGGACCAACCCACCGTCGCCGTAACATCCACGCTGCTGACGATCACGGCCGAGGGCAAAAGCACCCGCACGCCCGATATGGCCGTGTTTACCGCTGGTGTCGTCAGCGAAGGCAAGACTGCTAGCGAGGCTTTGGCGGCAAATGCTGCCGCGATGACCAAGGTGATTGGCACGCTCAAGAAAGCCGGGATCGCTGACAAGGATATTCAGACCAGCCAGATCAATCTGAACCCGGTTTACGGCCAGCCGGTAATCGGCCCCAACGGGCAAGTGGTGCAGGAACCCCGGATCGTCGGCTATCAGGCCAGCAATTCTGTCACGATCCGCAGCCGCGACATCAAGGGCTTTGGCAAAGTGCTCGATGCGCTGGTTGCTTCGGGATCGAACCAGATCAATGGGCCTGCCTTCCAGATGTCCGATCCCCGCGCCGCGATGGACGAAGCGCGCGGTGATGCGATGAAGCAGGCCCGCGCCCGCGCTGACCTGTATGCCAAGGCAGCCGGTCTGCGCGTAGTACGGATCGTCTCGATCAGCGAAGGCGGCGGATATAGCCCGCCACAGCCGGTCTACGCGATGGCCAAGATGGCCGACGCCTCGTCCAGCCCGATCGCGGCGGGCGAAGTCGAAGCGCAGGTCAGCCTGACGGTTCAGTTTGAACTGGCGCAGTAAGCCTCGACACGAACGCCGGTTTGGGTAAGGCGCGCATATGCCTGCCCCCGCCATCAAGATCTGCGGCCTGACCACCCCTGAAACGCTCAACGCCGCGATTGCGGCGCGGGCGGACTGGTTTGGGTTGATGTTCGCCACGCGCAGTCCGCGCTATGCGACGCTGGATGTCGCGGCACAGCTAGGCGAGCGTGCGGCCGGGCGAATCGGCCGGGTCGGGGTGTTTCTCGATGCCGATGACAACGCGATTGCCGAAGCGGTAGCGGCTGCGAAACTCGATGTGCTGCAACTCCATGGTGCTGAAACACCGCAGCGTTGCGCCGCACTGCGCGCGCGGCATGGCCTGCCGGTCTGGAAAGTGCTGTCGGTC
>JAGNTK010000213.1 GCA_017987575.1 Novosphingobium sp. | reverse complement strand
ACCCCGCCCCCGATAGCAACGCCCGCCACGATGGCTGGGGCACACTGCGGCGGTTCCTGCCCTATCTGTGGCCCACCGATCGCCCCGCGCTGAAGCGCAAGATCGTGATCGCGATTGCGCTGGTGCTGGCCAGCAAGGCGATCACCCTGTCGCTGCCCTTTGCTTACAAGCAGGCGGTCGATGCGATGCGGATCACCGGCCCGGTCGGATTTCAGATTGCCTTAGCGATGGTTCTGGCCTTCGCGCTGGGCCGGTTCACCAGTGTGGTGTTCGACAATCTGCGCAATATCGTGTTCGAGCGTGTCGGACAGGAAGCGACCCGGCAGCTGGCGGTCGATACCTTTAATCGGCTCCATGCTTTGTCGCTGCGCTTTCATCTGGCCCGCCGGACTGGCGAGGTAACCAAGACCATCGACCGCGGGACCAAGAGCATCGATGTGATGCTCTATTTCATGCTGTTCAACATCGCACCGACAGCGATCGAACTGATCGTGGTCGCAGTAATCTTCTACTTCAGCTTTGGCTGGGGGCTGGTTGCGGCGACCGCCGTTGCAGTGGTGGCTTATGCGGCCGTCACCCGCTGGATCACCGACTGGCGCAATGCCCTGCGCGAACGGATGAACCGGCTCGATGGACAGGCGCTGGCCCGTTCGGTCGATTCGCTGCTGAATTATGAGACGGTGAAATACTTCAACGCCGAAGGGCGCGAAGCCCGGCGCTATGAAGCGGCCGCGCAGGAATTTGCCGATGCGGCGGTGAAAAGCGAAAACAGCCTGGGCCTGCTCAATATCGCGCAGGCGCTGATCACCAACCTGCTGATGGCCGGCGCAATGGCCTATACCGTCTGGGGTTGGTCCAAGGGCGAACATACGGTCGGCGATCTGGTTTTCGTCCAGACCTATCTGATGCAGCTGTTCCGCCCGCTCGACATGCTCGGCATGGTCTATCGCACGATCCGCCAAGGCTTGATCGACATGGCGCAGATGTTCGATCTGATCGACACGCCGGTCGAGGTGGCCGATGCCCCCGGCGCACCCGCGCTGATTGTCAACCGTCCAACGCTGACTTTTGACAGTGTTGTGTTCGGGTACGAGCCCGACCGGACGATCCTGAAGGGGCTGAGCTTTGAAGTGCCCGCCGGGCATCAGGTCGCAGTGGTCGGGCCATCGGGTGCGGGCAAAAGCACGATCGCGCGGCTGGTGTTCCGGTTCTATGATCCGTGGTCAGGCCGGATCCTGATCGACGGGCAGGATATCCGTGAGGTTACCCAATCGAGCTTGCGCGCTTCCGTGGGTATCGTCCCGCAGGATTCGGTGCTGTTCAACGACACCATCGGCTACAACATCGCCTATGGCCGCGACGGCGCGGGCGCGGCTGAGGTTGAAGCGGCGGCGCGCGGCGCGGCGTTGATGGACCTGATCGGGCGGCTGCCGCAGGGATTCGATACCGAGGTCGGCGAGCGCGGGCTGAAGCTGTCCGGCGGCGAGAAACAGCGCGTGGCGATTGCCCGCACGCTGGTCAAGAACCCGCCTATCCTGCTGCTCGACGAGGCTACATCGGCGCTCGATACCCGGACCGAGCAGGATATTCTGGCGACGCTCCACAGCGTTGCCGAAGGGCGCACCTCGCTCTCGATCGCGCACCGGCTCTCAACCATCGCCGATGCCGATACGATCCTGGTGCTGAGCGATGGCGTGCTGGTTGAACAAGGCGGGCACAACGCTCTGCTCAAGCGCGGCGGTCTCTATGCCGAGATGTGGGCGCGGCAGGCTGAGGCGATCGAGGAGCTGGGCGCAGCTGCGGAGTAACCCGCGCGATTGACGGCAAGTACAGGCGAACCTACGCTTGAATTCATGAACTTGCTCGGCCCTGATGCGTCCAAGGCGAACTATTGGACCGAATTCGATGCGGCGGGCGAGCGGCTGGTCATGCCAATCAGACGGAGCGGGAAGGTCGTTAGTGGGGCACTATTCGGGTTTGGCCTCGTAATCTTCAATTTTCGCAGATCCTTTGGGCATGAACCTGGACCATACGACTACATCGTCTACGCTGGCTTGGTCTGCGGCGCTCTCTACCTGCTGCTCAACATCATAACCAGCTTGCTCGCGCGCGAAGTGATCCAGATCGGCCATGGCGAACTGGTCCACGGTTGGCGCATGCTTGGCCTGAAGCGGGAAAAGCGTTACCTGCTGCGCGATATCCACGCGCTCTCGATCCGCCCGGACGAAGACACCGCCAATCTCGACAAGCTGGTCTCCCCGCTCACCGATTTCGGCAAGGCCGGCCTGGTCAAATTTGACTATCGCGGCGACACAATCGGCCTGGGCGCCGGTCTGGACGAGGCCCACGGCCAGCAAGTAGTCGAATGGATCGCCCGGCGCGCGCCGCGCAGTGTAACGGAGCCGTAAAGCGGCTAGCCCTTTCCAAGCGTGGCGAGTAGCGGCGATAGGAAAACTGGCCAAATCAGCGAATATCTAGGGCTTGCGCTGCCTTTGCCGCATCGTCTTTTTGGCACGTTTCCGGCGCTCCGCCGCAGTCCAAGCATCTTCAGAATCTGCATACTCAGGCGGAAGTTTGTATCTCCACAAGCGCTCATACAGCTGTCCGCTTTTTAAACTCTCTTCTTTCATCAAAAGCCAGCAACGATAAAATATGAATGCCGTCCAAACCGACGCAAACAGAGCAAAAACTGGCAAGATGAAAGGGAGTTTTTCGCGCAGCATTACTGCCAAAGATGCCGAAATCGCCAGAGGTAGGAGTAGTGGTCTAAAATTGCTCCGCCAACTGCGATCAACCCAGTCACGTATGCCCGTGTAGAGCCATTTCACTTCGC
>JAGNTK010000212.1 GCA_017987575.1 Novosphingobium sp. | reverse complement strand
AGATGGAAACCGGTCTGATCCGGGGGCTTTGCTGTTCTGTTGCGCAGCAACCAGCGCGAACAGCGCCGAACAGCGGACCTGCGCATCGAGATCGGGTAAGGCGCCAACCTTCCCTTCGGTCTGCGCCTCAGCAGCAAGCGGGTTCAAGAGGGTGAGCGCCGCAGCAGCGGCCAGCAGGGTCCGATTCATGGCTTTAGTCCTAGTCGGCAATTTCTGAACGGCAACTGTCCAATGCGCTGCACGATTGACCGACAGCCCTGAAGCGATACACGTAGCGAATCGCAACCGAAAGAGGAGAGGCGCTGTGTACAGCCACAATATGGTCGGAACGAACGATCTGGCCAAATCAAAGACATTCTACGATGCCCTATTCACAGCGATCGGCGGCAAGGAAGCCATCCAGGACGACAAAGGCCGCCTGATCTATATGCACAATGATGGCCTGTTCCTCGTGACGCCGCCAATCGATGGCCAACCGGCGACTGCCGCGAATGGCGGGACGATCGGCTTTGCGATGGAAAACCCGGCGCAGGCGGATGCCTGGCACGCAGCTGGCGTCGCAGCTGGCGGCACCGCAATTGAAGATCCGCCGGGCGTGCGCGAAGGCGGCTTTGGCAATCTCTACCTCGCCTATCTGCGCGATCCAGACGGCAACAAGCTCTGCGCGCTGCACCGGATGTAGTGAGCGATCCAATCGCCATCGGCCCTGACGGCGCCCGCCGCGCAGTAACGCGCGTCTGGGTGCCCGAGGTGCCGGTGGCGCTGGAATTCAATGGCCTATCCTACGCGGTGATGATGGCCACACCGCAGGATCTGGAAGACTTCGCGATCGGTTTTGCCCTGAATGAGGGGCTGGCGGCGGCCCCGGCCGAAGTGACCGACATCGCGGTTGCTGAAGTTAAGCTGGGCTGGATTGTCCGCGCGAAACTGATCGGCCTCGGGATCGAAAAACTGACCGAGCGGGTTCGCAGCCGGGTCGCGGAATCAAGCTGCGGGCTGTGCGGGATCGAAAACCTTGCCGAAGTGGCCCGGCCGCTGCCCCTGGTTGCCACGCATACCGCAATCGAACCCGCCGCGATATTCGTGGCGCTGTCTGCCTTGCGCGATCTCCAGCCACTTGGCCGGACAAACGACGCAGCCCATGCGGCTGCATGGGTTTCCCCCGATGGCGCAATCGGCTTGGTTCGTGAGGATGTCGGGCGCCACAATGCCGTCGACAAGCTTACTGGCGCGATGGCCCGCGCGGGTCGCCCGCTTGCTCCCGGTTTCGTACTCTCAACCGCACGGTGCAGTTTTGAGATCGTCGAGAAGGCGGTTCGCGCGGGAGCAAGTACATTGGTCACTGTTTCACTACCCACGTCTTTGGCGGTCGAGCGGGCAAAGGCGGCAGGCCTCAGCCTGTGGGTACTGGCGCGGGACGATGAGGTGACGCTGGTCAACGATGCGTCAGCGTGACAGCAGAAACACCGCGTGTTCCGCCCGCCATGCGGCAAGGGCCGGATTGGCCAGCTTGTCGCCAGACAGGAACCACTGCCCTTCAACCCGATAGCCTTTGGCGGCGACCAGTTCGCGGAAATCGCGCACGGTGACATGGTGGATGTTGGGGGTTTCGTACCAGGCAATCGGCAACAGCCGCGTGACCGGCATCCGCCCGTTCCACAGCAGGCTGGCCCGCACTTTCCAATGGGCGAAGTTGGGGAACGAGACGAACGCCTTTCGCCCGACCCGCATCAGTTCGTCCAGCACCAGATCGGGCCGCTTGGTGGTCTGCAGCGTCTGGCTGAGCACGGCATAGTCAAACGCCGCGTCAGGATAGTCGGCCAGATCGGTATCGGCATCGCCCTGCATCACCGACAGTCCGCGCGCGACGCATTCTGCCACGCCGTGCGGATCGAGTTCCATCCCGCGCGCATCAACCCCGCTGTTGTCACGCAGCGCCGCCATCAAGGCACCATCGCCGCAGCCCACATCGAGCACCCGGCTGCCCGGTGCGACATTGGCGGCGATAATCGCAAGGTCGGGGCGCAGGCTCATTGGTTAAGGAACCCCGCTATGACCCGGTCTTGCGCGGGCACATCGAGCAGGAAGCTGTCATGCCCAAACGGCGCCGACAGCTCAACAAAGCTGACCGGCGCGCCAGCGGCATTGAGCGCGTGCGCGATCGCCCGACTTTCGGTGGTGGGATAGAGCCAGTCGGTATCAAAGCTGACCAGACAGAACCGCGCTTTCGCTCCGGCAAATGCCTCGGCCAGCCGCCCGCCATGTTCTTCGGCCAGATCGAAATAGTCCATCGCCCGGGTGATATAGAGGTACGAATTGGCATCGAACCGGTCGGTAAAGCTAAGGCCTTGGTGGCGCAGATAGCTCTCCACCTGAAAGTCGGCGTCAAAGCCAAAGGTCTTTTCGGCGCGGTCCTGCAGCCGCCGCCCGAACTTTTCGGTCAGACCCGCTTCTGACAGATAGGTGATGTGCGCCGCCATCCGCGCGACGGCGAGGCCATCGTCCGGGCCCTTGCCCGCTAGATAGTCCCCACCCTTCCACTTGGGATCGGCCATGATCGCCTGACGGCCAACCTCATGAAAGGCGATGTTCTGGGCCGAGTGCCGCGCGGTGCTGGCGATCACCAGCACGGCGCGGGTCCGATCCGGCCAGTTCGCGGCGAACGACAGCGCCTGCATGCCGCCCATCGATCCGCCGATCACCGCATGAACTTGTTCGATCCCCAGCACGTCGAGCAGCGCAACCTGCGCGCGGACCATGTCACGGACCGTGATCACCGGGAACCGCATCGCCCACGGTTTGCCATCATCGGCCAGGCTGGCCGGGCCGGTCGAGCCCATGCAGCCGCCCAGC
>JAGNTK010000211.1 GCA_017987575.1 Novosphingobium sp. | reverse complement strand
CCCGGCAGGAGGGCTGTTTCTTGCGCCAGAACGAACGGGCCGGGTTGTTTTTTGCGCTGGCGGGCTTTGCCGTGCTGTCGCTGGGAGACGCCGTGATCAAGTCCATGGCCGGGTTGTGGTCTCCCGTCGCAGTCGCGGCGCTCCGCTTTACGATAGCAGCGGTGGGGCTGGGCGCCTTCCTGCTGCTGCGCGAGGGCGCGGCCGGGTTCCGTCTGGCCCAGCCGCGGGCCCAGTTCGGCCGCGGTGCGGCGCTGGCGGTTTCTTCGACCATATTCATCACCTCGCTGTTTGTCCTGCCGCTGGCGACGGCGACGGCAATCGGCTTTACCGCACCGATGTTCACCGCGATTCTGGCGGCGCTGCTGCTGGGTGAATCCTTGCGCCGCGAAACGCTGATCGCCTCGGTGGTGGCCTTCGCCGGGGTATTGGTGATCTTGCGGCCCAACTTGGCCGAAGCCGGCTGGTGGGCCGTGTTGCCGCTGTTCTCGGCGATGACCTTCAGCCTGTTGATTATCGGCAACCGCCATGTCGCCGGAACCGCTTCGGCCCTGGCGATGCAGTTCTGGGTCGCGGCCTTCGCGACGCCGATACTGCTGCTGATCGCGCCGCTATTTGCGCTGAGCGGGAGCCCACGGTTTGCGATCGGTTGGCCGGAGTGGAGCGTCATCGTGCGCTGCACTTTTGTCGCTGTATCAGCCACTTGTGCGCATTGGTTGATCTATCTTGGAACAAGCCGGGCCGGGGCTGCTACCGTGGCGCCGGCAACCTATGTTCAGTTGCTGGTGGCGACCTTTCTGGGCTGGCTGTGGTTTGATAGCCACCCTGATGGGATGACTCTGCTGGGCGCGCTGATCATCGTCGGTTCGGGGCTGTATCTGTGGCGTGCTGGGCAGGTCCGCGAACCGCCCGAAAGCGAATAGACCCCGCGCTCTTTCCGGATTGCGGCATTGCCGCTAAACCGGGTGTTCATTTGGGCCCGCGCAAAGGTTTTCCATGATCAAGTTCCTCGCCGCAACTGCGCTGCTGCTCTCCGTGCCGCTTGGCGCGCAGACCCTGGCCAAGCCGGAGCTGCCCGGCTGGATGGCTGGCACTTGGGCCATGCAGGACGGCGCTAGTTGGGCCGATGAGATCTGGTCCGATCCGCGCGGCGGGATCATGCTCGGCATGGCCCGGACCGGGTTCGGGACCGAGCTGCAGGGCTGGGAAGTGACCCAGATCAAGGTCAAGACAGATGGCACGATCAGCTTCTTCGCCCAGCCGCACGGCAAACCACCGAGCGAATTCCCGCTGGTGCTGATCAGCGAACAATCGATCGAATTCGCCAACCCGGCGCACGATTACCCGCAACGGATCCGCTATTGGCGGCAAGGCAAGTTGCTGATGGCCGAAGTGTCCAAAATGGACGGCAGCAACCCGATGCGATGGAATTACCGCCCGGTGGTGCCGCCGCGCGATCAGGTGGAGTTGGAGCCATGAAACGCCGCAAGTTCACGCAGGTCGATGTGTTCACGGCTGTCCCCTATAAGGGCAATCCGGTGGCCGTGGTGCTCGATGCGGACGGGCTGACTGACGCGGAAATGCAGACCTTCGCCAATTGGACCAACCTGTCTGAAACCACCTTCGTGTTGCCCGCCAGCGATCCCGGCGCGGATTACCGGGTGCGGATATTCACGCCCAAGGCTGAATTGCCGTTCGCCGGGCACCCGACACTGGGGACCGCCCATGCCGTGTTGGCGGCTGGCCTCGCGTCGGCCCGTGATGGCCGGCTGGTACAGCAATGCGCGGTCGGGCTGGTTGACCTGACGGTGGGTGAGGGCGGCCTCTCGTTCAAACTGCCGCGCTATGCGCTCAGCGAACTGACCGATCCCGAAGCCACCGCCTGGATCGGCGCGGCAGTGAAGGGCGCGGCGCAGGCGGTTGATGTCGGCCCGGTCTGGCTAGTGGCGGAACTGGCCGAAGTGGCCGCGCTTGAAAACCTGGCCCACGATCCCGCGCGGCTGACCCGCTATTACGAGGCCACCGGCATGACTGGCGCGACGCTGTTCGCCATCGAAGGCGACCGCGTCGTCGTTCGCAGCTTCGCCCCCGGTGACGGCATCCCCGAAGATCCCGTCTGCGGTAGCGGCAACGCCGCAGTGGCGGCGTTCCGGTTGATGGCCGGGCAGATCGGCGCGGGGGACAGCTATGTCGCCAGCCAGGGCCGGCAAGTTGGCCGCGATGGTTACGTGCGGGTGCGGATTGACGGCGCAGATGTGCACGTTGGCGGGCAGTGCGTGACCTGTGTTGAGGGCAGCGTGACGCTCTAATGGTAAATGAGCTTGTCCATCTCTCGTGCTGCTCAGTATACTGTAGATACAAGAATCGGGTCGTTACCCAGTAGGGAACGAACCGCTAGCGGCGGAACGCCCACGGCCACTTCTCGGCACAAGCCGAAGCGCTTCTTGATTCACTTGAATCAACGGAGTGCCATCGATGGTCAGAAAATTGAAATCTATAAGGACTCTTAAATTTCAAGCGCAGCAGGGTTTTTGCTATTATTGCGGTTGCTTGATGTGGGAGGACAAGCCGGCCACCGCGCATGAACGGCTCGGCAAGTTTTCTCGGTTTATGCAGTGCACGGCAGAACATCTTGTTGCTCAATGCGAGGGTGGCGGAATCAGTGCCGATAACATTGTTGCGGCATGCCTTTGGTGCAACCGATTGCGACATGCACGTCCAAATCCCCCAACACCTATTGACTACAGAAGCCATGTTAGAAGGCGCGTTCAGCGCGGAAAATGGCATCCGATCCGAATGGAGATGAGCGCATAACGAAAAAGGGCGGCCCAAACGGACCGCCCTTTTGCATTTCAATAAGGCGGAAAGCCTCAGCCTACAACATGCTC
>JAGNTK010000210.1 GCA_017987575.1 Novosphingobium sp. | reverse complement strand
TCCATCGCCTTGCGACGCCGTGCTGACTGCCAGCGCCCTTCCGCATCGGCGAGTTCGGCGCGGCTATTGATGCCCATGACTTCGGTCTCGTCCGCCTCGACCACTGCAACCCGCGCACCTTCGGCGATGGCATGGGTGGCAACGTCCGGCAGATAGAATTCGCGTGCCGCGTTGTGGTCATCGACCTTGCCGAGCAATCGCCAGATGTCGTCGCTGTGCGCCACCAGAACGCCCGAATTGCAGAGATTTACCGCGCGCTCTTCAGACGATGCATCTTTGTGCTCAACCATTTTGCGGACTGTGCCATCGGCGTCTGCGATGATCCGGCCATAGGCTGCAGTGTCGGCCGGGCGGAACCCCAGCACCGCCACCTCTGCGCCATCCAGCACCATGCATAGGCGTGCAACGGTTGCGCTCGACAGGAACGGAACGTCGCCAAAACAAACCAGGACCAGCCCTTCGAAATCGGCCAGCTCGTCTTTGGCCATCAGCGCGGCGTGGGCAGTGCCAAGCTGCGGGTCCTGCACTACCACTTCGGCGCCCGATCCGGCTAAGGCCGCTTCAATCTGCTCGCGCCGATCACCAGCAACAATCACCTGCCGCGCGGGGTTCAATTCGCCGAGGCTACCGAGCAGATGCAACAGCATCGGATGCCCCGCGATCGGGTGGAGTACCTTGTGCAGGTCCGATTTCATGCGGGTGCCCTTGCCCGCGGCAAGGACGATAACGGCTAGCGGAGTGTCGATTGCGCTCATGGTTAATGTCCATGCCACGGAATTGTTGCGGATTCCACAACGTGTCTCGACTTCGCTCGACATGAACGGATAGGGGGAAAGCCATGACCACCCACCGCTTTGCCACCATCGGCTTCGACCTAGACGGAACCCTGCTCGATACCTCGGGTGATCTGGGGGCGGCGGTGAACCATGCGCTGTCACTGATCGATCGGCCGCCAGTGCCGCACGAAGCGGTGATGGGCCTGATCGGCGGCGGAGCGCGGTTGATGCTGAGCCGCGCGCTGACACTGACCGGAGGTGATGATGGCGTGGATCAAGAGCACCTGTTCGCGCAGCTGCTGGCTTACTATGAGGCCAACATCGCGGTCCATACCGCGCTGTATCCGGGCGCGGCAGACATGCTCGACGCGCTGGAGGCGAGCGGCACCAGGATCGCAGTGGTGACCAACAAGCGTGAACCGATGGCGCGCAAATTGTTCGGCGAACTGGGCCTGACCCACCGCTTCGCCTGCATCATTGGCGCAGGAACCTATCCGCTCAAGCCCGCTCCCGATGCCCTGCATGCGATGGTCGCGGCTTGTGGCGGGGGAGCGTCGGCGTTTGTGGGGGATACCACCTTTGATACCCGCGCCGCGCGCGCGGCAGGGCTGCCTTCTATCGCGGTCAGTTTTGGGTTCTGTGATGCCCCGCCGCATCAGTTGGAAGCAGATGCCGTGATCGACCATTTCGACGAACTGATTCCAGCGCTAGCCGCACTCTAGGCTGCCGATTCGCCGCGAACCATTCGCAGGCCGATCCGCTTGACGCTAGGGAATGGCAGTGCTGCATTGCGGCATATTGCAAGGCAGCGGCGGCCATGCCATGCCGCGCCCACTTCCCCCGGGATCACGCCATTTTCAGTGGAGACTTACCCATGACCATCTCGTTCAAGGATCGCGTTGCGATCGTCACCGGTGCCGGCGGCGGCCTTGGCCGCGCCTATGCGCTCGAACTCGCTGCACGCGGCGCCAAGGTTGTCGTCAACGATCTGGGCGGCAGCCGCGACGGCACCGGCCATTCCGATGCCGCACTCAAGGTTGTTGAAGAAATCAAGGCCGCTGGCGGCGAAGCCATGTCGAACGGTGGCTCGGTCACTGAATTCGAACAAATGGTCGAAATGGTCGCCAAGGCCAAGGAAGCCTGGGGCGGCGTGCACATTCTGATCAACAACGCCGGGATCCTGCGCGACAAGAGCTTTGCCAAGATGACCATGGACGACTGGAAACTGGTCGTCGACGTGCACCTTAACGGCAGCGCCAACTGCACCAAGGCGGTGTGGGACCTGATGCGCGAGCAGACCTATGGCCGCATCCTCAACACTGCCAGCTCCACTGGCCTGTTCGGCAACTTTGGCCAAGCCAACTATGGCGCGGCCAAGCTGGGCCTCGCCGGCTTCACCAAGACGCTGGCACTGGAAGGCGCGAAATACAACGTCCGGGTCAACACGCTGGCCCCGGTCGCCGGGACCCGGATGACCGAAGATCTGGGTATGCCTGACGCGCTGTTCAACGCGCTGAAGCCAGAAAACGTTGCGCCGATGGCGCTGTATCTGGTCAGCGAAGATGCGCCGACCAACATGATCTGCGGTGCCGGTGCAGGGGCATTCCACGCCGCCTATGTCACGCTGACCCCAGGCGTGGCCCTGCCCGCCGAAGACCGCACCCCCGAAGGGATCGCAGCCGCTTGGGAGCAAATCATCGACCGCACTGGCGAAATCGTCCCGCAGTCGGGCGGTGAACAGTCGGCCGTGGTGATGGCAGCACTGGCCAAGATCGGTGGCCTCGGCTAATCGCGCCACCGTGTTGACACACTAATACACTTCGGGCATTCTCTCCTTTATGCCTTAGGGGAGGATGCCCGATGTATTCAGAACAAGACCTGCAATCGGCGGTTACCGCCGGTGCGATAAGCCGCGAAGCTGCCGAAGCTTTGCGCGCCCACGCAAATGGCCTGCGCAGCGCACCGGTTGCTGATGAAGAACATTTCCGATTGATCACTGGCTTCAACGATATTTTCGTGACCATCGCTGCTGTGCTCCTGCTGGTCGCCGCAGCCGGGATCGGTAATGCGGTTGCAGCAGGCGTTGCGGGCCTGTTGGTTGCTGGATCAGCCTGGGG
>JAGNTK010000209.1 GCA_017987575.1 Novosphingobium sp. | reverse complement strand
GGCGGCTATTGCGCGGCGATCGCGGCAGGTGTGCAGTATGATCCGAGCTGCGTCTCGTTCGCCAATCTGACCAGCGCCTTCGTGCTCACTCCTGGCGATCCAGGACTGCTTCCCACGGCACAAGATGCAAAGGGCCGCCGGGTTCTTTCCAATCCAATCAACCGGCTCGACAACAACTGGACCGGCGTGTCGCTGCGCGCATCGGCGGATCTGGGAGGCGTAACGCTGACCTCTATTTCCTCGTGGATGAAGTACCGCAACCGTCAATTCTACGATTACGACGCATCGCCGCTGCGCCTGTTTGAAGAGCAGCCTGGCGATGCGCGGATTGAATCGTGGAGCCAGGAACTTCGGCTCGTTTCAGCGCCAAACCAACCGCTAACCTGGATGCTCGGTGGGCTTTATGCCAGCGACACGATCGAAGAACGCCGCGATGGCCGACTTGACGACAATGCCCTGGGGCTCGGCGGCCTATTGCCGCCGCCCTTCGTCAACACGCGGACGTTTACGCAGGAAAGCGAATCCTTTGCTGTGTACGCCCAGGCTGGATATGACCTGACGTCGCAGCTCAATCTCAACGGTTCGCTGCGCTACACCAGCGACACGCGCCGCTTGGTCAATTACAATCACTTCTTTGGTCCGCCGTCGACCGGGTTCCTGCTAGTCGCCAACATCAGTAACGAGGTCAATCTCAAGTCCCACTGGTCGGGACATGTCGGCCTGGACTTCAAACCGAGCGACAACACACTGATTTATGCGAAGGTTACACGCGGCTATAAGGCCGGCGGCTTCTTTGGCGGATTTGCCATGAGCCCCGCCGAGCTCGATCCCTATCTCGAAGAGACGATCTGGTCCTACGAAGTCGGCCTGAAAGCGCGGATCACGCCCAACCTGACCTTTAACGGCGCAGCGTACTACTACGACTATCAGAGTGTGCAGGGCTTCCTGACGGTGTACAATGCAGTGTACGATCAGACACTGACCAAACTGGGCAACATTGGTGATGCTCGGCACATTGGCTTCGAAGGCGAAATTATCTGGAAGCCAGTGCCCGGGCTCACCCTTGAAGCGAGCGCTGCAACGATCGATGCCAAGATCACGCAATCAACGGCGGTGGCATCATCCTATGATGGACTTGCTTACACCTTCGCAGGTCTTCGCCGCACCAATGCGCCCAAGTTCAGCTACACCACGCTCGCCCGCTATGAAATAAGCCTCGGAGGGTTGGATACGTCCTTCCAGATGAGCTGGTCCTGGCACAGCGCGCTGGTAACGCGGGATTCGCAACCGTCTGCGGTCAATTATGGCCTGCTGCGCGAGGATGGCTATGGCTTGGCCCAGGCGCGGATCGCGATCGGCAAAAAGCAACAGGGCTGGGAGGTCGCACTGCTGGTTGATAACCTGTTTGACAAAACCCACGACATTCGCGTTTTCAACGATGACCTTGGCAGCTCAGCAAGCCTGCCCGGCCGTCCACGTAGCTGGATGCTTTCGGCCAGCTACCGCTTCTGAAATCTGTCAACCGCAAGCCCGAGCACTTGAAGGAAGCACCATGCTAGCAAGACACAGGTTGATTGCTTCGGTTGCATCGGGCTTGCTAGCACTGGCGCCCACTGTTCCGGCTGCTGCGCAGAGAACAGAAACGCGGGCAGAATTCGTCGGCACCTTGTTTTCGCCCAATGAGCAGTACGAGAACTTCAACCGGATCAATGAGTTGTTCCCGACCGATCGGGTTGCGCCTTCCAAAAAGGCCCAACCCTGGCGAAAGGGTCGTCCAATCGCGTTGCCCGCCCACATCGAAGCGCAGGGGGAAACCCTCGATACCGCACAGTTTCTGCGGGAAACCGATACCGCCGCGCTGTTGGTGCTCAAGGATGGCAAGATCCGCTTCGAACAATACTGGCTGACCGGGGGCCGCAATGTCCGATGGCTGTCGATGTCGGTCGCCAAGAGCTTCGTGTCGGCCATGATCGGCATCGCTGTTGCTGAAGGGCGCATTGCCAGCATCAGCGATCCAGTGACCAAATATCTGCCGGAACTGGTAGGCTCGGGCTATGATGGTGTTTCGATCAAGGACATCCTGCAAATGTCCTCGGGCGTGCGCTGGACCGAGGATTATTCCGATCCGAAGAGCGACGTCTTTGGCCTCGCGCACGTCATGGCCAGCGGTTCATCGTTCGCCGCGTTCCCGGCAACTTTGTCGCGTGAGCATGCTCCCGGTACCTTCAACCGTTATAACAGCACCGACACTCTGGTCTTGGGGATGCTGCTTGAGCGGGCAACCGGGACCAGACTTGCCAAATATATGCATGATCGGCTGTGGGAGCCGCTTGGGGCGACAGATGAGGCCTATTGGCTCACCGACGACCACGGAATGGCGATGGCATTTGGTGGCCTCAATGCCACCGCCCGCGATTTCGCCCGAATTGGTGAACTCTACCGCAAAGGCGGTAGATGGGGTGGCCGCCAGATCGTTCCGGCAGGCTGGGTCAAAGCGTCGCTGACTTCTGATTCGTCGCATTTGATGCCAGGCGTTCGAGCCAGTTCGGACTCCGAAATGGGCTATGGCTATCAGTGGTGGTTACCCGGCTTTGGAGATACTCAGGACTATGCTGCGATCGGCGTTTACAACCAGTTCATCTACGTAAACCCGCGAGAACGGACGGTGATCGTCAAGCTGTCCGCGAACAGCAATTATGGGCGCACCAACGATGATCGTAGTTGGCGGGGCCACGATCACTTCGCGCTGTTTCAAGCTTTGGCGAAGCTGAAGTAGACCACCTCAACCTAGGTAGGGCCGTGTCGCCACGGCTGCTTACCGACGGATTGATCCAAGACCTGCCATCCGGATCGTCCAACGAAGCTGCCGCATGGTCTTCTTGCAAGCAGACCGACAGGCAC
>JAGNTK010000208.1 GCA_017987575.1 Novosphingobium sp. | reverse complement strand
GTCGGTGCCAACGTCCAGTTTCCGCTGACTGAAACGACTGACCGGGTGTTCCGCAAGGTCTGGGAAATGGCCTGCTTTGCCGGGTTCGTGACGGTGCGCGAGGCGGCGCGGATCATGCTCCCGCGCGCCAGCGGCAAGATCTTCGTGACCGGTGCCACCGCCGGCCTGCGCGGCAATCCCGGCTACGCCGCCTTTGCCGCCGCCAAGGCTGGCCTTCGCGCGACGGCGCAATCGGCCGCGCGCGAGTTGTGGCCGCAAGGGATCCACGTTGCCCATCTGGTGATCGATGCGGGCGTCGATACCGAATGGGTCCGCGCGCGGGTAACCGAGCGGATCGGGGCCGAGGCATTGGCGGCCCAGCCCGATCTGCTGATGCCGCCCGAAGCGGTGGCTGAGGCATACTGGGCGCTCTACAATCAGCGACGCGCGGCCTGGACCTTTGAGCAGGAAATCCGGCCCTATGGGGAGACCTGGTGATGACGGTGGAAATTGAGTTCCTCTACGATTTTGGTGGCCCCAATTCGTGGTTTGTCCACCGCGCGATCCCGGCCATCGAGGCCGAAGGCAAGGTCCGCTTTCGCTATGTCCCGGTGCTGCTCGGCGGGATCTTCAAAGCGACCGGCAACAGCCCGCCGATGATGAGCTATGGCCATGTGCAGGCCAAAGTGGCCTATGACCGGCTCGAAATGCAGCGCTTCATGGATCGGCACGCGATAACCGGGTTCAAACTCAACCCGCATTTCCCGGTCAACACCCTACTCGCCATGCGCGGGGCGATAGCGGCAGAGCAGCTCGGTTGCGGCCCAGTCTATCGCGAGGCGATGTATGCCGCGCTGTGGCAGGACGGGCTGAAGCTCGACGATCCGCAGGTCTGGGCCGGGGTGGTTGCCGCTGCCGGGCTTGATGCAGCGGCCTTGGGCGAACTGGTGCAGAACGATGCGGTCAAGGCCGCGCTGGTCGCGAGCACCGAAGGCGCGGTGGCGCGCGGGGCCTTTGGTGTGCCGACCCTCTTCCTCGGTGGCGAAATATGGTTCGGCAAAGACCGCCTGCGCGATGTGGTGGAGGCGGCCACCTCCTGAGCCTTGCCAAGCTGCTCCCGGCCATGCATCGTGCAATTTAACCGCGCGATTGAATTTCGGCGCATCCGGGAGTCCTGACATGAGCGAATACCCCCTGCCCAACGCTTCGACCGACCTGACCGGCCGGGTCGCCCTCATCACCGGCGCATCATCCGGTCTGGGCGCCCGCTTTGCCGAAGTGCTGGCCAGCCAAGGTGCGGCTGTGGTGCTGGCTGCGCGTCGGCTCGACCGGCTTGAGGCGCTGGCAGACAAGATCCGCGCCGCCGGAGGCCGCGCACTCGCGGTGCAGATGGATGCGACCGATGCCGATTCGATCATCGCCGCAGTAGCCGCTGGCGAAGCCGCCTTTGGCACCATCGATATCCTGATCAACAACGCCGGGATGCCCGATGCCCAGCGCGCCCATAAGATGAGCCTTGAGCTGATCGATCAGGTGCTCGGCGTAAACCTGCGGGGGCCATGGATCCTCGCCTGCGAGGTTGCGCGGCGGCTGATCGCGGCGGAAAAGCCGGGGCGGATCGTCAATATCAGCTCGGTCGCGCACTTCCGTTATGACGGCGGCGGCGCCGCGCTCTATGCCGTGACCAAGACCGCGATCGCCCGGATGACCGAGGCCTTGGCGGTCGAATGGGCCCATTACAACATCAACGTCAACGCGATCGCGCCGGGGATGTTCGTCTCTGAAATGACCGATGGCATGTTCGCCCGGATGGGCGGCGATCCCGCGCCGCATCTGCCGCGCAAGCGCGTGCCGACCCCCGAACAGATGGACTCCACTCTGCTCTATCTGGTTGCCCCCAGCAGCGAATGCGTCACCGGAGCCACGATCCGGATCGACGATGGGCAAAGCGCCCGGGCGCGGATGTGAGCGCGATGCTGGTAACAGTCGAACGCGACGGTCCGGTCGCAGTGGTCACGATGAACCGGCCCGAGGCGATGAACGCGCTGTCGAGCGGGCTTCGGGCCGAACTGGCCGCTGCGATGGTGGAGGTGGACTCTGATGACACAATCCACGCGGTAGTGCTGACCGGGGCAGGGACGCGCGCTTTTACCGCCGGGCTCGACCTCAAGGAACTGGGCGTAGCGGGCCTTGGCGCGGCCAATGCCGAAACGCCTGCGGCCAATCCGGTCAAGGCGATCGAACAGTGCCGCAAGCCGGTGATCGGGGCCATCAACGGTGTCGCCATCACTGGCGGGTTCGAAGTGGCCTTGGCCTGCGACATCCTGATCGCCAGCGAGAACGCCCGCTTTGCCGATACCCATGCACGGGTCGGGATCATGCCGGGTTGGGGACTCAGCCAGAAACTCAGCCGGATGATCGGAATTTCGCGGGCCAAGGAACTGTCGCTCAGTGGCAACTTCCTCGATGCGCAGACCGCTTGCCAGTGGGGGCTGGTCAATCGCGTAGTCTCGGCCGAGGACCTGCTCCCGACTGCGAAGAAACTCGCCGCCGATATCGCCAGCGCCGATCCGGCAATGATCGCCGCCTACAAGCACCTGATCGATGGCGGCTTCGCGTTGCCCTTTGGCGAGGCGATGGCGCTGGAACACGCGACCTCTTCAGCCCGCAATGCCCAGGTCAAAGGCGGCGAAGTTGAGGAGCGCCGTAAAGCCGTGATGGAGCGCGGGCGCGCGCAGCAGGCCTAGCCGTCTTTCCACTCCGGCGCCCGCTTTTCAAAGAACGCCGCCTTGGCCTCGGCAAAATCGCCGGCTTGGCCGAGCATCACCTGCTGGCGGTCTTCGAGCGCGAAGGCGTGCTCCATGCTGCCAGCATCGATGTTGAGATTGAGCGCATCCTTGGTCAGGCGGAGGCCCATCGGGCT
>JAGNTK010000060.1 GCA_017987575.1 Novosphingobium sp. | reverse complement strand
TGCGGTCTGGGCTGCGCCACACCGAGGCAGGCGATCCGCCCTATGAGAGCGACGAGGTGCGGATGCTGTTCCTCGACGGACGGGACAATATGGCCGCCTATGCCGAAGCCCAGCCGCTCGAAGCCGACCCCGGCAGCAAGTTCGAATATTCCAGCGCGACTACCGTAATCCTGGCCGATCTGGCGGCCCGCGCGCTGACCACCAGCACCGATCCGGCAGTGCGCATTCAAGTGGTACGCGACTATCTCAAAACCCGGCTGTTTGAACCACTCGGCATGAAAAGCATGGTCCCCGAATTTGACGCATCGGGCACGCTGATCGGCGGCAGCCTGATCCATGGGTCGGCGCGCGATTGGGCGCGGTTCGGTGAGTTTCTGCGCAATCGCGGCGCGGTGCAGGGTGCACAGCTGGTGCCTTCGGCGTGGATCGATTTCATGACAACGCCAAGTCCGATCAGCCCGAATTACGGCGGTCAGCTGTGGCTCAATCGCGCGCCAAAGGGCGGTGATGTGCAGTGGCCCGGCGCGCCCACCAGTACGTTCTCGATGAACGGCCATCTGGGCCAATATGTCATCATAAGCCGGGATAACGGGGTGACCGTGGTCCGGCTGGGCAAGACGCAGGACAACCTGCGTCGGCCGGTCCACGAGGCCCTGGCCAAGATCATCACCCTGTTCCCCAAAGGAAGCACTACGTGACCGAGAAGACTGCACTGATCACCGGGATTACCGGGCAAGACGGCGCCTATCTGGCCCGGCTGCTGCTGGAGAAAGGCTACCGCGTCCACGGGATCAAGCGGCGCTCGTCCTCGTTCAACACGGCCCGGATCGACGAGATCTATGAGGACCCGCACGTCACCGACCCCAAGCTGACGCTGCACTATGGCGATCTGACCGATTCGACCAATCTGATCCGGGTGGTGCAGGAAACCCAGCCCGATGAGATCTACAACCTCGCCGCGCAAAGCCATGTCGCAGTCAGTTTTGAAACGCCGGAGTACACCGCCAATTCCGACGCGCTCGGTACGCTGCGGTTGCTCGAAGCGATCCGGATCCTGAAGCTGGAGCAGAAGACCCGGTTCTATCAGGCCTCTACGTCCGAGCTTTACGGCTTGGTGCAGGAAGTCCCGCAGCGCGAAACCACACCGTTCTATCCGCGCAGCCCCTATGCTGCGGCCAAGCTCTATGCCTACTGGATCACGGTCAACTACCGCGAAGCCTACGGTATCCACGCCTCCAATGGCATCTTGTTCAACCACGAAAGCCCGCTGCGCGGCGAAACCTTCGTGACCCGCAAGATCACCCGCGCCGCCGCCGCGATCGCGCTGGGGCGGCAGGATACGTTGTTCCTCGGCAATATGGACGCCCAGCGCGACTGGGGCCACGCCCGCGAATATGTCGAGGGCATGTGGCGGATGATGCAGCAGAACGAAGGCGATGATTATGTTCTTGCGACCGGGGTCACCACCACCGTGCGCCAGTTCACCCAATGGGCCTTTGCCGATGCTGGCATCAATCTGGATTGGCGCGGCAGCGGCGTGGAAGAAAAAGGCTATTGCCAGCAAAGCGGCGCGCTGCGGGTGGCGGTCGATCCGCGCTATTTCCGCCCGACAGAGGTCGAACTGCTGATCGGTGACCCGGCCAAGGCGCATCAGAAGCTGGGCTGGAAGGCCGAGATCGGTGTGCGCGAACTGGCCCGCGAAATGGTGCTGGCCGATCTCGAAACGATGAAAACCGCCAGCGTCGGGCTGGGTGGGTGATGTTCGATCTAGCTGGCAAGCGGGTCTGGGTGGCCGGCCACAAGGGCATGGTCGGCAGCGCCATCGTCCGGCGTCTCGCCAGCGAGGATTGCGACGTGCTGACCGTCGACCGAACCGAACTCGACCTTACCGATCAGCGCGGCGTGCTCGGCTGGATGCACAACAACCGCCCGCAAGTGGTCTTTCTGGCCGCAGCCCGGGTTGGCGGAATCCATGCAAACAACACCCGGCCGGTCGATTTTCTGCGCGACAACCTGATGATCGAAACAGCGATCTTTACCGGGGCCGAATCGGTCGGGGTGGAAAAGCTGCTGTTCCTCGGCAGTTCGTGCATCTACCCCAAACACGCCGAGCAACCGATCAAGGAAGAAGCGCTGCTGACTGGCGCGCTGGAACCGACCAATGAATGGTACGCGATCGCCAAGATCGCCGGGATTAAGCTGGCCCAGGCCTATCGCCAGCAATACGGCTGCGATTTCGTCAGCGCGATGCCGACCAACCTTTATGGCCCCGGTGACAATTATGATCCGCTGGGCAGCCACGTCCTGCCCGCGCTAATCCGCAAAGTGCATGAGGCCGCGTTATCCGGCAGTCCGGTGACGGTCTGGGGCAGCGGATCGCCGCTGCGCGAGTTTCTCTATGTCGACGATCTGGCCGATGCCTGCGTCCACCTGATGCACAACTATTCGGACAGTCTGCACATCAATGTCGGATCGGGTGAGGAGGTTTCGATCCTCGAGCTGACCCGGCTGGTGATGGAAGTGCTGGGCCATGACGGGGATATCGTGATGGACGCCAGCAAGCCCGATGGCACCCCGCGCAAATTGATGGATTCGGCGCGACTGAAAGCGATGGGCTGGAGCCCCAGGGTATCGCTGCGAGACGGGATCTCTCGCGCTTACCATTCATTCCTTGCCGGCGAAGGCCGCAATATCTAGCGCTTGGCGAGCAGGTCCTCTGACGAGAGGTCGTTCTCGTCGACGTGGCCTTCAGGATCGGGGTGAATCAGGATTTCCAGCCCCGGGAATTCCTTGTGCAGGATCGCTTCGACCTCATCCATCACCACATGGGCCTGCCGCACGGTCATGTCTGGATCGACCGCAAGATGGAACTGCACGAAATCGCGATCACCCGAGGTGCGGGTGCGCAGATCGTGCAGGCCCTTGATTTCTGGATGGCGAGCCACCGCATCAAGAAACGCCGCACGGCGATCATCGGGCCATTCCTTGTCCATCAACTGCTCAATCGCCGCCTGCGACGCACCCCAGGCGCCCCAACCGAGCCATAGTGCGATGGCAAAGCCAAAGAAGGGGTCGGCTCCGGCAATTCCGGCATATTGATCGAGCGCCAGCGCCGCGATCACAGCCAGGTTGAGGAACAGATCGGACTGGTAATGGACGTGGTCAGTGCTGATCGCGAGGCTGTTGGTTTTGCGGATCACATGGCGCTGCCAGACCAGCAGCGCTAGTGTCGCCGCCATGGCAATCAGGGAGACCGCGATCCCGCCCTCGGCCCCTTGCGGCCGCGTACCCGCGATCCATTGGTCAATTGCCCGGAAGGCCAGTGTCAGCGCCGAGATTGAAATGAGCACGACCTGAAACATTGCCGCCAGTGCCTCGGCCTTGCCATGACCAAAGCGGTGCGATTCGTCAGCTGGCTGTGCTGCAACCCAGACCCCAGCAAGCGTCGCAACGCTGGCCACCAGATCGAGCGTGGTGTCCGCCAGACTGCCGAGCATCGCGGTCGAGCCGGTCGACAGCACCGCCCAGATTTTGAGCCCAACCAGCAGCAGCGCCACCGAAATGCTGGCGAGTGCGGCGCTGCGGTTCAATGCTGCACTACTGCTCATGGATAGAGCAACGTGCTGGACCAGCCGCCTTCTGGCAGCCGGGTGAAATGGCGTCGCTCGTGCAGGCGGAACGGGCGGTCGAGCCAAAATTCAAATGCGTTCGGGGTCAGGCAGAACCCGGTCCAGTGCGGTGGGCGCGGAACCTTGCCAATCAGGTGCTGCGCGGTCGTTTTGGCGATCTGGGCCAGAAATTCGCCGCGCGAACCAAGCGGCGCTGACTGGTCCGAGGCATGCGCACCCAATTGCGAATCGCGGCTGCGGCTGGCGAAATAGGCATCGGCCATGGCGTCCGGCACCGGGGCAATCGTCCCTTCGATCCGAATCTGGCGGCGCAACGACTTCCAATGAAACAGCATCGCGGCCTGCCCGTTGGCGAGCAGTTCCCCGCCTTTGCGGCTGTGGCTGTTGGTATAGAACACGAACCCGCCATGCGGTCCTAGCAGGTCGGCCCCATGATCCTTCATCAGCACCATCCGCACGCTCGGCGCCGCATCCTGCGTCGCCGTGGCCAGAGCCACCGCATCGGGATCGTTTGGCTCGTGCTTTTTCGCTTCTGCGAACCATTCGTCAAACAGCACGAAGGGTGCCGCATCGGGTATCGCGTTGGTAGCTTGGGTTTCATCCATGATCCTGCCCGCATAGCCGCGCCGGACCTGCGATGAAAGCGCAAGTGTCTCGCAATAGGCCGGTAAGCCTTGCGATACCGTCCCTGCGCCCCTAGCTAGGCCCTATGGCCGATCCCTATTCGATCCTCGGAGTGCCGCGCGGCGCAAGCGAGAAGGACATCAAGTCCGCCTATCGCAAGCTGGCGAAGGAGCTGCACCCGGACCGCAATTCTGACAATCCCAAGGCGACCGAGCGCTTTTCCGAAGTGACCCGGGCCTATGACCTGCTGTCTGACAAGGACAAGCGCGCCCGGTTTGATCGGGGCGAAATCGACATTGACGGCAACCCAGCCGGATTTGGTTTCGGCGGTGGCGGTGCGGGCGGCGGCTTTGGCGGGCGAGACCAGCGCGGATTCCGCGCCGACGGCTTCGAGGGCATGAACGAGGGGATCGACCTTGGCGATATCTTCGATGGCCTGTTCGGCGGGCGCGGCGGGATGGGCGGCGGCGCACGGCGCGGTCCGGCCCCCAAAGGCGCGAATGTGCAATACAAATTGGGCGTTTCACTAACCGACGCGGCCATGCTCGCCACCCAGCGGATTACCCTGTCTGACGGCAAGACGATTGACCTCAAGCTGCCTGCCGGTGTCGAGGATGGCACCCAGATGCGGCTGGCCGGCAAGGGCGAACCGGGGCCCGGCGGCAATGGCGATGCGATCGTGGTGATCCATCTCCAACCGCACAGCTATTTCCGCCGCGAGGGCGACAATCTGCGGCTCGATCTGCCGATCAGCCTGGATGAAGCGGTACACGGTGCCAAAGTTAAAGTGCCCACCCCGGAAGGCGCGGTGATGTTGACCGTCGCGCCGGGATCAAGCTCGGGCAAGACGCTGCGCCTCGGCAGCAAGGGCTTTACCCGCAAGGATGGCAGCCGCGGCGACCAGTTGGTCACGCTGGAAGTTCAGTTGCCCGAAGGTGATGCGGATCTGGTCAAGCGGCTTGAAGGCTGGCGCGATTCGCGCAACTTGCGCGCGCGGCTCGGCGTCTAGGACCAGTCCGGGGTGGAGGAACGCGAACTCGATGACGCGCAGCTCCCGCCGCTGTCGATGCCGGACCTGTCGCCCGAGGCCCGGCGCAAACGCGCAAACCGCCTGAAAGACACCTATGACGCGCACGTCGGACCGCAAGGGCGGTTCTGGCGATCCCGCCCGTTTCGGGTGATCGCGCGGGTCTGGACCGGGGCCTATCACGATGGCTTCATCCACGCCGGGAATCTGGCCTATATGGCGATCCTGGCACTGTTCCCGTTCTTCATCACCGTAGCAGCCGGGTTCAGCCTGATGGGCGAACAGGCCCAGCGCGAAGCTTCGGTTCATACCTTTCTCAAGGCCTTGCCGCCGGTAGTCGCCGCAGCGCTCGAGCCGGTGGCGATGGACGTGATTGTGGCGCGCAGCGGCTGGCTGTTGTGGCTGGGTGGGCTGATCGGCCTGTGGACGGTAGGCAGCCTGATCGAGACGATCCGCGACATCCTGCGCCGCGCCTATGGCACCCGCGAAGCGCAAGCCTATTGGCGCTACCGGCTGATTTCAACCGGAGTGATCATGGGTGCGGTGATCGCCCTGCTGTTTGCACTGCTCGCCCAGGTTGCGATTGGCGCGGCGCAAGAGGTGATCGGCATCTGGTTCCCGATGGCCGCAGGTTGGATCGACACGCTGGGGACATCGCGGCTGCTGCCCGCAGCGGTGATCTATTGCGCGCTTTATCTGCTGTTTTTTACCCTTACCCCCACGGCCTACCGGGCCAGGCGCTATCCGAAATGGCCGGGCGCCTTGCTGGTGACGCTATGGTGGGCAGCGGTCAGCGCCGCGCTGCCGGCCTTGATCCACCGGTTTTTCACTTATGACCTGACTTATGGCAGCTTGGCCGGTGTAATGATCTCGCTTTTCTTTTTCTGGCTGGTCGGCTTAGGAATGGTGGTAGGCGCTGAACTGAATGCCGCCCTGGCGGAAAGTCCGGAAGAACAGGACCTGCTAGGCAGGCGTAACCTAAAGGTCGCAAGCGCGAACGAGACAACAGGAAACAACGCATGACAGGACTAATGAAGGGCAAACGCGGGCTGATCATGGGCCTCGCCAACGACAAGTCGCTGGCTTGGGGGATCGCGCAGAAGCTGCACGAAGCGGGCGCCGAATTGGCTTTTTCCTATCAGGGCGAAGTTATGGAGAAGCGGGTTCGCCCGCTGGCCGAAAGCCTGGGCTGCGATCTGCTGATCGATTGCGACGTGGCTGATATGGACAATCTCGACAACGCCTTCGCTGCATTGGCAGCGCGCTGGCCGACGATCGATTTCGTGGTCCACGCGATCGGTTTCTCGGACAAGAACGAGTTGCGCGGGCGGTATTATGATACCACTCTCGATAACTTCCTGATGACCATGAACATTTCGGCCTATTCGTTTGTCGCGGTGACCAAACGGGCCAAGGATATGATGCCGAACGGCGGTTCGATCCTGACGCTCAGCTACTACGGCGCCGAAAAGGTCGTGCCGCATTACAACGTGATGGGTGTGGCCAAGGCCGCGCTGGAAACCAGCGTAATGTATCTGGCCAATGATCTTGGTCCGCAGAACATTCGGGTCAACGCGATTTCGGCAGGACCAATCCGGACCCTGGCGGCCAGCGGGATCGGCGATTTCCGCTACATCCTCAAATGGAACGAGCTCAATTCACCACTGCGCCGCAATGTCACGATCGAGGATGTCGGCGGATCAGCACTGTACCTGCTGTCCGATCTGTCATCGGGCGTGACCGGTGAAACGCATCACGTTGACGCGGGCTATCACCTGGTCGGGATGAAGCAAGAAGACGCGCCCGATATCGCGTTGGGTTAGGCCGAGCTTACTTCGGCTCGGGCAGCGCAGGAGGTTCAGGCTGACCTTTGGCGGCAGCTTCTTCTTCGGCTTTGCGGCGGGCCTCCATCTGCTTTTCAACTTCTTCGACCCGCGACTGGTCTTCGGCGGCATCGACGTCGATCGTGGAAAGCCGCTTGGCCCGCTCTTCAGCGATCAATTGACCGAACTTGATATTGGGATCGCTCTGCTTTTCACCGCGCGCCTGCTTCAGCAGTTTACCGGTGCAGCCAGTCCAGCCGCCTGAGCCGGTGGGTGAGCAACTGGCGGTGCCTGCTGCGCCGACAGTTTCATAGGCAATCACCCGGTTGTTCCAGGCCTCGTTCTGCGGGCTAGTGCTGGTCCGCAGCGGTTCGGGGATGCGGTAGCGCTCACCCTCACCCTTGCGGGCGCAGACGGTGATCGTGTCATCACTCGATTCAGGGCATTTATCATCGCCATAGATGATCACCATGTTCATCTTCGGCTCGGGCGCGGTGTCTTGCGCCACGGCAGGACCAGCCAGAGCAAGGCCCAAAGCAAGCGGGATAGCGGCGATCAGCGGACGCATGGGTTACTCCTGAACATTCGTGGTCCCGATATAGGGACCCTTGGCGCTGAATAACAGCTTAAGCGCGCCTTGCCCTGATCTGGCTCAAAATGTTCTGGCTCAAAACGTTCTGGCTCAAATCCGTTCCGCCAGCCGGATCGCCACACGGCAGCCCAGCCGGATTGCCCCCGACAACAGCGGATAGGCCGGAGCCTGCTCTGCCCCCGCTGCCAGCGCGGTATCGCGATGGGCGCGTTCATCCTCGCGGAAATCATGGATCATCGCGGATAGTTCGGGATCACTATCGCCCAGCTCATCAAGCTGCGCCGAATAGTGCAGGTCAATCTCAGTTTCGACCGCAGCCGTGCAGGCCATCGCCGCCTTTGGCCCGATCAACGCAGTCGCTGCACCCAGCGCGAAACCGGCGACATCCCAAAAAGGCTGGAGCGCGGTCGGGCGAACCCCGCGCGCGGCTAGCAAGGCATCGAACTTGGCCCGGTGTTCGGCCTCCTGCTCTGCCATGTGGCGTATGTCATTGGCGATCTCGGCCCGGTCGCCCAAGACCGCAAGCTGCCCGGCATAGATCCGGGTGGCGCCATATTCTCCGGCCTGATCGACGCGGAGCATGCGGGCAGAGGCTGGACTGTTCATGTGGTCAGCTCCCTTTGCGGCACAGGGCGATAAAGCCAAGCAGCGCCAGCGGCACCGAAATCAGAAAATTGAAGCCTGCGAGCGTAATTCCCAGCAAGTCCCATTGCACCATATCGCAGGGGATCATCTGGGCGCCGGTGAGCGCCTCAAGCGGATCGCGTCCATCTCCGAAAGAAACGCCGCTGGTGCAAGTGGTGAGTCCCTTCCACCAGCCGTATTCGACCCCGGCATGATATCCGCCGATCAGCCCGCCGATCAAAAGGCCGAGCAACGCCAGTGCGGTCAGCACTTTCGCCGAGGGTTTCAGCCAGGCCAAAACGGCAAAGGGTAGCGCCGCAAACAGTGCATAGCGCTGCCACCAGCACATTTCGCACGGCTCCAGCCCGAAGCCGTATTCGCTGAGGTACGCCCCGCCGAGCAGCGCCAGCGGCACACCCAGCGCAATGATCCGGGCCAAGCGCCCGCCTTCAAGGCCTGCCACTGTCATCGCCTAACGCTTTTTGGCCAGCGCGGGCGGCGCGGTGCGACGCAAGGTCTGGATCGCATAATAGAGCTGATAGTCCTTGATCCCCTTGGCCTTCAGCTCCTCTGCGCTCAGCTTGAAACGGGGATCGGCCTGGCGGTCTGCCTCAAGCTTCTTATCATCAATCGCGGCTTCGTTGACCAGATGGCGGCGCAGATCGCTTTCGCGCACAGTCAGTTCGGCGCGGCGCCGGGCATCGGGATCGGACAGCTGCGGCACCATGATATCGGGCAAAATTCCGCCTTCTTGCACCGACCGGCCAAGCGGGGTGTAGTACCGCGCGGTGGTGATCTTGACCGCGCTGGTCCGCGAATTGTCGAGGAAGAACAGCGACTGGACCGAACCCTTGCCAAAGCTGCGTTCGCCCATGACCACCGCGCGGCGCTGATCCTGCAAGGCGCCCGCAACGATTTCAGAGGCCGAGGCCGAGCCAGAATCAATCAGCACGATCACCGGCAACCCCTTGGCAAGATCACCCGGAATCATCGATTCGGCCTTGAAATATTCATCTTCGCGCGCGTTGCGGCCGCGCTGCGAAACGATATCGCCCTTGGTCAGGAAGATATCGGACAGCGCCACCGCTTCTTCGAGCGCGCCGCCGGGGTTTTGGCGCAGATCGAGTACGATACCCATCAGCTTGCCACCGGACTGCTTGCGCAGGTCCTCGATCCCCTTGGCGACATCAACGCCCACTTCGTTACTGAACTCGTTGACCGAGATCACCCCGACCCCGTCCTTCAGTTCCCAGGTCACCGGCTCCAACCGGATGACGCCGCGGGTGACGGTGACATCGAACGGTTCATTGCGACCTGCGCGGAACAGCGTCAGGCGGATCTTGGTTCCGGCCTCACCGCGCATCTGCGCTACGGCGTCGTCCAGCTCGCCGCCATAGATCAGCTTGCCATCGAGGTGGGTGATATAGTCGCCCGACTTGACCCCGGCGGCTTCGGCCGGGCTGCCCTTCATCGGGGCGATGACCTTGACCGCGCCATCTTCCATTCCGACCGAAAGGCCAAGCCCCGAGTAATTGCCATCGATCATGGTGTTGAGCCGCTGCATCGAGGCGCCTGAGACATAGGACGAATGCGGATCGAGCGAGGCCAGCATGCCGTCAATCGCGCCTTCCTCCAATTTTTCGTCAGACACTTTCTCAACGTACCGGATCTTGACCAGCTGATAGACCGTGGCGAGCCGTTCAAACTGCGCCGAAGCGCGGCCATCGACCGCAGCCAAGCCAGCGGTGGTGGCCGGGATCAGCGCGACGGCAGAAACCAGCGCCGTGGCGCGAAGCAGGGAAGCGAGTTTCATCGGGCAAAGGGCCTTTCGCAAAATCGGACGCTTCTTATCGCGCCCCGCAGGTTAACACCAGATGGCGTATCAGCGCTTTAGAAATTCAAGCGGATTGACCGGTGTGCCGTCCTTGCGCAGTTCAAGGCTAAGTACCGGGCGCCCCGGTCCGGCCTGACCCAGCGGCGAACCAGCCACCAGATCGCGGCCAACCCGGGTATCGAGCACGGTCAGCCCGGTGACCAGCGAGGTCCAGCCGCCGCCATGTTCGATGATCACGATTGTGCCATATCCCTGATAAGGGCCGGCAAAGACCACCCGTCCAGCGGCAGGTGCAACCACTTGCGCGCCGCCGCGTGAGGCAATGGAGATGCCGCGCGACTGGACCTGGCCTGGACCGGACGCTCCGAACCCGGTGACCAGCCGGCCCGAAACAGGCAGCAGATACTGCGCAGGAGCATTGCTAGGCAGCGCCGCAGCTTCTGCTACCGCCGCGACTTTCGCCGTCTGTGGCTGGGCCGGGCGCAAGACCGGCCCTGGCAGCGCTGCCAGTTGTCCCCGCAGCCGCCCGGCCTTGTCCAGCTCTCCCACCA
>JAGNTK010000010.1 GCA_017987575.1 Novosphingobium sp. | reverse complement strand
GACATGGACAAGGTGCCATGCCGCGAAGAAGGCATGACGCCGTACGAAATGATGCTGAGCGAGAGCCAGGAGCGGATGCTGATGGTGCTCAAGCCCGGCAAGGAGCCGATGGCTGAGGCGATCTTCAAGAAGTGGGAGCTGGACTTCGCGGTGATCGGCGAAGTGACTGATACCGGCCACATGGTGCTGACATGGAAGGGCGAAACCGTCTGCGATATTCCGCTCGGGCCATTGGCCGAGGACGCACCGCTCTATGACCGGCCAGCGCTGAGCCTTGAGGATTACAAGGTCTGGGCCAAAGTCGCGCCGCTCGGCGATATTCCCGAAAGCACCGATATCGGCGCGGACCTGCTCAAGCTGATGGCCTGCCCCGATCTGGCCAGCCGGCGCTGGATCTGGGAGCAGTATGACAGCCAGGTCGGCGGCGACACCCTGCAATTGAGCGGCGGCGATGCGGCAGTGGTCCGCCTGCACGGTACCCGCAAGGCGCTCGCCATGAGCACCGACTGCACCCCGCGCTATTGCTATGCCGATCCCTATGAAGGCGGCAAGCAGGCGGTGGCGGAAACTTACCGCAATATCTCAGCTGTGGGCGCCAAGCCTTTGGCTATCACCAATTGCCTCAACTTCGCCAACCCGCAGCGGCCTGAAATCATGGCCCAGATCGTCGAATGCCTGCGCGGAATGGGCGATGCCTGCCGCGCGCTGGATTACCCGATCGTAAGCGGGAACGTGTCGCTGTATAATGAGAGCAAAGCCACCGGCGGCGGCTCCGCGATCTTGCCAACCCCGGCGATTGGCGGCGTCGGCCTGATGGACGATTACGCCAAGATGGCGACGATTGGGTTCAAGGAAGAATCCTCGGTGATCCTAGTCGTTGGCGGAAAGGGCTATGGAACAGACCTTGGCCAGTCCATCTGGCTAAGAGAAATTGGCGGCTTAGAGGCTGGAATTCCGCCTCAAGTGGACCTCACCGCTGAGCTTTCAACCGCCGGATTTGTGAGAAAGCTGATCGATTCAGGTCGAGTCAAAGCCGTCCACGACGTTTCAGATGGTGGGCTCTTAGTCGCGGTAGCGGAAATGGCACTTGCCGGAGATAAGGGCGCGCATTTGGATCCAAGTTTCAAAGTTGGCGATATTCCATTGGATCGCTTGACGCCGATGATGTTCGCCGAGGATCAGGGGCGTTATATCCTTGAGGTAAGCGAAGTGGCTTGGGCCCAGATCGCGCAAGAGGCGAACGAATCGCACCTAACATGCTATTGGCTTGGCCGCGTTACTGGGGCAGATTTGGCCGTTTCCGACGGACAGAAGGAATATCGCGTCCCCCTCACCGCCCTGCGCGAAGCGAGCGACTCCTTCTTCCGTGATTGGATGGAAACCTGATGGCCGATCTGTACCTCAAGGCGCTCGAAAGCGAACGCAAGAGCCTGTGGGCCTCCTGCCGCCTCAAGGGACTCGCCAAGGGCACGCCTGAGCGGAACCGGATCATTGAGCTTGATGGGCTGATCGGGGATCACAAGGGCAAGGCGAAGGCCAAGGGCTGAACCGGGTCAATCAGGGGTGACAGGCGCAAATGCCGTGATTCCAAAAGCCAGTCCGTCACCCTGAACTCGTTTCAGGGCCCATTTCGCGAATGGCCCTGTTGTCTACGAAATGAGCCGACTGCGCGGTATAGCTGCGAATCCACGCCCGGGGTAGCGGGCACGATGGACCCTGAAACGAGTTCAGGGTGACGAGGTAGGGTTGGCTGGGGAGCTCCCCCAGAACCTATGCCGCTTCTTTGACCGGCGCCATCAGATCATAGGGATCAACGCCCTCAGCCCGCCACATCGCGTGGGCCTGGGTGTAGAACTTCGGCGTTTCGATGTTCAGCAGCTTGCGGACTTCCGCAATCGGCAGCGGAAGCAGCTCGGCAATCGCCATTTCGACCAGCCGCGGACAGGCCTTGCCCATCTTCTGCGCTTCCCGGACCGACCGGAACACCGGCACCTTGACCGGATGCTTGCGGATTTCGAACCCGCCGGCATAGCCCAGGAACAGGTGCGCAGGGCTAGGCTGCTGGCTGTAAGTGAAAGCCAGCACGCACTGTTCGCCCAATGCGTCGCGGCCGAACCCGGTCACGATGTGGAGCAGATCGTGCGTGTCACGCATCCGGTTGAAGTACCAGCTGACCTGATCGTCCCAGTACATATCGGCCGGGCGGTTCTTGTCGAGTTCGTCGACCAGGCCCTGCGCCGAAAGCCCTTCGCGCTCCATGAAGTCGCAATAGACATGGGCAAGGCTGCCTTCCGGCATCTTGCGCAGCGAGTCGTGATCATCAAGGATTGCGACCAGCGAAGGCTCCTTACGGCGAATTTCCTGGGCGCGGTCGGTCTTCAAAAAGGCCAGCGCCGCATCATAGACCCCGCGCCACGGCAGCGCCTGAAAGATCTCAGTGACCTGCGACGTGTCTTCCTTGTCCTTCACCAGTTCCTTGAAGTGCCGCCATGCCTTGGGCAGGTCATAGTGCATCTTCGGGCGACCCGGCAGCATCAGCGGCAAGTCAGCAGCGGCGAAATCGACGTGGGCCTGCGGGCGGGCAGATGCGTCAGCGGACATGGCGGTCATCATGTTCATGGTGGCCGGATAATGCGAATTACTTACAGAACTGTCAATAGGCTGTTTCGGTGCCTAAACCCACTCCCCTTCGGCCAATCCCAGCAGCCGCAAAACGTCGGTCAGATCGCCACGATCAATCGCGCCATTGGCGGCGGCGCGGGCCTTGGGCTTGGCGTGATAGGCAACGCCATAATTGGCCGCGAGGAGCATAGGGATGTCGTTGGCACCGTCACCCGTGGCGAGGCTAGCGGCCCCATCGCGCGCCTCAACCGCGGAGCGCAGCACGGCTTTCTTGACAGCGCTGTCGACAATATCGCCAGTGAGCCCCCCGGTCAGCTTGCCATGCTCAACCGCCAGCCGGTTGCCGACTACGCGCTCAAACCCCAGCCGTTCGGCCACCGGGTCGGCGAACTGGTGGAAGCCACCGGTGACCAAAATGGTCTGACAGCCATGCGCTTTTAGCGTCGCGACCAAAATCCGCGCGCCCGGCATATCGCGAATGCGCTCGTCCAGACACTGCTGGATCGCGTCCTCTCCCAGTCCGCCGAGCAAGCGCACCCGCTCGGTCAGCGCCTCGGCAAAATCAAGCTCGCCCTGCATCGCGCGTTCGGTGATCGCGGCGATCTGGTCCTTGATCCCGGCAAAGTCGGCCAGTTCATCAATGCATTCCTGCCCGATCATGGTCGAATCCATGTCCGAGACAAACACCTGCGGGACCGTCGGCAAATGATCGGTGATCAGCATGTCGGTCGCGCCGAAATGCCGGTCAAGCACGCCCCGGAATGCCGCCGGATCGCCGTCATCGGCCATGATCTGCAAAACGCTATCCAGCCCCGGCAAGGGATCTGCGCCGTGGACCTTGGCGCCTTGCGATTCCAGCGCGTGGACCACCGCATCACAATGGGCGGACAAGACCGCCGGTTCTGCTATGACACGCGCAATGATCACTTCGGACACTCCTGAATCGGCAGACCTGCCGCCGCTGGCGCTCATCGCAGGGCCGACCGCCAGCGGCAAGAGCGATGTCGCGGTGCGGTTGGCTTTGGCGCTGCAGGCGCAGGGCCGCGAGGGCGTGGTGATCAACGCCGATAGCGCGCAGGTCTATGCCGACTTGGCGGTGCTGAGCGCGCGGCCTTCTGAAGAAGAGATGCAAGGCGTGGAGCACCGCCTGTTCGGCACCTGGGACGGTGCCACGGCCTGTTCCGCCGCCGACTGGGCCCGACAAGCGCGCATCGTGATTGCGGAGTCTCATGCACGCGGTGCCTTGCCGATCCTCGTCGGCGGAACCGGGCTGTACCTGCGCACCCTGCTCGATGGGATTGCGCCGGTGCCAGCGATTGATCCGGCGGTGCGCGATGCTGTGCGCGGAATCCCGGTGGCGGAAGCCTACGCCGCGTTGTTGGTGGAAGACCCGGACCGGGCGGCGCGGCTTTCCCCCACAGACCGCACCCGGGTGGCCCGTGCACTGGAGGTTGTGCGTTCCACCGGGCAATCCCTCGGCCACTGGCAGGCACAATTGACCGGGGGAATCGGAAGCTTGGTTCAACTCCACACAGCCGTCCTGCTCCCCCCCCGCGATTGGCTCTATGAACGGTGCGATCGCCGCTTTGGCCTGATGCTGGAGCGCGGCGCGTTGAATGAGGTTCAGCGCCTGCTCGCCCGCGAACTGGACCCCGATCTGCCGGTTATGCGCGCCATCGGTGTGCCGGAACTGGCGGCCTTGCAGGCTGGAACGGTGAGCCAGACCGAGGCGCTGGCCAGTGGCGCACAGGCCACCCGCAACTATGCCAAGCGCCAGTTCACCTGGTTCCGCAACCAGTCCCCGCCCGATTGGCGTCGGATTGAAGCGAAAGATTACGATATTGAGCGCATATTTGCATTATTATTGCGTCATTAAGGGTTGACGCGTTATTTCCTATCGCTTAGGAGCCGCCGCAAGATCGGCGCTTGCGCTTTGGTCCAGAGTTGGAGAGGAGGCCCGGCGCAGGCAACTGTGCCGGGCTGACGCTTTCAGGGGACGCGCGGGTGAACTGGAAAGGGAAGTAACGTGAGTGAGGAGCGCAGCGGCGCCAGCATTCTGGTCGAAAGTCTGGTCCGACAGGGGGTCGAATTCGTGTTCGGCTATCCCGGCGGCGCGGTTCTGCCGATCTATGACGCGCTGTTCGGCGATGCCCGGATCCGCCACATTCTGGTCCGTCACGAAGCCGGCGCGGCTCATGCCGCCGAAGGCTATGCCCGCTCAACCGGCAAGCCCGGCGTCGTGCTGGTCACCTCCGGCCCCGGCGCGACCAATGCCGTCACCGGGATTGCCGATGCCTTCATGGATTCGATCCCTTTGGTGGTCATCACCGGGCAGGTCCCGACCGGCCTGATCGGCTCTGACGCTTTCCAGGAAGCCGATACCATCGGCATCACCCGGCACTGCACCAAGCACAACTATCTGGTGAAGGACCCGTCTGACCTCGCCGCGATAATCGACGAGGCATTCCAGATCGCCACCACCGGCCGGCCCGGCCCGGTCGTGATCGACATCCCCAAAGACGTCCAGATCGCCTCGGCCGCATGGGACGCCGCCCCGCCCCAGCGTCATATCCGCTACGCGCCGCCAACCACCGGCAGCGACCGTGACATCGCCAAGGCGATCGAACTGCTCGCCAACGCCAAAGCGCCGATTTTCTATACCGGCGGCGGGGTGATCAATTCGGGCCCGCGCGCGACCGAGCTGCTGCGCCAGTTGCAGGAACTGAGCGGAGCGCCTGTCACCTCGACGCTGATGGGCCTTGGTGCCTTTCCGGCCGATCATGCCGATTGGCTTGGAATGCTGGGCATGCACGGCACCTATGAAGCCAATATGGCAATGAACCGGGCCGACCTGATGGTCTGCATCGGCGCGCGGTTTGATGACCGGGTTACCGGGCGGCTGGACGCCTTTGCCCCGCATTCGACCAAGATCCACATCGATATCGATCGCGCCTCGATCAACAAGACCGTCCACGTCGATCTGCCGATACTGGGCGATTGTGCCTTGGTACTGGAACAGCTGATTGCCGCCTGGGGCAGCCGCAAGGCGCAGGACCTGACCGAATGGAAGGCCCGGATCGATGGCTGGAAGGCCCGGCTCAGCCTGGCCTACCCTGCTAACAAGACCGCGATCATGCCGCAGCTGGCGATTGAGCGGCTGTACGAGCTGACCAAGCACCGCGATCCCATAATCGCCACCGAAGTCGGCCAGCACCAGATGTGGGCGGCGCAGTATTTCCCGTTCTTTTCGCCGAACAAATGGCTCACCTCAGGCGGGCTTGGCACGATGGGCTATGGCCTTCCCGCAGCCATCGGCGCGCAGCTCGGCAATCCGGATGATCTGGTGATCGACATCGCTGGCGATGCCTCGATCCAGATGAACATTCAGGAGCTTGGCACCGCGACCCAGTTCCGCCTGCCGGTCAAGGTCTTCGTGCTCAACAACGAATGGATGGGGATGGTCCGCCAGTGGCAGGAACTGACCTATGAAAGCCGCTATTCGAGCTCCTATTCGGACAGCCTGCCCGATTTCGTTAAGCTGGCCGAAGCCTATGGCTGGAAGGGCATCCGGATCGAGGATGAGAGCCAGCTTGATGCCGGCATTCAGGCGATGATTGACTACGATGGCCCTGTGATCGTCGATTGCCTCGTCGCCAAGGAAGCCAATTGCTATCCGATGATCCCATCGGGCGCAGCGCACACTGACATGATCCTCTATGGCGATCAGGTGGCGGGCACGATGGACGATGCAGCAAAGGCGCTGGTGTAGAGATGATGAAGATCAAGCACCTTGCCGAAGAACGCCACGTTCTGACCATCACGGTCGATAACGAAGCGGGCATTCTGGCCAAGATCGCCGGGCTGTTCACCGCGCGCGGCTATAACATCGACAGCCTGACCGTGGCCGACATTACCGAAAACCACGCGGTCAGCCGGATCACGATTGTCACCCACGGCCCGCCTGCGGTGATCGATCAGATCCACGCCCAGCTGGAACGGCTGGTCCCGGTCCACAAGGTGATCGACCTGACCGAAGCCGGCCCGCACGTTGAACGCGAACTGGCACTGGTCAAGGTTGCCGGCACCGGTGACGCGCGGGTCGAAGCCTTGCGCCTGGCCGAAGTGTTCCGCGCCAGTGTGATCGACACCACCACCAGCAGCTTCGTGTTCGAACTGACCGGTGCGCCAGACAAGATTGATCGCTTTGTTGCCTTGATGCGCGAGCTTGGGCTGGTCGAAGTCGGCCGCACCGGCGTTGTCGGCATGATGCGCGGAGCCGAAGGGTAGCTATATGGCCCTACTGGATTTGATCTTGTTAATGAGCGCCGCCGGTGCCGCGCCAACAGCGCCTGACACTTATGTCTGCATGACCAAGGCGACCGACGAGCCAGGCTATCAGCGTTGCAACGCTGAGCAACTGGCCCATTTGGAGGCGAAGCTGGACGCCAGCCTGCGCAAGCTGCAGGATCGAGTGTCCCGCGAAGGTAACAGCAAGTCCTTGGCAGCGCTTAATGCCGAACAGCGCGCTTGGCGGACCTATCAACGCAAAGCGTGCCAATTGTTCTGGCAGGGCAACTATGGAACCGATCAGCGCTGGCTTGATGGACCCGCCTGCCAAGCCCGTGTGCTGGAGACGCGGATCGAAGCACTTGAGGCGACTTTCGCCGCGCTCGATCCTGACAATATGGGCTACTAGCCCCACAAAGTTTCACCGTTTAAATATCGATATACGAGGGATTTTCCATGAAGGTTTATTACGACGCCGACGCCGACCTGAACCTGGTCACCACCAAGAAGATCGCCGTTCTCGGCTATGGCAGCCAGGGCCACGCCCACGCACAGAACCTGCGCGACAGCGGCGTCAAAGATGTGGCGATTGCGCTACGTCCCGGTTCAGCCAGCGCCAAGAAGGCCGAAGCTGCGGGCTTCAAGGTTCTGTCGAACAAGGACGCCGCAGCTTGGGCCGACGTACTGATGATCCTCGCCCCTGACGAACATCAGGCCGCGATCTGGGCCGATGACATCAAGGGCAACCTGCGCCCCGGCGCGGCTCTGGCCTTTGCCCATGGCCTCAACATCCACTTCGGCCTGATCGAAGTACCTGCTGACATCGACGTGATCATGATCGCCCCAAAAGGCCCCGGCCACACCGTTCGCAGCGAATATGTGAAGGGCGGCGGCGTGCCGTGCCTGATCGCAGTCCATCAGGACGCAACCGGCAATGCCCATGACGTTGCCCTCGCCTATGCATCGGGCGTTGGTGGCGGCCGCAGCGGCATCATCGAAACCAATTTCAAGGAAGAGTGCGAAACCGATCTGTTCGGTGAGCAGGCCGTTCTGTGCGGCGGGATCACCCACCTGATCCAGGCCGGGTTCGAAACGCTGGTTGAGGCCGGTTACGCCCCTGAAATGGCCTATTTCGAATGCCTCCACGAAACCAAGCTGATCGTCGATCTGCTCTACGAAGGCGGGATCGCCAACATGCGCTATTCGATTAGCAACACCGCTGAATATGGCGATATCACCACCGGGCCACGCATCATCACCGCCGAAACCAAGGCCGAAATGAAGCGCGTTCTGGCGGACATCCAGTCGGGCCGGTTCGTGAAGAACTTCGTGCTCGACAACCGTGCTGGTCAGCCTGAGCTGAAGGCCGCACGCAAGGCTGCCGAAGCACACCCGATCGAAAAGACCGGCGCACAGCTGCGGGCGATGATGCCATGGATCGGCGCCAACAAGCTGGTCGATCAGGAAAAGAACTGATCCTGCCGCAAGGCGCTTGACCACAAAGCAATTGAGGGCTCCTTTGGCAACAAAGGAGCCCTTCATGCTTTCACGCCCGCTGTTCGCCGCTGTCGCCCTGCTTGCAGGGACCACCGCGTTGCCGGCGCAACTACCCGGTGTTGCAGACCCTGCGCGGGTTACGGCCGGGACATACAAGGCTGACCCGCTCCACACCTTGGTCGGCTGGCGGGTCAACCACCTTGGGTTCAATGACTATTTGGGCATGTTCGGAACGATCAAAGGGACCTTGGTGCTCGATCCGGCTAATCTGGCGGCATCGCGCGTCGCGGTGCGCGTTTCGATCCGTAAGGTTATTACCGCCAGCCAAGGGCTCAACGGCCATTTGCTGCGTGAGGGAAGCGGGACCTCGAAAGCCGATTTCTTTGGTCGCAATCCCGCTGACGCTCTGTTTGAATCGACAGCCGTAAAGCCCGGTGCTGATGGCAAAAGCGCCATGATCGAAGGCAAACTGACCATGAATGGCCTAACCCGCCCGGTAACGCTTGCCGCGACTTTCACCGGCGCGGGCAAGAACCCGCTGACGGGTAAACAAACCGTCGGGTTCCACGGAATGACCACGATCAAGCGCTCTGAATGGGAAATCATGGGCGCACTGCCGGTGGTGAGTGACAGCGTCGAACTGACGATTACTGCGGCATTTGAGAAGACCTAGCGCATCTTTCCAAAGGCAGTTCGCAGTTCGGCGACAAACGCCTCGGGCTGTTCCCACGCGGCAAAGTGCCCGCCCTTGTCCATGTCACCCCAGTGGACCAGGTTCTTGTAGTTGCGCTCGGCCCATTTGCGCGGGGTCGGCAGGATTTCCTTGGGGAAAGCACTGACCGCTACCGGGAGTTCGATGTCGTGCGGGGCGAACGATCCGAAGCTTTCCCAATAGAGCCGCGCCGATGACGCGCCGTTCGCGGGGAGCCAGTAGAGCATGATGTTGTCGAGGATCTGATCGCGGCTCAGCGCATCGAAGGGTGATCCCTCGTTGTCGGTCCAGGCCCACATCTTCTCGAAAATCCAGCCAGCAAGGCCGACCGGACTATCGACCAGCCCATAACCGACCGTCTGCGGACGGGTGCGTTGCTGGGTGGAATAGCCCGAATCCCAGTCCTGATAATGCTTGAGCGCGCCCAATGCCTTCAGCTCTGCCGGGCTGGGGTTTGCCAAGTCTTCCGGCAGGGGCCGTCCGATCGGCATGTTCAGGTGGATACCGCCGCAGCCGGCCAGCTTCTGCACGCCGATCGCGGTGGTCACGGCGCTGCCCCAATCGCCGCCCTGCGCAAACCAGCGCGTATAGCCAAGCCGCGTCATCAGTTCGCCCCAGGCCCGGGCGATCCGCTCAACGCCCCAGCCGGTCGCGCTGGGCTTGCCGGAAAAGCCGAAGCCCGGAAGCGATGGCAGGACCAGATCAAACGCCTGCGCCGGGTCAGCCGGATTGGTCAGACCTTCGATCACGCCCATAAATTCGATCACCGATCCCGGCCAGCCATGGGTCGTGATCAGCGGCGTGGCCCCGGCATGCGGCGAACGGATGTGAAGGAAGTGCACTTCCAACCCGTCAATCTCGGTCTTGAACTGTCCCAGCGCGTTCAGCCGCGCCTCACACCGCCGCCAGTCATAGCCGCTGCGCCAGTAGGCGGTCAGGTCTTGCAGCGCCGCCAGCGGTGTGCCCTGCGACCAGTCATCGACAGCCTCCTTTTCCGGCCAGCGGGCCAGATCAAGGCGATGGTTGAGGTCATCCAGCTGGGTTTGTGGAATGGCGAGTTCGAAGGGGCGAATCTGGGTCATGGGCGGAGCCTAAGCCAATTTTGCGTTTGTGTTAATCGTTCGATTAAAGTTACTGCTAGGCCAGCCCTTGGAGATGTTTGCAGATGGTTCAGCCGCAGCTTGCCGGGATCAAAGTGGTCGATCTGACCACTGTCGTCTTCGGCCCCTATTGCACGCAAATTCTGGCCGACCTTGGCGCCGAGGTGATCAAGGTCGAAACCCCGGGGTTTGGCGATGCGTTCCGCTGGTCGGCCGAGGCAGCGCACACGTCGGGGATGGCACCGGGGTTCATGGCCGTGAACCGGGGCAAGCGATCAATCGCGCTCGATCTCAAGGCCGAAGCAGACCGCGCGGTGATGCTGGAACTGCTCAGCGATGCGGACCTGTTCGTGGTCAATGTTCGCGGCAAGGCGCTGGAGCGGCTGGGGCTCGATTATGATAGTCTTCAGGCGCTCAACCCCCGGCTGATCTATGTCCACTGCGTCGGCTTCGGCCAGACCGGGCCTTACGCCGATCTGCAGGCCTATGACGATGTGATTCAGGCTGCAACGGGCACGACCACGCTGCTACCACGCGTCGATGGTGATCCCAGGCCGCGCTATCTGCCCTCGCTGATTGCCGACAAGGTGGCAGGGCTGCATGCGGCCTATGGTGCGATGGCGGCGCTCTACAGCCGCGAGCAGACCGGCGCGGGGCAATATCTGGAAGTGCCGATGTTTGAGGCCTTCGCAAGTTTCATGATGCTTGAACATCTGGGCGGGCAGACCTTTGAACCGCCGGTGGGCCCGGTCGGCTATGCCCGGCAGGTCGATCCGTTCCGCCAGCCCTTCCCCACCAAGGACGGCGCAATCTCGATCGTGATGTATTCCTATGACGCCTGGGACCGGGTCTTCGCCGTGTTGGGCGATCCGGACTTCATCGCAGAGGAACGCTTTTCGGTGAAAGGCGGCCGCGCAGTGCATCAAGACGCACTCTATTCCCGCATCGCCGAATTGACCCCGCAGTTCACCACCGCTGAATTGCAGGCCCGGTGCGATGCCGCGCAACTGCCGGCGCAGGCCGTGCGCGATCTGTCAGAGGTGATCGCCGATCCGCATCTGAACGCCACCGGGTTCTTCCAACGCCGCGAGCACCCCAGCGAAGGCGCCTATTTCGAGCAGGCCCAACCAGTCCGCTTTGGCTCGGGCGAAGTTGCACCCTCACGCATGCCGCCGAGGATCGACGAGCACGGCTCGGAAATCCGGGCGGAACTGGCTAAGCCCCGATAGCCGCCTTTGAGGCCGCTTCCACCTTGGCCCGGTCAACCAGCGTCATCGTGCTGGTTGCTTTGGCCAGCAAGTTGCCCTCCCCATCCTTAAGAGCGCCTTCATAGAACGCGGTCCGGCGGCCGTGCTTGATCGCCCAGCCTTCGGCAAAAATGGTTCCAGGCCGGGCCGGTGCGAAGAAGCTGACTTTCAGCTCCAGCGTCATCGGCACCAGATCTTCGCCGCAAATCGCGATCGCCGCATGGGCCATAGCGGCATCGATCCAGCCGGTGACAAAGCCGCCCTGTACCACGCCGCCAGAGTGGCACTGTTCCGGCTTGGCGAGATATTCCAGTACGGCCCGCGCTTTGTTCTGCTCGACAATCCGCACGAGGCCCATTTCCTCGTAAAGGCTGTTCACACTCATCAGACCAGCGCCGAATAGATCAGGGTCTTGAGCTCGCGCCGGATCGGATAGACCGAGCTGGGCGAAAGCTGGGTCATGAAGACCATGTGGACCTTTTCCACTGGGTCGACAAAGAACGCGGTCGAGAACATCCCGCCCCAGTAGAACTCGCCTGCCGAGCCGGGGATCATGGTGCGGGCGACATCCTTGTTCACCGCAAAACCCAGGCCGAACCCGGTGCCGGCATTGGCCGCTTCGCTGAACAACGAGCGCGACATGGTCGCAAGATCAGAATCGCCCGGCAGGTGGTTGAGCGTCATCAATTCAAGCGACTTGCGGCTGACGATCCGCACCCCATCCAGTTCGCCGCCGCCCACCAGCATCGAGCAGAACCGATGGTAGTCGAGCGCGCTGGAAACGAGCCCGCCGCCGCCAGAGACCAGCTTGGGCATCCGGCTCCACGCCGATTCCGCCCCGCGATCATACATCACCCGACCCTTGCCCGGCACGAAGGTGTAGCAATCGGTCAGGCGGTCAATCTTGTCTTCCGGCACGCAGAACCCGGTATCGTCCATCCCCAGCGGCGCAAAGATATGGTCGCGGAAGAAGTCTTGCAGCGGCTGGCCAGAGACCCGCTGGACCACCGCGCCGAGCACGTCGGTGCTGACCGAATAGTTCCACTCGTCGCCCGGCGAAAACTCTAGCGGCAACTTGCCCAGCGCCGCGACGAACCCATCGAGATGGAGATTGCCGTGCCAGTTCTCCAGCTTGCCCTCGCGCATCGCGGCATCGATGTTGCTGCGGTTCTGAAAGCCATAGGTCAGGCCCGAGGTGTGCCGCAGCAGATCGACCATCCGCATTGGCTGATCGCACGGCTTGGTCAGAAACGGCACCCCGCCGCCGCCGCCGTTGTACACGCCGATGCCCTTGAATTCAGGCAAGACATGATGAACCGGCGTATCGACGGCGACCTTGCCCTGTTCAACCAGCATCATGAAGGCGATCGACGTGACCGGCTTGGTCATGCTTGCGATGCGGAACAGCGAGGTCTCATCGATCGCCGCGCCGCCTTCCCGCGCCGTCCCTTGCGAGGAGAAATGTGCAATCTGGCCGTCCTTCGCGATCAGGATCTGGGCGTGCGGCAACAGCCCGGTATCAAGATAGCGTTCCTTGACGAAGGACGGGATGCGGGAAAGGCGCGTCGAATCGAAACCGGCGGCAATGGTCATTCTTGGAATCCTGTCAGTTGCTTTGCGCAACCTCTTGCCGCCTCACGCGGGCCAAGGCAATCCCTACGAACACCATCAGCACCTCTTTACAAGCCCGGTCCTGCCCGCCATAGCCGTGGGCATGACTACAGCGCTTGGCCTTACCCTGCGACTTATCCGCCCTTGGGCGTGAGCTGGTGCGTCTGATCTGGGCGCCTGGCGGCTCCCAAGGGAACTGAACCGAGCCATCCCGTCAGTCACATTCCAAGTTCAGAGATACCAACATGACCATGCTGAAAAACCCGGGCGCCAAGTACCGCCCTTTCCCGCCGATCAACCTGCCCGACCGCCAGTGGCCCTCGCGCCAGATCACCAAGGCCCCGCGCTGGCTTTCGACTGATCTGCGCGACGGCAATCAGGCGCTGATCGATCCGATGGGCGCTGAAAAGAAGATGCGGTTCTTTGAACTGCTGCTCAAAGTCGGCTGCAAGGAAATCGAGGTCGGCTTTCCCGCCAGCGGCGCGACCGATTTTGATTTCATCTCGGGCCTGGTCAAGAACGGCAAGGTACCGGACGACGTCATGATTCAGGTTCTGACCCAGTCGCGCCGCGATCTTATCGAGACTAGCTTTGCCAGCCTGCAGGGCTCCAAGACGGCCATCGTCCACCTCTACAACGCGGTCTCGCCAGTCTGGCGCAAGGTCGTGTTCGGAATGAGCAAGGAGCAGATCAAGGAAATCGCGATCGACGGTGCCAAGGTGCTGCGCGATCAGGCGGCCAAGTATCACGATACCGACTGGGTGTTTGAATACAGCCCCGAAACCTTCTCCACCGCCGAAGTCGAATACTCGGTTGAGGTTTGCGCAGCGGTGATGGACGTGTTGCAGCCGACGCCGGAAAAGCCGATCATCTTCAACCTGCCAGCAACGGTCGAATGCGCCACGCCCAATGTCTATGCCGATCAGATCGAACTGTTCGGCCGGCTGATCCCGAACCGTGAAAGTGTGGTCATCTCACTCCACACCCACAACGATCGCGGCACCGGGATTGCGGCTTGCGAACTGGGCCTGATGGCGGGCGGCGACCGGGTTGAAGGCTGCCTGTTCGGCAATGGCGAACGCACCGGCAACTGCGATCTGGTGACTGTGGCACTCAATATGTACACGCAGGGTGTCGATCCGGAGCTAGATTTTTCGGACATCGATGGGATCGCCAAGACGGTTGAGTATTGCAACCAGCTGCCGATCCACCCGCGCCATCCCTATGTCGGTGAACTGGTCTACACCTCGTTCTCGGGCAGCCATCAGGACGCGATCAAGAAGGGCTTTGCCGCGCGCGAAACCCAGAACGATGAAACCTGGGCGATGCCCTATCTGCCGATCGATCCGGCTGACCTTGGCCGCGATTATGAGGCCGTAATCCGGGTCAATTCGCAGTCCGGCAAGGGCGGTTTCGCTTGGGTGCTCGAACAGGATCAGGGGCTAAAACTGCCCAAGAAGATGCAGGCGCACTTCTCTGGCCACGTTCAGCAGCTGGCTGACGAAGTAGGCCGCGAACTGTTTGCCGAGGATATCTGGCAGGTGTTCCAGCGGGTCTATCACCTGAACACGCCGCAGCATTTCCAGCTGCTCGATTATGAGGAAAGCAAGGCTGCCGATGGCACCCGGCTATTCGCAGGCAAGATCGCTGTTGACGAACACGAGCAATCGGTTTCTGGCCGTGGCAATGGCTTGATCAGTTCGGTTGTGGCCACCATCGCAGACAGCTTTGGCGTGACACTTGAGGTGAAGGATTACACCGAGCACGCCATGACCGCCGGGTCAGACGCGCGGGCGGCGGCCTATGTCGAATGCACGGGTCCCAATGGCAAGACGGTCTGGGGCGTTGGCATCGATGAAGACGTTGCGACTGCCAGCGTGCGCGCTGTGCTCAGTGCTGCGAACGAGGCTGTTCGCGCCTGATCAATCGATCGGTTTACCGTTCAGCATCACGCCCTTGCGGCCAAAGCCCGATGGCTTTGGCGGCTCGGGCGCTGGTGGCGGCATGACGGACTTCGGCGCAAGCTCGCGGACCGCTTGCCGGCCCCACTGTTCGCCTTTGGCCGCCAGCGCCTTGCCGCTTTCGCTCGCCAAAATTTGCTGGCGCGTTTCCTCGGGCAGCAGATCGCGGTGAAGCCCGGCCTGTTCCAGCAAACTGTCACGCACGGCCGCAACCATGGTATTTTCGCTCGGGCCATTCTTGCCGACCGGAAACGTGGTATTGCGCAGCATCGCCCAACCGATACTATGATCAGACCCACCGCCGACCATTGCGTGTCGGTCATCTTCACGCAGGTTCTGAACCACTTTAACTATCTGCTCCGCCGCCGCGCTGCCGCCGTGCAGCAGCCTGGTCGGAATGGCATAGAACCCCAACCATGTGGACGGCAGCAACCGCGAAAGACCGTTGAAATGCGCCGACTTCCCAGTCCTGATGACCAGATAGCTGAAGAGCGGAAAGTAGGCCGGATAACGAAAGCTGTGGACGCTGAAATCTTTGACCTCGGCCCACGGAATCAGATCGTGACCGGTGATCTTGTTCGAAAGCACCAGTCCATTGGGCCCGGCGCTTAGTACTGGTGTGGGCAGATCGATCATTTGCACGGCCAATAGCACCGTATGAAAGCAGCTCAAAAAGATCGCCAGATAGCAAAAGAAGGCGATCCCGGTGAGGCTGAAGCCGGCCCAGGACCAGAACCCGATCATCAGCATTGATAGGACGATCTGGATGAATAGCCGTCCGTTTGAACCAGCCATCAGCATTGGCAAGCCCCCCTTAGAAAGGGGGTAATAGGCTTGAATTGTTTCGAAATGCCTAGCTGACTGTTGCCCGCAGAATTGCGCTCAGCCCAAGCCAGAGCCGTCACCCTGAACTTGTTTCAGGGTCCATTGCGCGGCCAGGCCCATGCTACGTCGGCAGCAGCAAACCTGTCGGTTGTAGGCTATCCGGCGACATCCGGACTGTCGGCCTGATGGACCCTGAAACATGTTCGGGGTGACGAGGTAGAGAGAAATCGAAGATCAGTTCCGACCCCTCCCCTTGGGGGAGGATTACGGCAGCAGCACCATTTTGAGCGCCCCGGCCTCTCGCGCTTCGAACAGGCGATAGGCCTCGGCCCCTTCGCTCAGCGGCATCCGGTGGCTGATGTATTTCTCCGGCTTGAGCCGCCCTGATTGGACCAGCGGGAACAGCGCAGGCAGCTCTTCCGGCACAGAGCAGGTCCCGACGCGGAAGGTCAGCCCCGCCCCAAAGGCGCGTTCGAGCGGAAAGGGAAAGCGCCGCGATTGCTGCACTCCGATTACCGAAACCGTGCCGCGCCGCCGGACCAGCCGCAGGGCGAAATCGACCGTGGCATCGCTGCCGACCACCTCGACCACGCTATCCAGCCGGACCCCGTGGGTATCTTCCTTGATCCGCTCGCCCGCCTCATCGGGATGTAGCGCGATTGCGCCCGCCGCCTCCGCTATCGCGCGCCGCTCGGGCACCGGATCGATCGCATAGACCACGTGCGCACCCATCACGAAGGCGCTGTCGACCGCCATCAAACCGATCGGGCCCAGCCCGATCACCGCCACGCTCGACCCCGGCTTGATATCGGCATTACGCGCGCCGAACCAAGCGGTCGCCAGCGCATCGGTCATCATCAGCGCTTGTTCCATGCTTACGCCATCGGGCACCGGCACTGCGTTCATATCCGCTGCCGGAACCCGCACCGCCTCGGCCTGCGAGCCTTGCAGCTTGGCCGAAAGGCCATAGCAAGCACCGCCGTTATTGGCGCAGTTGGCGACATTGCCGGACAGGCACGAACGGCACGCGCCGCAGCCCACGGCGGCGGGCAGCATCACCTTGTCGCCTACTTTGAGCCTGTGCACCGCGCGGCCGACCTCGACCACTTCACCCACCGCTTCGTGGCCGACGCAAAAGCCCATATCCTCGGAAAAGCCGTGGCCGTGGTAGATGTGCAGATCCGATCCGCAGATCGAACAGGCAGTGACCTTGACGATAGCGTCGCGGTCGCTCTGAGGGGTGGGATCGTCCATCCCCTCAAACCGGACATCGCGAGCGCCGTGGTAGCGTAGGGCTTTCATTGCCTTACCGCTCGTTCATCGCGGCGTATTCCTTGATCTTGGCCTTGCCGAGCTGGCTCATGTGCACTTCGTCCGGGCCATCGGCGATCCGCACGAAGCGGTTGAGCGTGAAGAACCGCGCGACCGGCGTATCATCCGAAACGCCCATCCCGCCGTGGACCTGGATCGCCCGGTCGCACACTGTCTGCGCCATTTGCGGGGCGACCACCTTGATCGCGGCGATCAGGTCTTTGGCGACCTTGTTGCCATAACGATCCATCGCATCAGCCGCTTTCAGCGTGAGGAGCCGCGACATTTCGATCTCGCAGAAGCTCTTGGCGACGTCCTGCCGGATGCTCGATTGGTCGGCCAGCTTCTTGCCGAACGCGACCCGGCTATCGGCCCGCCGCGCCATGATTTCCAGCGCGCGCTGGGCCTGCCCGATCGAGCGCATGCAGTGGTGGATCCGGCCCGGCCCGAGGCGGCCCTGCGCAATCTCGAACCCGCGCCCCTCGCCCAGGATCAGGTTGCCCTTGGGCACGCGGACATTGTCAAACCGCAGCTCGACCTCTCCGCCCGGCGAATTGTGCGATCCGAATACGGTCAGGTGGCGGACGATGATGATCCCCGGCGTGTTCGGCTCAACCAGGATCTGCGAGTGCTGCGCGTGGCGCGGGGCGTCGAAATCGGTCTTGCCCATCACAATCCAGATATCGCAGCGCGGGTGCATCGCGTTCGAAATCCACCACTTGCGCCCGTTGAGCACATAGTCATCGCCATCAGGCGTGATCGACAGTTCCAGATTGGTCGCATCGGACGAGGCGACCTGCGGCTCGGTCATCACATAGGCCGAGCGGATCTTGCCTTCGAGCAAGGGCTTGAGCCACTTTTCCTGCTGTTCGGGCGAGCCGAACTTGGCCAGCACTTCCATGTTGCCGGTATCGGGCGCGGAGCAGTTGAACACCTGGCTCGACCATGGCACCCGGCCCAGCAGCTCGGCAATCGGGGCATATTCGAGGTTTGAGAGGCCCGGCGAGATTTCGCCGTACTCGTGTGGCAGGAACAGGTTCCACAGGCCCAGCGCGTGGGCCTTTTCCTTCAGCGGCTCCATCCCCGGCCATTCCTTCCACTGGTTGGCGGGATCGGTGACGAACTGGTGATAGGCCTCTTCCTGCGGATAGATATGCTCGTCCATGAACGCGCCGATCTGCGCGAGCAGCCCCTTGACCTTGTCGGTGTGCTCAAAATTCATGGGTTCATCCTCTCTATCCGCAACTTTTTAATCGATCGGTTAATGCGGGGTCGATCGGCGCTTGTCAAACCGCCATCGCAGCATAAGCTGCCCGCAAACACGATAGGAGAGCTGCTGTGAGCGAAACGATCCTCGAACCCGATCTGCCAATCATCGATCCGCACCACCACCTGTGGGACCTGCGGCCGCTGATGGGCGCCTTTCCGGAACCGCTCCACCCGTTCATCGCCAGCATTGCGCTGTCGCCGTACTACACCTTCAACGAGATCCACGCGGATGCCACCAGCGGCCACAATGTGATCGGCACGGTGTTCATGGAATGCGGCGCCTTCTACCGCGCCGGATCGGACGATGCGTTCAAGCCGGTTGGCGAGGTCGAATACGTCAACGGCGTCGCAGCCCAAAGCGCCAGCGGGCTCTATGGCGATATCCGGCTGTGCGATGCGATCATCGGCCATGCCGACCTGACCCGCGGCGCGGCGGCGGGCGACGTGCTTGATGCGCTCAGTGCCGCGAGCCCGCGCTTCAAGGGCATCCGCCACGCCGCCGCCCATGACACAGACCCCGACGTGCTCGGCCCGCCGTTCCACGCCCCCGCCGGGCTCTATCGCGACGCCAAATTCCGCGAGGGCTTTGCCGAACTGGGCAAGCGCGGCATGACATTCGATGCCTGGCTGCTGGAGCCGCAGCTTGACGACCTGCTCGATCTCGCCCGTGCCTTTCCGGATCAGCCGATTGTGCTCGACCACTGCGGCACACCGCTTGGCATGGCCAGCTATCACGGCAAGTTGCATGAACGGTTCGATGTCTGGCGCGCCAAGATCAAGCAGATCGCGCAGTGCCCCAACGTCAACATCAAGCTCGGCGGCCTCGCCATGTCCTTCGCCGGAATGCCCGATCACGGCCCGGCGGCGGGGCTATCCTCCGAAGTGCTGGCGGCGATGTGGCGGCCCTATATCGAAACCTGCATTGAGGCGTTCGGGCCCAGCAGAGGCATGTTCGAAAGCAACTACCCGGTCGACAAATGGGGCGCGAGTTATGCCGTGCTGTGGAACGCCTTCAAGCACCTGACCATTGGCGCTTCGGCAGAGGAAAAGCGCGAGCTCTACGCCGGTACCGCCGCGCGGTTTTACGGGCTGGAGCATTTGCTGGGCTAGAAAAGCTTGGCCAACCTATCCGGATCACACGCAATCGCGCGGAATTGCCGAATCAGAACGCCTTGTTGTTCCAGCTTGACCAGCTCGGCATGGACCGCTTGCCGGGATGCTCCGAGCATCGCCGCGAGTTCCGATTGCGCCAACTCAAGCCGTATCGGACCGGCGCCGCCTGCTTCGCGGCATAACCGGGCCAATCGGCTGATTGTTCGTTCAGGCAGATCCATCAGCGCTTGCTCTGCCAAGACTTCGAGCGTTTGACGCAAGTGCCGGGCCGCGACCCGGGCCAACGCCTGCTCAATCTCGGGATGCGCTTGTTCAAGTGCGGCGATCCGGTGCGCGGGTATCAAGTCCACTCGCAGATCGCTGCGCGCCTCGACCAGCACCCCTGCCGGTTCGCCGTCCAGCGCAAAAGATTCGCCGAACAGATCGCCGGGCCGCAAAATCCGGAGTAGAAAGCGATTACCCTTTGGGCCATCGAGCGCAAACAGCGCGGTTCCCTCGCGGATCACGTACAGCCCCTGTGGAGCTTCCTTACGGGTGTAGATCAGCGCGCCGCGGGCAAACCGCCGCCCCATCATCGAACCAAGCACAGCGGCGCGCGGCGTATCGGGCAGCCGGTCGATCCAGTTAGACATCTGCGCATCGCCTCAATTGTCACCTAATTGACATCTACGCAGGTTCACAGCGGTTAAACTATCCCAAAATCACAACACTGGAGAGAGCCGATGTCCCGACTTCGCCTTGCCGCGGCCTTGCTGCTTGCCGTCGCCACACCGCTAACCGCGCAGCAACCGGTTCCGGCGACCAAGGCCGCTCAGGCTGACTGGCGCGAAGCCTGGGCCTATAACGTCGGCATGCAGGCGGTGGTCTATGGCTATCCCGTGGTCAAAAATCTGACCGCCCGGTACAATATGATCGAAAAGCCTAACGGTCAGGCTGATATGCCGACGCATACCTGGTTCCATTCGCGCCGGGCCAGCGATCACACCGACAAAGTGCACAGCTCGGTCACGGCAGACCTGATTTATTCGGCGTTCTGGTACGATCTGCGCAAGGGGCCCGTTGTCCTGTCCGTGCCTGACGATGGCGGAACCTATTACAGCTTGCAGTTCATGGAGATGTATTCAGATATTTTCGCTTACATCGGCACGCGTGAAACCGGCGGCAAAGCTGGCAAATTTCTTTTGGTTGATCAAAACTGGCGGGGTGAGACACCAGCCGGCATTTCCGGTGTCATCAAATCGCCCACATCGACCGGCCTTATCCTGGCCCGGGTCGGATTTACCGATCGCACCAAGCTGGAAACAGCCCATGCGTTGCAAGACAAACTGACGGCCGAAGGGCTGAACGGCGCAGCGCTCGATCATTCGCGCGATGTGATCAACCCGGTTGCACCCGGAACGTCACCGTTGCCATTCTTTGCCATGCTCAATCGCGGTATGGTCGAAAGCCCTCCACCAGCCGCTGATACGGCGCTGCTCGCCCAGTTTGCCAGTGTTGGGATCGGCCCCGGCATGAGCGAAGATTTCTCCAAATTGCACCCTTCCACCCTTCGCGGCTTGCAGCGCGCGATGATCGATGGTCTCGGCCTGCTCCGCCAGGTTTCCGTCGCTGGCGGAAACACCAAAATCGTCAATCATTGGGCCTATGGCCAAACCAGCTGGGGCCGCACTGCCAAGACCAATGACTTCCTGACCCGCAGCGCCAACCAGAGCTTTTCGGGGATGATGGAGCACTGGATCGAAGAGGTCACCAAGCTGCGTGCACACCACGACAGCGAAGGGAATCTGCTGGACGGCAGCACTGGCAACTATACTTTGCACTTCACCAAAGAGTGTTCCCCGTCAGCACCAATGGCACAGATTTGAGGTTGTGATTTAAGGAGTGTTGGGGCTTCGTCGTAGTGACGAAGGAACGAAGATGAAGCCCCAACACTCCTTGAAAAAATCGTCTGTGAAGGCCCCTGCTGAGCGGGTGGTAAAAGACATCCGGCGGCAGACGCGGCGGCATTTCTCGGCCGAAGACAAGATCCGCATCGTGCTCGACGGGCTGCGCGGCGAGGACAGCATCGCCGAGCTGTGCCGCAAGGAAGGCATCGCGCAGAGCCTGTATTACACCTGGTCGAAGGAGTTCATGGAAGCAGGTAAACGCCGCCTGGCCGGCGACACGGCCCGTGCCGCGACCACCGGCGAGGTGCAGGATCTGCGCCGCGAGGCCCGTGCTCTGAAGGAATGCGTGGCCGACCTGACGCTGGAAAACCGTCTGCTCAAAAAAAGCATGATCGCGGATGGGGGCGACGACGAATGAGGTATCCCGCATCCGAGAAGCTCGAGATCATCAGGATCGTCGAGCAGTCGCACCTGCCTGCCAAGCACACGCTGGACCAGCTCGGTATTGCCCGTCGGACCTTCTACCGCTGGTACGACCGGTTCCTCGAAGGCGGGCCGGAGGCGCTGGAAGATCAGCCATCGGCACCAAGTCGAGTATGGAACCGTATCGCACCCGAGGTGCAGGAGCAGATCATCGAACTGGCGCTGGAGCAGTCCGAGCTGAGCCCCCGGGAACTGGCGATCCGCTTCACCGACGAGAAGCGCTACTTCGTGTCCGAAGCCACGGTTTACCGCTTGTTGAAGGCCCATGACCTGATCACCAGCCCGACCTATGTCGTGATCAAGGCCGCCGATCAGTTCCACACCAAGACCACCCGGCCGAACGAGATGTGGCAGACCGATTTTACCTACTTCAAGATCATCGGGTGGGGCTGGATGTATCTGTCGACCGTGCTCGACGACTTCTCGCGCTACATCATCGCCTGGAAACTGTGCACCAACATGCGGGCCGAGGATGTGACCGACACGCTGGACCTCGCCCTCAAGGCCTCGGGCTGCGATCATGCCGCGGTGCTGCACAAGCCCAGACTGCTCAGCGATAACGGCCCCAGCTACATCGCCGGTGAACTGGCGGAATACATCGAGGATCAGAAGATGAGCCACGTGCGCGGTGCCCCGCTACACCCGCAAACCCAGGGCAAGATCGAACGCTGGCACCAGACTCTCAAGAACCGCATCCTGCTGGAGAACTACTTCCTGCCCGGTGACCTCGAAGCCCAGATCGAGGCCTTCGTCGAGCACTACAACCACCAGCGTTACCACGAGAGCCTGAACAACGTGACGCCCGCCGACGCCTACTTCGGCAGAGCCCCAGCCATCATCAAACAGCGCGAAAGGATCAAGCGACAGACCATCGAATATCGGCGCTTGCAACACCGCAAAATCGCCGCTTAACATCACCCCCCAGACGAGGCCCGCACTCCGCTAATCTACGCCGCGATCTGCGCCAAATGTTGTGACGACGGACAACCAAAGAGCAGATCCCGCAGGCCAGGGCATTCTGGTCCGTCACTGTCTATAACCAGGATTACGACTTGGTCGAAAACGCTTTGACCCGGTTCTCGCTGGGCAGTGTTGATAAGAGTCTGCGCTATGACAAGGATGGCGGGGTCACCATTCACCTTCAGGCAGCGCCGCCAGAGAAAAAGCATCTCGGTAACTGGATTCCAGTGCCGCAAGGTCAGTTCAACCTGTTCCTGCGCGCTTACTTGCCGGGTCAAAGCCTGATAGACCAAACCTATGTCCCGCCCGCAGTGAGGAAGGTATCATGAAGCTTCTGACAACGATTGCTCTTGGCGCACTTGCAGCCGGACTGACCGTTTCCGCGATTTCTGCCGGTGACAATCCCAGCATCGCAGCGCCAGCCCATGCTACCGAAGTAAAGGCATCGCCTTACCCACAGCGGGTCTTGTGGGGCGATACCCACCTTCATACGGCCAACTCGTTCGATGCCTTTACCGCTGGTCTGCGGCTAGGCCCGGCCGAAGCACTGCGCTTTGCCCGCGGCGAAGCGGTGATGACGGCATCGGGTGAAGAGGCCCGGCTGCTCCGCCCGCTTGATTTTCTGGTGATCACCGATCACTCCGACGCGATCGGGGTGACCGCCGATCTTTACAATACACCCGAAGACCAGGTCACGGACCCTACACTCAAGCGGTGGCGCGCGATGATGCATGAAGGCGGCAATTCCGCCTACAAGGCCTTCCGCGAAATGGTCACGGCCGCTTCCAATGGCACCATTCCTGCGGCGTTTTCCGATCCTGAACGGCAAAAGCAGATCGCCCGGCGAGTCTGGGATGGCCAGCTTGCTGCAATCGACCGCTATAATGAGCCGGGCAAATTCACCGCAATTGTCGGGTTCGAATATTCGCTCCAGCCAAAGGGCAACACCTTGCACCGCAACGTGCTGTTCCGCGATGGCACCGACCGGGCGAAATCTGTCCTGCCATTCCCGTCGCAAGGCCAGAAGGGCCCCGAGGCGCTGTGGGACTACATGGACCGGTATGAAGGCAATACCGGCGGGCGAATGCTGGCGATCCCGCACAATACCAATCTGTCGAATGGTCTGGCCTTCATGATGACCGACCCATCGGGCGGACCGATGAGCGCAGATTACGCCCGCCGCCGTGCAGCGCGCGAACCCTTGTTGGAAATGACCCAGTACAAGGGCGACAGCGAGAGCAATCCGGTGCTGTCACGCAACGATGAGTTTGCCAGCTTTGGCGATGCCGGCTGGGAAAATGGCAATGCGCCACTGACCACGCTCAAGCAGCCCGAAATGTTTGGCGGCGAATATGCCCGCGAAGCGTTGAAGCGCGGCCTGCAAATCGCCCAGCGCACCGGCACCAACCCATACGCGCTTGGCATGATCGGATCGACCGACAGCCACACCGCGCTGGCCTCGGCCGAAGAAGACAATTTCTACGGCAAGTTCGCCAACGAAGGACCTAGCGGCGATCGCGGGTCCAACATCGTCAATCCGGGGATCAAGGAAAGCCGGATCGGTTGGCAATATCAGGCGGGCGGATTGGCCGCGGTTTGGGCCACTGCCAACACCCGCGAAGCGATCTTCGACGCGATGGAGCGGCGCGAGGTCTATGCCACCACCGGCCCGCGGATGACGGTGCGGGTATTCGCCGGATGGGACTTTGCCAACCGCGACTTCAAAGGCGACTGGGTCAGCGCTGGCTATGCCCGCGGCGTGCCGATGGGCGGCTCGATGAAGCCGGGCAAAGGCACGCCTTCGCTGCTGATCTCGGCGCTGAAAGACCCGACCGGTGCCAATTTGGACCGGGTTCAGGTGGTTAAAGGCTGGGTCGACGCGACTGGCGCCGTGCATGAAAAGGTCTTCGATGTGGTCTGGAGCAACCCGGCCAAGCGGCGGGTCATCAAAGGCCGGCTGAGCCCGGTTGGCGATACGGTCAACCTGGCCACGGCGACCTATGCCAACACCATCGGCGCACCGACGCTCAACACGGTCTGGTGCGACCCGGAGTTCAAACCGGGTACCCGCGCGTTCTATTACGTCCGCGTGCTCGAAATCCCGACCCCGCGCTGGGTCGCCTATGACGCGGTGCGGTTCAAGGTGAAGCCACCCGCCGGGGCGCGGCTCAAGGATCAGGAACGCGCCTATAGCTCGCCGATCTGGTACAACCCGCCGGGTTAAACCCGAATCGGAGCACGCCTTGGCCGCCATCCACCTCCCCCGCACGATCCGCATCGGCGGGGGCGTGCTGAACGAACTGCCCGAGGTGCTGGCCGCCGCGGGCCTCAGCCGACCCTTGATCGTGACCGATAGCTGGATTGCCGGGTGCGGCATTCTGGAGCGGGTCGAGGCGCTGCTGACCAAGGCCGGAATGCAGGCCCGCAGCTTCACCGGCGTCGTGCCAGACCCCACCGTCAGCGCGATCGAGGCGGGTTGCGCGTTCCTGTCCGAAGGCAACCACGATTGCGTCATCGGCCTGGGCGGCGGCAGCCCGATTGACAGCGCTAAGATGATCGCGGTGCTGCAAGGGCGCCAGATCCCCGCGCTGAAGGCCCCGCATCAGGAGGACACCCCCGGCCTGCCGATCATCGCGGTGCCGACCACGGCGGGAACCGGGTCAGAGGCGACGCGGTTTACGATCATCACGGACGAGGCGACCGACGAAAAGATGCTCTGCGCTGGCCTCGCCTATCTGCCGCTGATCGCGATGGTTGATTACGAGCTGACCCTGACCAAGCCCGCGCGGCTGACCGCAGACACCGGGATCGACAGCCTGGTCCACGCGATCGAAGCCTACGTATCGAAATGCGCCAATCCGTTCGCCGATAGCATGGCGCTGTCCGCGATGCGGCTGATCTGGCCCAACCTGCCCACCGCCTGCACCCAGCCCGACAACCGCGCGGCGCGTGAGGCGCTGATGCTCGGCGCGCTGCAAGGCGGGATCGCCTTCTCCAACAGCTCGGTCGCGCTTGTCCACGGGATGAGCCGGCCGATCGGCGCCCACTTCCACGTCGCCCACGGGCTCAGCAATGCCATGCTGATGCCGCTGGTCACCAAATGGAGCGCCCCCGCTGCGCTAAACCGCTACGCCGACTGCGCCCGCGCGATGGGGCTTGCGGACGATGCGGTCGGCGATCAGGCAGCGGCCGCGCGGTTGGTCGAAGGGCTGGAATGGATCAACGCCGAACTCTCCGTCCCCTCCCCCGCGCAATACGGCATCACGCGCGAGAAGTGGGACGCCCTGACCCCACTGATGGCCGAGCAGGCACTGGCGAGCGGCTCGCCGGGGAACAATCCGAGGGTGCCGGATGCGGGGGAGATTGCGGGGTTGTATGGGGCGGCTTGGGGGTGATTGGATACGACCTCTTGCCTCCACCCAGACTCGTCCATGTTGAGCTTGTCGAAGCACTGTCCTTTTTGTGCCTCCGCTCGCAACCTCAAGAAGAAGAACGCTCTTTCGACAAGCTCAGGACCGGCGGGTTTGTTGATCTTTGTACTATCCCGAAAAGAGGTCCGGGCCACGTTCTGCATTCAGCTTACGGCGCTTCTCTTTTCGCTTGAAATCCCATGGTGGTTCGGGCTCGTCGATCGTCCAAAGGCCGCGTCGGTTGCGCCAAGCGTCCTCCTGCGCACTTAAATACAAGTCCTCGTACTCGAAGGTATATTGCTCAACGACCCAAGCCCATCCGTTGACGATCATTTCTATTTCTATGTTACGAGTAACAGTTCGAGAAAATTTGGCCGTGCCAGATGCGCATTCACCGTTGTAGTAATAGTTGACCGGACCAGCCTCAATTTCCTCGGTCAAGAAGCCCATGCAGAGAACTCGCTTGTATGGGTCAATCGGCACGCCGCCTGTCGACTCCTTTCCAATAGGCAGCAGATCCAGAGTCCTTCCCAAGATCAGTTCTTGCAAGAAATTCTTTGATTCGTCGCCATGAAGCTGAGCCATTTCCGGGGCATCGATGAATGCAAATCGAAATGGCACACGAGCAATCCATCGCTTGCGGATTGGATGCCATACTTCGGCAAGGAATCCGTCCCCATCAAAGACCTTTGAGACTTTGGCTTTGATTGCGGTTTCAAAATCAATTGAGCTGAGCGTGGTGGGTGCAATGAACAATGGTAACATTCTCCCATCAATAGGCCAAGAAGCCGGACCGGCACGTCAGTCTAAAGCGAAACTCGCCAACCCCGCAACCACCACCTCAATCGGCAAAAACAACGTCCGGCTGTCCTCCGGAAACGCGATGAACTCCGCACAGCGCAGGTAAAACGCCTTCGCCGCTTCATCCTTCGCCTGCACCAGCACGGCGGCGATGCCGATGGTCTGGGCTGCTATGGCGATCCGTTGCAGAGCGTCGGAAAGTAGGTCGGCGCCGAGGCCCTTTCCTGCGAACTCGCGGTCCACAGCCAATCGCCCGATGATCGAAACCGGCACAGCATCAGGGGCGTTGCGGCGCAGCTTGCCGGGGGTGGCGGCGCGCTCGACGGAACCGGCGGCGATGCAATAGAAGCCTGCCACACGGGCGCCCTGGCAGACGACATAGCTGCGCGAAAAGCGGCTTTCGTTTTTGAGCGCGCGTTGGCGGAGCCAATCGTTCAGCGTTGCGTCGCCGCAATCGAACTGCGTCAGATCGTGGTCGGCAGTCAGCGGGACTGGCGCCGAAAGGCCCGCTATTTCTTCCACGCCGGCACCCGGCGCAGCAGGGCCGTGAGTTTCGGACCCGGCGCGGGCGGGCTATCCAGCGCCTCGACAAAGGCATCGAAGCGGTCCGGCTCCAGCACGAACAGCCGCTGATCGAGCAGCACGTCGATCGCCTGCCGCCTTGCGCTTTCGATCATGAATTCGGTTCGGGTCTTGCCCAGCACCGCGGCGGCATCGTCAATCAACTGGCGCGTCTGGCCTTCGACGCGCAGGTTGATGCTGCCCTTGGTGGGCGGCGGGGCGAGCTCGCGCTTTGAGAGGGATTGAGTGTTTGCCATGCGGTATTTGTAGCATTTGTATCTACAATGTCAATACATACTCCCCTCCCCGGTGGGGAGGGGTTGGGGGTGGGGGCGTGAGGCGAAGCCGAGCGTCAACGCCAGCGTGGAACCCCCATCCCAACCCTTCCCCATCGGGGAAGGGCTTTCAGAGTCAAACCACCCCCAACGCCTCAAACTCCATCGGCACTGATGCCAGCGTGATCGCATCGCCCACCCGCACGTCGCCGCTGGTTACCACCACGGCCATGACGCCGCTTTTGCGGATCAGGGTGCCGTCGGGGGCCTTGTCGAGCGTGGCGGCCATCAGGCCGGGGGCGAGGCCGTTGATCTGGATGCAGGGGCTGCGCAGGCCGGTGATCTCGATCAGCGCTTCGTCACCCAGCCGCAGGCGGGTGCCGCGCGACAGGCCGAGCAGGTCGATCCCGCAGGTGGTCACGTTCTCACCCAGCTGGCCGGGACCGACGCTGAAGCCCTTGTCCGCCAGTTCATCCAGCAGTTCGGCGTGGATCAGGTGAACCTGGCGCAGGTTGGGCGCATCGGGGTTCTTCCACTTGTCATAGCGGTGCTGCACCGTGCGCCCAAGGTGGGCATCGCCCTCAATCCCGAGCCCGGCCAGCAGGGTCAGTTGCTCCACCGGCGGTTTGGAGAAATTGTGCTCGCTGTCGCGGGACAGGCTGATGATGGTTGGGGGCATGGGGGGAGGCTAAGCGGTTCGGCGGGTGTGGGCAAGGGCAGGCTTGATCCCTACCCCCGTCATCCTGAACTTGCTTCAGGATCCATCGGGCCGCACAATCAGTTCTTGCGCGCTTCCACAACGCTAGCACCATTTCGCGGCTTCACGCTTCGGTTTGCGGGGAGAAATGGATCCTGAAACAAGTTCAGGATGACGAGAAGAGGAAGACCGGGTTATCCGGCGCGCTTGCGGCCCCTCCGTCAGTGCTGCGAACTGCAACCTCCGCTCCTGAGCATGTCGAAGGGCGGGGAGGATCTGCGCGCATTTTCCTAATTGGCGGTGGCGGGTTAGGGTGGCGGCTATGGCGCAATCATCCCTCCCCGTTGCTCAAGTCCGATCCTCGCCCGCCGGCGGGCGGCTGGGGCGAAGAAAAGTGACGGAAGGTGACACAGGGAGACACAAGTGGACGCAAAGCGACAAAAGGCGATTTCTTTTGCTTGTACCCTGTCAGGTTTGTGAACTTAGGTCCCTCTCGACAGGATCAAACCGGGCCTGCTAGACGGGTTTTAACTGGCCACTTAATCAAGGATTCCCGATGCCCCTTCCCGCTCCGTTTGATCGCCTGCGCCTGCCCGTTATCGGTTCCCCGCTGTTCATCGTTTCCGGGCCGGAGCTGGTGATTGCGCAGTGCAAGGCCGGGATTGTCGGCAGCTTCCCCTCGCTCAACGCGCGCCCGTCTGGCGTGTTTGATGAGTGGCTGCACCAGATTACCGAGGAACTGGCGGCGCACAATCGAGACAATCCGGACCGGCCGGCAGCGCCCTTTGCGGTCAACCAGATCGTCCACAAATCGAACAACCGGCTGGAAGAGGATCTGGCAGTTTGTGAAAAGTGGCAGGTGCCAATGGTGATCACTTCACTCGGCGCGCGCGAAGACATCAACATGGCGGTGCGCGGCTGGGGCGGGATCGTGATGCACGATGTGATCAATGACCGGTTCGCGCGCAAGGCGATCGAAAAGGGCGCGAGCGGGCTGATCCCGGTTGCCGCCGGTGCTGGCGGGCACGCCGGGGTGCTTTCACCCTTTGCGATGATGCAGGAAATCCGGGCGTGGTTTGATGGGCCGGTGGCGCTTTCGGGCTCGATCGCCTGCGGGCACTCGATTTTGGCGGCGCAAGCCATGGGCGCGGACTTTGCCTATATCGGCAGCGCCTGGATCGCGACCAAGGAAGCCAATGCCCAGCAAGGGTACAAGGACGCGATTGTTGAGGGGCAAGCCTCTGACATCGTCTATTCCAGCCTGTTTACCGGGGTCCACGGCAACTATCTGCGCCCGTCGATCGTCGCGGCGGGGATGGATCCGGACAATCTGCCCGAGGGCGACGTGACCTCGATGAACTTTGGTTCGGGCGGGAACACCGAGGCCAAGGCGTGGAAGGACATCTGGGGTTCGGGTCAGGGGATCGGCGCGGTGAAGGCGGTTGAATCTGTGGCGGACCGGGTTGACCGGCTTGAGGCCGAATACAACACCGCGCGGACCGAGCTGGCGGCGAAGGCGCGGATGGCTTTGGCCTAAGAAGGAAAAAGGGGTTCACGCAGAGACGCAGAGGAAGAAAAATGCAGAGGCGCAGAGGTGTTGTGATTGGGCCGGAGGCCCCTTCCTCATTTGAGGGCGCGTCGGAGGGTTTGCTTGGAGTGAAAGGCGGCTGCGCCGCAAGCGAAACCTCTTTGCGCCCTTCCTTTCTCTTGGCGATCTCTGCGCGACCCCCTCTTCTTCGTCTCTAGCAGCCTAAACAACAGGCCCGGTCGCCGGCCAAAGCAGGTCCGCCATCGCGTCCAGCTCGCTGAAATCGAACGCGCTGCAGAATGGATCGCGGCGGTTGAGCGTCAGCCGGTGGTGCTGATCGAGTAGTTGGCGGCGCAGGTTCTGCTGTAGCTGGCGCAGGCCCTCCAGCGCCTCCATCAGCGCCACTTCGGGCGCGAGCGGGCGGCGGGCGGACCAGTGGGCCTCAATCTCACCCACCCGCTCAATCACCATCGCGTTGTAATCGCGGTGGGGCCCCCGGTGCAGCGGCAGTCCGATTCGCACCGCCGCGCTGTCATTTGCGGGGAGCAGCAGGCCATTGTGGCGGAAGTCATCGAAGTGCAGCCGCTCCCGCCCCACGGCATCGAGCAGCGGATGAAAGCACGCGCGGGTCAGGATCTGGCGGGGCAGGATGTGGTGGCGTTGCAGCCCCGGCTCATAGCCCGGCGCATCGCGGCGATTGACCGATCGAAAGGTCAGGCGTTGGCGCTGACCTGATGTTCCGTTGCCGACGATACCGTGGACATGTTGAAGGACGCCGAAAGGATGGCTCATCGCAGCGCCAGATGCGGAATCACTAGTGCTAGTCGCGACGTCACCCGGCTGGGGTAACACATTGCGGCCCTCGCCCTTTCGGCTACGGGTATTGCTTGGCAGAGATCCGGCCTACCCAAAGCTGCATCTAGCCTGCCAATTCCTGCCCCAGCCCCCCGCCTGCACCGTGCCATTTTGCCGAAACTGTTTGGGCCTCGTCACCGTTGAAGCACAACCCGCAATTGCCGTCCATTCTTGATCGGTTCGAGTCGTAAGCGCTCTCCATCAGGGCCGGAAAAATCAGCCGGCTGGGTCAACGGACCGCTTTCGATCAGACTGTGAATCAAGCGCATTGCAATCCGCGCCACCGCTGCTGCGACCAGGCGTCGATCTGGTTCAAACCGCAATTCCTGCCCGATCAGAAAATCGAGACCAACCGAAACCATAGCTCCGTTCGAATCGCGTTGCAGCGCGGTCAGGCCAAGCGCCGGAAACGCTCCACCACCGAGCCATTCCGCCACTACACCTCGAAAATACTTGGGTGCCATCCAGCACTGGGCCGGTTGCCAAAACACCCCGCCAAGCCCCGGCAACTGCGCCAGTTCAGCCCCGATCCCAGCCAAGATCCGGACCACTGGCAACATCCCGGCTCCGTCGAGCAGATGTGGTCCGGGTTGCAGAGAAATGGATTCACCGGCGGGAATATCAGGCAATCCCAGCATAGTGCCGCGGCCAGGCCTGAGGGCTGCGTGTCCTGGCGCCAGTCCGTGGCAATCATAGGTCAGTCCGGCAGCAAGCAGCTCTACCCACGCAGGATCGCCGGGTGGAACATGGCTTATTGTAAAACGCAGGCTGATAGGATCACGCTGGCTGAGTTCCACCAGGTCTTCAAGCGAAGGCCGCTGACCGGCGGCAAAGACCAGCGACAAGATCGCAGCGTCTCCACCTGCAACCTTACCTTGTCCAGAACTGCCAACAGCGTCGACGATTTCAACCCCCATGATCGGATATTGCTTCGGAGATGCCATCTGGCACCTTTTCAAGCAATTAGTCGAGTCCTGTGGCTACGAATAGGACCAGTTCGGAGCATTCTATTGCGAAGACTGTCAGAAGATGCCCTGCTCTAGCCCGATCGCAAGCCCTGCACCTAGTTCTGCCGCCTTTGCGAGTAATTGCGCGGAAACCTGCTTTTCAGCCAGAATTGCTTGCGGTGTCTGCGCTTCCATCCGGGCGATCAGCGGTTCCACTACGCGGCGCAATCGCCATCCCGTCACGATCCTGTCGATTTGCGCTTGTGCCCCTTGCCCATCGCTCCCTGCAGCAATGATGGTCGCGTAACTGCGCCCCTCAATCCGGCCAAGCACAGGGTAATAGCAGCGGTCGAACAGGTCCTTCATTGGACCGCTCATCGATCCAAGGTTTTCAGGGCAAACGAACAAATAGCCGCTGGCTTCCAACAGATCTTGCGACTCGGCAGCCTCCGCCGCCAACAGCCGCGCCGCACCGCCGCTCCCGGCGGCGGCGGCTTCAGCGAGTGCCCGGCTAGCCCCGGTTCGGCTGTGCCAGACAATCAGGAGCTGGCCCTGGTTCAACAGCCGCTACCCAACACCCCGCCAGCAACCCTGCCCAGAATTCCACCTTTCTTCTTGCACTTTGGCTGCTCGGGCTGACCCTGTTGCTGCTCGCCGCCCATCGCGCTCATGCCAGGCATGTCCATCCAGCCGGTCATCGACCGGTGGCGAATTCGCGCAGTCCACTGCAAATGCCACGCGGCCTTGGGATCAGCTGGCCGGGCTGGATAGGCAAAGTTCTCTTCCGGCCCAAAGGCGGTCAGCATACCCATGCGGAAATCCGGCCCAGCTTTGCGCACTTCTGCAGGGATCAGGCACTGGGTTGTGGCGGGCGCCATTACAGTGCGATCCTTGACCAGACCAGCGACCTGCGCGGGGCTCAACCAATCCGACAAGCCGCCGCCAAATTGGCGACTGGCACTGCTGCTCCACATCACCATGTCCCCCATCTCCCCATCCGGCCCCATCTTCCCGCCGAACAGAAAAGCATGATAACCGGTCGCATCGGGCACTGCATTCCAACGAACCAGGCTGGCACCGCTGGGTTGATCGGTCTGAGTCGATTGCAGCGCGGCCATAAAGTCCTTAGCCAGCGTGAAGGATATCTCGGGCGAATAATTCCCCGCAACGCGGTGCGGACCCAACAGCGAACTGTCAGCCTTGACGAATTTGCGGTCCTCGGACGGCCAGCGCGCAAATGTTTTGCTGTTCTGAAGGTTAGGTCCCCAATCCCGAATAATGGTGCTGGTCCACATGCCCGCAGGGACCTGTCCGGCAGCCAGTTTACTCAGATCAATTACAAGCGGCTGCCCCTTGGGCGCATGCTCTCCGCAGCCCCAGAACACCAGGATTCGTCCCTTGGGCTTTTGCGGCAATTCGTCGGTGCCGCCGCGCTCTTCCTTCGGCGTGGCAAGCACGACCGACTTACCCAACTTTGCGACGGGCGGCATGAAATGTTCGGCTTTAGGACCACCCTTGGCCGGTAAATTGCCCGAACCAAGTCGCAGATACAGCTCCTTCTGAACCTTGTTGCCACCGCCACCAAAGGCCATCGACAGGGCCCCGCCCGCACCGCCGCCCATTGCCGCAAAACCTGAAACCGTACCGGCACGCATGTCATAGCGGGCGATCGGACCACTGGTCGGTGCGCGCTGCTGGGCAATAACCGGGATGGCAGCCAGAACGGCCGCGCCGAGCCCCATTGAGATAGCGATGCGATGATTGACTGACATGATGGAATTCTCCTCGGTCACTTACTCCGCACAATAGCCATTTTGCGCATTGCGTATTGTCAATTATCGACAGATTGCCTGCCTTACCCTTCCGCTGCAAGCGTGGCTCGGCTAACCGTATCGGAATGACTGCATCAACCGCTTCGATCCTTGGGCTTGGCCGATCGCTGTCAGGACGCACCTGGCGCTGGCGCCGGGGCAACATGGATCTGGGCGGCGCGACTCTAGATCATGATCTGGTAGCGCAATTGCTGCTGGCGCGCGGGGTGCCGAGCGATGATCTGGATCGGAACCGCAATCCTTCGCTCCGTGCCTTTCTGCCTGATCCCTCGCTGTTCAAAGACATGGACGTTGCCGCCGAACGGCTGGCGCAAGCGGTGCTGTCTAGCGAAGCCGTGACGATCTATGGCGACTATGATGTTGATGGGGCGACCAGTGCTGCACTGCTGGTCCGGCTGCTGCGCGGCCTGGGTCACGATGCAGACTATTACATCCCTGACCGGCTGCTCGAAGGCTATGGCCCATCAGGCGAGGCATTGGTCCGCTTGGCCGAGCAAGGCTCCAGCCTGATCGTGACGGTCGATTGCGGGGCAATGGCATACGAAGCGCTCGAAATGGCTCGCGAGGCCGGTGTCGATGTGATCGTGGTTGATCATCACAAGTGTGCCGCCGAATTGCCAAAGGCGCTGGCGCTGGTCAATCCAAACCGGCTTGATGAACTGCCAGAGGCGGCGGCCCATGGCCATCTCGCGGCGGTCGGCGTCGCCTTCCTGCTGGCAATTGCGGTTGTCCGCAATCTGCGCCAGCGCGGCTTCTTTACCGATCGGACTGAACCGGACTTGTTTGCGCTGCTCGATCTGGTCGCTTTGGGTACCGTCGCGGACGTGGCTGCCCTGCACGGGTTGAACCGGGCAATGGTGGCGCAGGGCCTCAAAGTGATGGCTCGGCGCGATGGCGTGGGGATGGCCGCGCTGATTGATGCCAGCAGGCTCAGCCGCGCACCGACCTGCAGCGATCTCGGCTTTGCGCTTGGTCCGCGAATTAATGCGGGCGGTAGGGTGGGCGAATCTACATTAGGCGTCCGTCTGCTGACCACCGAGGACCCGGATGAAGCCCGCGCAATTGCTGCGCAACTCTCGGCGCTGAACGAAGAGCGGCGGGGGATCGAATCCGTGGTGCAAGAGGCCGCCGAAGCGCAGATCGAAGCCCAGCACAACCGCGCCGTGTTGACTCTGGCTGGGCGCGGTTGGCATCCTGGAGTGATTGGGATCGTAGCAGGACGGATCAAGGAGAAAACCGGCAAGCCCAGCCTGATAATCGCGCTTGATGCGGATGAAGCTGGCAATGGCAAGGGATCGGGTCGTTCGATCGCCGGGGTCGATCTGGGAGCCGCAATCATCGCCGCGCGCGAGCATGGCCTGCTGATTGCGGGAGGAGGCCATGCCATGGCTGCTGGGCTGACCGTGGCGCCCGACAAATTGGAGGCATTGGTTGATTGGCTCGATCAGCGTTTGGGCAGCACTGTCGCGGCGGCGATGACCAATCAAGCGATGCTGCTTGATCTGGCTGTAGCTCCAGGAGGACTGACCCCGGCGCTGATCGATGACCTGGAAAGCGCGGGACCCTATGGAATGGGCTGGCCGGGTCCGCGGGTGGCCGTGGGTCCGGTGCGGTTGGTCAAGGCCGATCTGGTGGGCACCGATCACGTCCGTTTGATTGTGCGCGGTGAGGATGGTGCCAGTTTCAAGGCGATCGCCTTTCGCGCTGCCAGCACCGAAATGGGGCAAGCGCTGCTAAGGGCAACGCACCACCGCAAGCTGTGGCTGGCGGGCCGCGCAAAGATTGACGATTGGTCCAATCGGCCTGCGGCAGAACTCCACGTGGAAGACGCTGCTTTCGCCGATTGAAACAATCTTGCCCTTTGCCCCTTGACCCTCCGATTGTCCTTCCCTAAAGGCGCTCCCCTGCCCACCGCGCAGCCGGTGTGGCCCCTTCGTCTAGCGGTTAGGACGCGGCCCTTTCACGGCTGAAACACGGGTTCGATTCCCGTAGGGGTCACCATTCTGCGCTGGTGGGCATTTTTACGTTTTGCAGGCAGCGCGTGATATTTGCGGCGCCTGTCACAAGCTCGAAACATTTGGCACACAGCGCTTCTGCTCGTATTGAGCGTCGAACCATGCCTTTCCCCAAATTTGCCTTACCTGTTGCCGGGCTGATCCTGTGCTTGATAGCTGCGGCGGCGATGCTGGCGGCTGGCGCAGATTTGTGGCTGGTGCTGGGCGTTACCTTGCTTTGGCTGGGTTCACTTTGGCTAGGCCAGCCGGAACCTGAAGAACCTGCGGAACGGCATGACCTTGCAGCAGTTTCCCGCGATGCGGTGCACGAGACGATCGAGCCGCTGGGCCAGCCGCTGTTGCTGCTTGACGGGACCCGGATCGCAGATGCCAACGCCGCTGCCCGGGCCGCGCTCGGCGCGCATGTGCTTGGGCAGGATGCCCGGATCGCGCTGCGCCATCCGGATGCGATGCGGCTGATCGGGATGGGTCACAATGACAGCGTCACAATCCACGGCTTCACCGGCGCGAAATCGCTATGGCAGTTGACCCGTCGGAATCTGGATGAGACGCGATGGATCATCGAACTGGCCGATCGCAGTTCCGAAGCCGATGTCAGCCGCGCCCACACTGACTTTGTTGCCAACGCCAGCCACGAATTGCGCACGCCGCTCGCCGCCATTACTGGCTACGTCGAAACCCTGTCCGAAGGCAGTGTCGACGAGAATACGCGCAAACGCTTCCTGAGCATCGTTCAACGCGAAGCCCAGCGGATGCAAAACCTCGTCGAGGATTTGATGACGCTCAGCCATGTTGAAGCGGAAAAACATGACCGGCCCAGTCAGGAAATCGATCTTGGTCGCCTTGCTGCACGCGTGGTCGGCGAAGTGTCTTCCCTGCAAGGCAAGGAACGCGTCGAAGTTGCTGGCAGCGAGCCAGGAGCGATCATTCTGGGCGATGCAACGCAGCTTGAACAGGTGCTGCGAAATCTGATCGACAATGCTTTGAAATACGCTGACCCGGATCAGCCCGTGCGGGTTTCCGTTTCACGCAATGGCGGTCGCCGGATCAAGCTGGCAGTAATCGACCGTGGGCCAGGCATTGCTCCTGAGCATTTGCCGCACCTGACCCGCCGTTTCTACCGCACCGATCCAGGCCGCAGCCGTGCCTCAGGCGGAACCGGTCTGGGCCTCGCCATCGTCAAGCACATTGTCGAGCGCCACAGCGGCGAACTCGACATTGCCTCAACCCTTGGCGAGGGAACCACGATCACCTTGGCGTTTCCCGTGGCTCCCTCTGACGACTAGCTATCAGAACGAAGCGGACAGGCCGACGGTCAGGACGTGATCGCTGTTGTCAGCAGCGTTAGGACGGAAGGTGTGCTGATTGAGATAGCCAGCCTCAACGCTGATCTTCTTGCTCAGCGGCACCGACACAGCAATCGAATTGCGAACCCTGTCCAGACCGTCGCTCGTCTGGAACACGGTGTTGTTGAGATTGAAGAACGGTTCGCTCGAAACGGATAGATTGACCTTGCCCGCAATCGGCATCGAAGCCTTGATCTGTGGACGCAACCGCCAGCCAGTTCCGGCCTGCCCCTCGCGCCAACGCTCTTCCAGGCGTACGCGGCCGCTCAGCTTGACCTTGCCAATCTTGGCGAAACCATCAAAGTTGACCTGCTGGCGGAAACGATGCTCACGGCGGATGAAATCGCCATGGTCGTACTGCGGATCGAAAGTATAGCCCAGCCAGACCGTAACCGTCTTGTTGAGCTTGCGTCCGACCGAAAGGGTGTTCTCCAGTTCGTAGAATCCCTTCGCGTCGCCCGACCGAAAGACAGCTTCGTTGTTGATCTTGAAGTCATCAGGCAGGGCCACGGTAACAGACAAGGTTTGCCAGTACTGGGTGTCTTCACTGGCATGGGCCGTCGAGGCCACACCTAGGGCCATGGGCATTGCTGCCGCGGCGAACAGCAAGGGAGACTTATGGCGCATAGGAGTTTCCACGACTCGTTTTGGACTGTGACGGCGGCTATTACCGTTGTGTGACACTTTGATGACGCGATGTGGCATCTGCTTGACTATAGCGTGACAGGTCATTGGTTGCGAACCGTGTCATCAATCTGTCACAGAACACCGCGAGAGCGCTGTCATAGCAATGCGACCGGAGCGATTCGTCATGACCAAGAAGACCACCTTTTCCCTAGCTTTCGCCGTTTCAGCAGCAGCCTTGCTGGCCGGTTGCGGCGGCGCCGAGAGCGCTTCACGTGAACAAATTCGCGCGGTTGGTTCCTCAACCGTCTATCCCTTCGCCAAGGTGGTAGCGGATTCGCTCGCCAAATCGAACACCGCGTTCAAATCACCGATCATTGAATCGACCGGGACCGGCGCCGGCATGAAACTGTTTTGCGCAGGCGTTGGTGTTTCGCACCCCGATATTTCGAACGCTTCGCGCCGGATGAAGAAATCGGAATATGACGATTGTGCCAAAAATGGCGTCGACAAGATCGTCGAAATCCAGGTTGGCCTGGACGGCATTGCCTTTGCCGAAGCAAAGGGCGGTCTCGGCCTCAAACTGACGCAGGAAGATGTCTACAAGGCATTGGCCGCCAATCCATATGGCAAGCCCAATACCGCCAAGACCTGGAAAGACGTCAACCCGGCCTATCCGGCCGAACCAATCCTGGTTTACGGACCACCCAGCACTTCGGGCACGCGCGATGCGCTCAAGGAACTGATCCTTGTCAAAGGGTGCGAGAAGAACCCCGAGATGAAGGCCTTGAAGGACAACGACAAGGCCAAGCAGGAAGCGATCTGCGGCGAAGTCCGCAGCGACGGTGCCTATGTCGATTCGGGTGAAAACGACAATCTGATCGTGCAGAAGCTCGAAGCCAACCCCAAGGCGATCGGTGTGTTCGGCTATTCCTACCTTGAGGAAAATGCGGACAAGCTGGAAGGCCTGACCATGAACGGCGTCGTGCCGACCTACGCCTCGATCACCGATTTCAGCTACCCCGGCGCCCGCCCGCTCTACATCTATGTCAAAGCGGCGCACCTTGACGCGATCAAGGGTCTGAAGGAGTTCATCTCTGAATGGGCCAAGCACTGGAGCAAAGATGGCTTGCTTGCCAAGCAAGGCATGGTCGTCGCCCCTGATGATGTGCTTGCCAAGAGCAACAAGGCCGCTACCGAGTTTACCCTGATGGACCCTAGCGGCCTCAAGTAAGCTTACCCGGAGCAACCCGAACGATGTCGCCAGCCCTGCCCCTGCTGCTTGCCCTTGCGCTGGGCGTGATCGCATGGCTGGCGGCCCGTTCGCGCGCGTGGGCCTTCCGCAAAGAAGCCCTCGCCACCGGAAAACAACTGCACTCCTTGCCTAGCTATCACGGCTGGTATGTTGCGCTGTGGGCAGCAGTCCCTGCAGTGCTGTTTGCGCTCACCTGGTCGTCACTTAGTCCCGGACTGGTTCTCGCTCAGGTGATTGCCGATCCGGCTGCCGCCTCGCTGCCTGCCTTTGGAATACAGCGCGATTCTGTTTTGGCAGAAGCGCAAGCGGTGGCCTCAGGAGCGGCAATTTCCACATTTCAGCCCCAGGCGAACGCGCTGGTTGAGCCGTTCCGTGTGGCAATGGCGCGGTTTGGCACGATCGGCATCGTTGTCACCCTGCTGCTCGGTTTTGCCGGCGGAGCGTTCAGCTTTCTGAGACTGCGGCCCGATTTTACTGCGCGTACGCGGGTGGAGCGTGCTGTCATGCTTGGCCTGCTAGCGGCATCGCTGGTCGCGATCCTGACCACGCTGGGCATTTTGGTGTCGCTGGTATTTGAAACCGCGCGCTTCTTCCAATTCGTCAGCCCGATGGAATTCCTGTTCGGAACCCACTGGGGGCCTGACCCGATGTCAGATCCATCCACTGTCCGGACTGAAACCTACGGCGCTTTGCCACTGTTCTGGGGCACAGTTTTCATCGGCGCGATCATTGCAATGCTGGTCGCAATCCCGCTCGGTCTGATGAGCGCGATCTATTTGACCCAGTACGCATCGGCCAA
>JAGNTK010000207.1 GCA_017987575.1 Novosphingobium sp. | reverse complement strand
GGCTATTGCCAAGCAAAGCGCGGTGAAGCGCCATTAGCTTGGTCACCAATCGGGCCAGCTTGCGCCCGCGCCAGCGTGTCAGCTGATCAATCAGATCCCGCGAATCCTTCCAGAACACCCGGCGGGCGTTCGATTCGGCCTCGATAAATTGGCGAACATTGCCGCGCGGGCCCATTCGGGCGGATAGCTGTACCAACTGTGCTACCCGCCGTTCAAACGCCAGCAGCAGCCCGACCGGATTGAGCCCCAGTTCGTGCATCCGCTTCAGTTCATACGGCAGCTTGGCTGCCTCCCCGCCGAGCACGACGCTGACCAGCGTGGAAAATCCATCATCTTCGGTCTTCGCGCCGATCGCTGCCAGCGCCTCTGCATCGGCGGTCTTTGGCGATTCGGGGCTGGCATCCAGATAGAGCGCCAGCTTGGTCACTTCGGATTGCGCCAGCCGGGTATCGAGCGCCGCACCGCGCGCGATCCGTTCGGCCAGATCGCCTGACAGCCGCAGGCCGGCCGGACCAGCCATCTGCCGGACCGATTCGGACACAGAGCGCAGATCCGGCGGCCAGAACATCGCCATCAGGGCATCGGGTCTGTTCGCAAGCAGCTTTGCAGTGCGGGACTTGTCGGTCGCGCCGGTGGCAACGATCAGCACCGGACAGCCAGGTACATCGCCTTCTAACAGGGTGTTCACTGCGTCGTGAACCTCATCCCCCGCAGCGCGGACCCAGATATGGCGCGTTTCGCCGAACAGACTGGTCGAACGCGCCTCGTCTCCCAGCCGTACCGGATCGCGCTTCAGTTCGGCGCCCGATAGCTCGATTCGTTCGCCCGGATCGTGCAGCAGGCTGGCGATAGTATGGGCCGCATCATTGGCACCGGCCTCATCAGGACCGCAGAAAAAGAACACGCGGGCATCCTTGGCCGCACGCGGAGCTACGGCCTTGAAGTCCTTTTGCGTCGCTTTCACTTGATGCCTTGGCGCAGGGTCAAGGCGATCCGGGTGACGATCCGGTCGGCCACCTGCTTGGTCAGATTTTCCAGCGCAGTGTTCTCCGCTGCGATGGTGGCATATTCGGAGGATACGACGTCGATCCCGGCATCGGACCCGGCCGTAGCATCAAGCACGATTGCACCGGTGGCGAGGTCAACCAGCTGATAGCGCGCGCGCAAGGTCCGCCGTTCGCGGGCGACGGTATCGTCTGACAGCAGGCCGAGCCCTTCAAGTTTGTCATCCAGCCGCACGTCGAGCCGATAGCGCGCTGCCCCGCTGCTGGGCTTGGCTCCCAACCGGTCGATTAGCGCATTGCGCATCAGCCAGCCCGACTTTCCCTCGATCGGTGAGACTTCGATTCCGGCAAGGCCTTGCGCGACAGTGCCGCTTGACCCGCCGGCATACATCGGCTTCAGCCCGCAGGCGGACAGCAGCAAGGCCAGGGCAAGAATCGCCAGCCGCATCATGCTACCAGATTTACCAGCCGGTCGGGCACAACGATCACCTTTTTGACTGCCTTGCCATCAAGCGCACGCTGGACCTTCTCGGATGCCAAGGCAAGCGCCTCCAACTCCTCGCGGGCCATGCCTTTGGGCACGGTCACGGTATCGCGCAGCTTGCCCAGCACCTGAATGGCAATGGTCACTTCGTCATCGATCAGCATCGCCGGATTGACCGTAGGCCAGGCGGCATTGGCGACTAGTCCGAGACCCAACCGCGACCAGGCCTGTTCGGCCAGATGCGGCATCATCGGTGAAACCAGCAGGATTAGCTGGCGGATCGCGTTGGAGCGGCTGGCCGAAAGCGGTGCCTTTTCGGTCGCGCCGGTCAGTTCGTAAATCCGCGCCACGGCCTTGTTGAAGGACAGCGCCTCAATATCGGTCGCCACGGCGGCGACAGTCTGATGCACCTTGCGATCGAGCGCTGCATCGTGCTCAGCATCGGCCCCGGCCCCGCCCGCGCCGATCTGGCCGAATAACCGCCAGAGCCGCTGGACGAACCGCGCGCAGCCCTCGATCCCGGCTTCGGACCAGGGCAGGTCGCGCTCGGGCGGACTGTCGGACAGCATGAACCAGCGGACCGCATCGGCGCCGTAAGTCGCGATAATGTCATCTGGATCGACAACGTTCTTCTTCGACTTCGACATCTTGAGCACACGGCCAATTTTGACCGGAGCCCCATCTGCTTTCAAAAACGCGCTGTCTCCTGTTCGCTCAATCTCTGACGGCGAAAAGTACCTCACGCTAGCAATATGGGTGTTGCCTGGAGCCCCCGACGAAGTTCCACGCTTCCGTTCCCACTCTATGCGAGAATAACTCTCGTCCCACTCCTGCTCGGAAAAAGTTTCATAGGTCTCATGCGTCACCATCCCCTGCGTGAACAGGCTCGCAAACGGCTCCTTCACGTCGATCAGGCCGATATGCGCCAGCGCCCGGGTCCAGAACCGGGCGTAGAGCAGGTGCAGGATCGCATGTTCTATCCCGCCGATATATTGCTCGACCGGCAGCCACTGCTTGATCACTTCCGGATCGAACGGCTTGTCTGCCGGTTGGCTGGCAAAGCGCAGGAAATACCATGAGCTGTCCACAAAGGTATCGAGCGTATCGGTCTCACGCCGCGCCGCCTTGCCGCACTGCGGGCAGTCGACGTGCTTCCAGGTCGGGTGACGATCAAGCGGGTTGCCGGGGATATCAAAGCTGACATCTTCGGGCAGCACTACTGGCAGCTGGTCCTTGGGAACCGGCACCACGCCGCAGGCATCACAGTGGATGAACGGGATCGGCGTGCCCCAATAGCGCTGGCGTGAAACACCCCAATCGCGCAGCCGCCAAACGGTCGTGCCGCGGCCCCACTGGCCTTGTTCGGCCCGCTGGATCACTTCGGCCTTGGCCGCTTCGACGCTCAGTCCATCAAGGAACCGCGAGTTCACCAAGGCTCCGGGGC
>JAGNTK010000059.1 GCA_017987575.1 Novosphingobium sp. | reverse complement strand
GACCACATTCGCGCCGATGCGGACAAGCTGGCGGAACTGATGGACTGGCGCGCCCGGCTGCTGCGGCTCGATGGACTTGATCCGCTGATTACACCCGACGGCACGCTCGATTGGGGCACCTTGGCCGATGCCGATGCGGCCAGCGAGGTCGTGTTCCTGGGTCTGCTGGGCGGCAAGGGCTGCTTCGCCGAAGTCTCACCCAAGCTGCTTGGCTCGGTCGCTCCGGCCAATCCCCGGTTGTGGGCGGCGATGTCCAGTCTCAGCCCTGAAGAGCTGGCGATCTATGGCACGGCGCGCAGTCTGGTCGATTGGCATGCGCGCCACCGCTATTGTGCGCGCTGCGGCAATCCTACGGTGCTGGCCAAGGGCGGCTGGCAGCGCAGCTGCACCAATGAAGTATGCAAGGCAGAGCATTTTCCGCGGGTCGACCCGGTTACGATCATGCTGGTCGAACACGAAGGCCAGCTGTTGCTGGGTCGCCAACCGCGCTTTCCGCCGCGGCGGTTTTCGACGCTCGCGGGGTTTGTCGAGCCGGGTGAAAGTATCGAGGAAGCCGTTGCCCGCGAGGTGATGGAAGAAGCGGGCGTTGTGGTGCGCGACGTCAGCTATGTTGGTAGCCAGCCCTGGCCGTTCCCCTCCAGCCTGATGATCGGCTGCCACGCGCATGCGCTCAGCGCGGAACTGACCGTTGATCACACCGAATTGGAAGAGGCCGACTGGTTCACCCGCGCGGAAGTGGCTGCGGCAATGGCCGCGGCAATGGCCGGCGACGAGGACGGCCGCTTCATCGCCCCGCCCCCGCAAGCGATTGCGCATCATCTGCTGAAATGGTGGCTAAAACAATGACCCAACCTGCCAAGCTGACCATCGACATCTATTCCGACGTGATGTGCCCGTGGTGCATCATCGGCTATGCCCAGCTGCAAAAGGGGCTGGCCTTGCTGGCAGGCGAGGTTGAGGCCGAAGTGCGCTGGCTGCCGTTCGAACTCAACCCCGATATGCCGCCAGAAGGCGAAGGACAGAGCGAGCACATTGCCCGCAAATATGGCCGCAGCCCGGCCGAGGCGGAAGGCAACCGTGCGCAGCTGCTTCAGATCGGCGAGCGCGCCGGTTACTCGTTTGCCTATAGCGGAGCGGGCGAGCCGCCCAAGGCGATGATCTGGAACACGTTTGCGGCGCACAGGCTGCTCAAATGGGCGCTGATCGAGGCCGGGGCAGCAGTGCAGACCCGGCTGAAGCAGGCCCTCTTTGATGCCCATTTCCAGCAGCGCCGAAATGTATCCGATCCCGAAGTGCTGGTCGATGTGGCGACTGGCCTTGGCCTCGATCCTGATGGCGCGCGGGCATCGCTGGATGATTCTGCGCTGGGTCAAATCGTCCGCGGCGAAGAGGCGCAGGCCTGGGATATGAACATCTCAGGCGTTCCAGCCATGATCGTACAGGGCAAGTTCCTGATCCCCGGCGCGCAGGAACCAGAGGTTTACGCCCAGGCGCTCAGGCGGGTGGTGGCGAAGGGGCTTTAGGCTCGGAGCTGAATTCGGCGAACAGGCCCTCGCTCAGCCAGCAGGCGAGCCACCCGCCCAATTGTTCCGGGTCGCCGCCGGCCCGTTCGAGTGCGGCACCGGTCTGACCAAGGGTCGCGCCCCTGATCAGGTGATCGAGCGCCGAAAATTCAGCCGGATCGTGCAGGCGGAAATGCGGCCGCAAGGCGTGGCGCCAGACGATCAGGTGCTGCGGCGCAGGCAGAGGATCGTCCGGCGTGGCGGCGCTGTCAGGAGCCAGACCGTGCCAAAGCGCAGCCAGTTCATGGGTCACCGCCCGTGCAGCAAAACCGGCCGCCATGGCGAAACGCAAGGTGTTCCAACCGTCTTCGTCGAGCCCGGCTGTACCAAGCTGTGCTGCACCGAGTTCCGGCGTGTCGACCGCCCCAAAAGCCTGCTGCATCTGCCATTCGAGCCAGGCTAGCTCTGCGACTTCCGGATCGCCGGCAAACAGTTCGGCGAGCAGGTCGGGGAACTGCGCGCCGAATGCGTCGAGCGTCCAACTGCTGGGCGGTTGGGTCAGGATGTAGTGCGCGGCGGCGACTTCGAAAGCCTCTTCGCCGACCCAGCGCCGGGTCCGTTCATACCCGCTTTCGAGTGCACCGATCAGCCGCGCGCGATAGGCGTTGCGGTAGATTCCCATGCCGAGCGAGCTTGGCGGCACGTCATCATCGGCGGCGATTTCGCTCAGGAACCGGGTCTGTTCGGCCAGCAAGGTCATGCGGTGACTCCAACCGATGCAAGCTGGCGAGCCTGATCGAGTTCAGCCAGCAATTCGTCCAGTGGCGGAATGTCATCATCACGCTCAATCATCGTAGCGCAGGGGCCGAACCGCTCCACGGCGCGGGCATAGAGCGCCCAAACCTCATCACGGACCGGCGCATCGTGGGTGTCGATCAGCATGCCTTCGGGGCCTTGGCTGTGCCCGGCGAGGTGGATCTGGCGGACCCGATCCTGCGGAATTCCTGCAAGGAATTCCAGCGGATCATAGCCATGATTGACGCTGGAAACATAGATGTTGTTCACGTCGAGCAGCAGGTAGCAGCCGGTGCGGCGGGTCAGTTCAGCGAGGAACGCCCACTCGCTCCGCGTGCTATGCGCAAAGCCAATGTAGCTCGATGGATTTTCGACCAGCAGCGGCCGTTCGAGCACATCCTGCGCGAAATTCAAATTGGCACTGAACCGCTCGAGCGCTTCCTCGGTGTAGGGCAGCGGCAGCAGATCGTGCGAATTGTGGCTGCTGGTGCCGGTCCAGCAAAGGTGGTCCGAAACCCACAGCGGATCGATCCGATCGGCGAGCGCCTTCAGCTCGGTCAGATAGTCGCTGCGCAGGCCGTGGGCCGAACCGAGCGACATCGATACACCATGCAGGATCACCGGATGGCGCTCGCGCACTGCCTCAAGCGTCCGCAGCGGCCGCCCGCCGCAAGCCATGAAGTTTTCTGAGATCACCTCGACGAAATCGACCGACTGGATCTCGCTCAGGAATGCCGCGTGGTGTTCCTTGCGCAGGCCCAGGCCAAAGCCAGTGAAATGGGGAATTTGGTGCGTCATCAAGGCTTGATCCGTAACAGATAAAGTGGGCCCGGCCAGGAGGGGCTTGAGGGAGTGGCCGGGCCCAAGGCTAAGCAAGGGGGTGCTTAGCCGATATCGCCGATGGTGCCGCCCTTCGACAGGCACTGGCCGGCCTTCATCGCTTTGAAGCCGTGGCCCTTGCAGGCATTCATGCCCTTGCAGTCATGCTCAGCGGTCTTGCAGTCGGAATTGCCCTTGCAGCTGTGCAGGCCATAGCAGTGGACCATGTCGTCGGCGTTGATGGCAGCGCCAGCGCTGCCGGTCGGGGCAGGGGCCGCGCTGGCAGCAGCGGCCAAAGCGATCGCGGCTGCGGCGGCGGCAAAGCTCGAAGCGGTTTTGACATTCAGCATAGGGGGTCTCTCCAGTTGAGAAAAAGTTCGTTGCCGGGTGTCGGCAAAGGTTGTTTCGTGGCGGAGGCTGAACCGGTTACAACGCGGGGCCAAAAACTTTTTTGAAAATGCTTTGTAACCACAGCGGCAGGCAGCGCGAATTGGCAGTCAGTGCCGCTGAGCGCGGTGCAAGCCTTTGACGGAGAAACCCGATGAACAAGACTGCAACCGCCATTGCCCTGATCGCCGCCGCTGCCGTTGCCAGCGCTGCTCAGGCCCAGAATGCCCCGGCCAAGCCGATGGAAAAGTGCTATGGCATTTCCAAGGCGGGCAAGAACGATTGCAAGGCTGGGCCGGGCACGAGCTGCTCAGGCTCCTCGACCCGCGACTATCAGGGTAACGCCTGGAAGCTGGTTCCCAAGGGCACCTGCCTGACCACCAAGACCCCCAAGGGTCACGGCACGCTGGTTCCGCAAGCATGAGCGCAGTGACCGCCTTGCAGTCCCGTTACGATGCCATCACCGCGCGGCTTTCGGGCAGCTTGCCCGAAAGCCTGGTGCTGGCCTTCGTGCGGGTCGTGCTGGCGGGCGTGTTCTGGCGCTCGGGCCGGACCAAAGTGGTCGAAGGCAGCTGGTTCCAGCTGAGCGACACCACCTACGAGCTGTTCCGCACCGAATATTCCGGGGTACCTTTGCCGCCAGAATTCGCGGCGGTACTGGCCACCACGGCGGAGCACGTTCTGCCTGTACTGCTGTTGGCGGGGCTGCTTACCCGGTTCTCCGCGCTTGGGCTGCTGGGGATGACCATGGTGATCCAGTTCTTCGTCTATCCCGATGCCTGGTGGGGTGAACATTCGCTCTGGGCGGCCTTGGCGCTGATCCTGATCGTGCGCGGGGCTGGCCAGTTCAGCCTTGATGCCATGCTGACGCGAGGTCGCGGGTGACCGCTGACGAAGCTACGCTTTCGCGCCTCGCCGCGCTCGCCCAGCAGGGCGATAAGCAAGCCTATGCCGCGCTGCTGGGTGCAGCGCGGCACTGGCTGCAACGCTATTTCCGGCGGCGCGTGCTGCCGCATGATCTGGATGATCTGGTGCAGGACACATTGGTGTCGCTGCACCGAAAATTGGCCAGTTACGAGCCCGAACGGGCGTTTATGCCATGGCTGGCGGTGATCGCGCGCTACCGGTTCGTCGATCATCTGCGGCTGGTCTATCGCCGCGCCGAAGATCAGGGGATCGATACCGATATCGCGGTTGAGAGCGAGGAAGAGTCGATCGGAGCCCGGATCAGTCTGGACCGGTTGTTCGAAAATCTGCCCGCGGCGCAGACGCAGGCGATCGAACTGGTCCGGATCAAAGGTCTTTCGATCAGCGAAGCCAGCGCCAGCACCGGACAGAGCGAATCGCTGGTCAAAGTCAACATTCACCGCGGGCTGAAACGCCTTGCCGAATTGATTGAAAGAAGTTGATGTGATGCCAAACGATCCCGATACCTTCATTGCCGGATTGGTTGATGATCTCGTCCCGGTTCGCCCGCTGCGCCAGCGGCGCGGCATGGGTTGGGCGATGGCTGCAATGGCCGCCGGAGCCGTGGGCCTGATTTCGCTGACCAGTCTGCGCGCAGACTTTGCACGGGGTCAACCTGATGCATTGGGGCTGCTGTCGACAGGCTTGTTTCTCGTGCTGGCGCTAGCCTCGGCCTGGGCCGTGGTGGATATGGCCCGCCCGCAAGTGGGCAGCCGCCGCGAGGGCTGGATCTGGACCGCGTTGATGGCGGCGCTGCTACCGCTATCGGCCTTGGCCCTGATGGGGCTCAACCAGTTGAACGGAGCGAGTAGCGGACTGCTCATGGACGGTACCACTTGCCTGAAATACGGGCTGATCTGGGGCTTGCTGACCGCTGGCGTGTTGGTCTTGTGGTTGCGCCGTGGCGCTCCGGCCCAGCCAGCGCGGGCGGGGCTGCTGATCGGGGTTGCGGCGGGCAGCGCCGGGAGCTTCGCGGTCTCGCTCTATTGCCCGCACAGCGAATTGATCCACATCGGCGTCTGGCACGGATTGACCGTGGTTCTGGCCGGACTGGTCGGCCGGCTGGCCATACCGCCGCTGGTGCGCTGGTAAGTTAGACCAGGCCCAGCCGGGCGAGTTCGCTGGCGAGGTTCCCCGGCATCGTTTCGCCCGGTTCCTGTCCATCGCCAAGATCGATCGGTGCATCGGCCTCATCGAGATAACGCCACCCCTGATGCGCGCGCTTGGGGCGGGGGTGGACCGGGATCAATTCGGTGCTGATCACGATGTTGGTCTTGCCGCCCTCGGCCTCTTCGAAACGCAGGATTTCACTGCGCATCACCAGCTGGTGCTTGAAAATCCAGAACAACGATCCGCCCGGAACAATCTCGGCGTGGCGTTTGGGCAGATAGCGGGTGGTCAGGCGCGCCTCTTTGCCGCGCGCCGCAAACCAGCCGCGCATCTCCTCAAGCGAGGTAGCGCCATAGGCGACCTTGGTCAGATGAAGCGGCATCGGATCAGACCAGCCCGCTGAACACGGCAAGGCCGAGGAAGGCGAAGAAGCCCATCGAATCTGTGATCATCGTCACGAACACCGAACTCGCCACTGCCGGGTCCTGATCGAACCGGTCAAACAGCACCGGTACGATCACGCCCGCCAGGCCCGCCGTGACGATATTGACCATCACCGCCGTGGCGATCACGGCGCCGAGCAGCGGATTGGCAAAGACCAGCGTGGTCGCGATCCCGATCAGCGCGGCGACGGTGACCCCGTTGAGCAGCGCGACGCGGAATTCGCGCAGCAAGATCCGGCCAGTGTTGGCACGGGTCAGCTGGTTGGTGGCGAGCGCGCGAACCGCCACGGCCATCGTCTGGGTTCCGGCATTGCCGCCAATCGAGGCGACCATCGGCGAAAGCGCGGCCAGCGCGACCAGCTTTTCGATCGCCCCACCAAAGCTGGAAATAATCGTTGCCCCCAGCAGCGCGGTGACCAGGTTGGCGATCAGCCAGCGGACCCGGCTGATATAGCTGTCCCGGATCGGCTCGTTGATGTCACCATCACCGGCACCCGACAGCAGCAGCACGTCTTCGCCGGCTTCTTCCTGAATAATGTGGACGATGTCATCGACCGTGATCTGGCCGACCAGCCGCCCATCATCATCGACCACTGCGGCGCTGATCAATGCATACTTTTGAAACCGCAGCGCGACCTCTTCCTGATCCATGTCGACCGGGATCAGGGTTTGATCGCGCTTCATCACATCGGTCAGCGCGATGTGTCGGGGCGTGCGCAGGATCCACGATAGCTGGCAGGTGCCAAGCGGGTGGAACGCAGTATCGACGATGAACACTTCCCAGAACTCGTTGGCCAGATCGCGGCCTTCGCGCAGGAAATCGATCAGATGGCCGACGGTCATATGTTCGGGCACCGCGACGAAATCGCGGCTCATCAAGCGGCCAGCGGATTCTTCCGGGTAAGACAGCGCGGCTTCGATCGCGGCGCGGTCTTCGGGCTCCATTTCGGCGAGGACGGCCTGCTGGTCTTCCTCGTCCAGATCCTCCAGCATCGCCACCGCGTCATCGGTGTCGAGCTGTTCGGCGATATCGGCCACTTCGCCCGCGGGTAGCGCTTCGACCAGCAGTTCGCGGACGTGATCGTTGAGCTCGGCGAAAACCTCGCTGCCCATCAGATCGCTGATCGCCTTGGCCAGCAGCGGGCGCTCATCGGCATCGAGCAGTTCGAACAGATCGGCGATGTCCGCCGGATGCAGCGGCTCGACCAGATCATAAACCTGATCGGTTTCGCCTGCCTCGAGTGCGCCACGAACCCGGCGGACGAAATCCTTTTTCAGGATGTTTTCATCGTCCAGACTGTCACTTTCGCGCGCGATTTCAACCGCCACATCGGCAGTATCGTCCAGCACGGCAAAATCGCGATCTTCGGCAGTCATGGGCGGTGTCTAGGCCGGTAAAGGCCAAATGCAACCCGCCCAGACGTTCCGCGCGTGACTTTGTTCGCAGGCCCCCTATATCAGCGCGCAAATTGCAGGAGACCAGTCATGTCCGAATACCTTACCCTCTCGCTCAGCAGTGGCGGCGACGTCAAAATCAAGCTGCGCCCTGATCTGGCCCCGGGCCACGTTGCCCGGATCGTCGAACTGGCCAATGAGGGCTTCTACGATGGGGTGAAGTTCCACCGCGTGATCCCCGGCTTCATGGCGCAGGGCGGCTGTCCGAACGGCACCGGCATGGGCGGATCAAGCAAGCCCGATCTGCAGGCCGAATTCAACAACGAACCGCACGTTCGTGGCGTCTGCTCGATGGCCCGCACCAATGCGCCGCATTCGGCCAACAGCCAGTTCTTCATCTGCTTTGACGATGCGACCTTCCTGGACCGCCAGTACACCGTCTGGGGCGTTGTCGAAGAAGGCATGGAACACGTCGACAACCTGCCCAAGGGCGAACCCCCGCGTGAGCCGGGCTCGATCGTCAAGGCGACTGTCAGCTAAGCCAGCTGACCTAGCCTAAGCATTTCAGCGGGGCGGGCCTTTGGTCCGCCCCGTATTGCTATCGGCTGAAGAACTTCATCGCGCTGTCGATGGTTTCGGATACATCAGAGGTTGTGATGCTTTTTGCAGCTACTCCGCCGATGGCATTCCCAGCGCTGATCGCACCGACTGACGCGGCGGTCAGTTCGCGCAGCGGTTGCAGCGATTGCAGCCAGACTTTGCCGGGTCCGGTCAGTCGGGCGCATTCAGTGTTGCGCACCCCGGCGATATTGGCCTTCAGTTCACGGAAGGTTTGGCTGCCGATGCCGCCGCCAGGCATGATCAGTTCATCGGTATCAAACTGGACCGTCGGTTCAAACGCGGCGATGCAGCCGGGTTCGACATGAATCACTTCAGTCGGGCCGAGCGTGCGTTCGATTAGCGATCCGCCGACGTGGATGAAGGCCCAGCCGGTCCCGGATAGGCGCTGCAGGATAAATCCCGCCCCGCCGTCCAGCCCGGTCCAGAAGCTTGAGACGGTCTGAACCGATACCGAAATGCCCTTGGCTGCGGCCAGAAAGGCGCCCTTCTGGCAGATCAGCGTCCCGCCCATTGCCTCCAGCCGGATCGGCAGAATATGGCCGGGGCTGCGTCCGCCAAAGCCGACGCGGGCCTTGCCTTCGCTGCCGCAGTGGCGGAATTCGCCCATGAACAGCGCCTCGCCGGACAGCGCATTGGTTCCAGCAGACATCAGCGTGCTGAGGACCCCGCGGTCCTTGCCGTCGCCCAGAATGGCTTCAAAGCCGATCACCCGGTCTTTCCAGATCATCGTTCCGATCTCAGCCACCACGGCTTCACCGGGGTCGAGCTCGATTTCGACATACTGGTTGTCGGTGCCGCCGATCGCGAAATCGATGTCGTTGACCAGTGGCGCTTCGGCGGCAGGGCTTAAGGCTGCGGCGGTCGATGCTGCATCGGCGTCTGCCAGTGCCTGCGCATTGCGGGCGCGTTCCTGGGCGATGAAATCCTGCGCGGCCGTGCTGAGAGTGAAGGCTTCTGCCGATGCGGCTGTGGGTTGCTCGGCGTCCGAAACCCCGCGCCGCCCGAACCCGCCGCCGGTGCGTTGCACCGGCACGCCGACATAACTTCCGCTGCCCCATTGGTGTGACATGACTTCCCCCGCATCCAGCTGACTGGACGGGAACCTAGCGCGCCATGGCTAATAAATGGCTAAACCGCTGGAACCGCTGCAGGAACCAGCACCCGCCGGACCCGCAGAACCTTGATCTCGGGCGCGAGCATCTGGCCCTTCATGATCCCTTGACCCAAAGTGGCAGAGCGCGGCGCCTCGAAAATCTTGAGTGCCACATCCATTCCCGAAACGACCCGCCCGAACGCGGCATAGCCAGCCTTGAGCTCAGGATCACTGGCGGCGGGATCGGCATCAAAGCCTGACAGGTCCGACATCAGGATCGAAAAATCGGCCTGCGCGGTGCCCGGTGCATTGCGCGCCATCGACAGCGTTCCCGCGAGATGCTTGATCCCGGTCACACTGGTTGGCTCATGCGCGATTGGCGGGAAGACCTTGGTAGAGAGCCCGCGCAACCCGGTCTGGATGATCCCGTTGGGTTGGATTCCCCAATTGAGCTTCATCGCCCGGTAAAACGCCATCCCGTCAAACCGCCGCCCATCGACATAGCGCATGAAGTTCTGAACCGTGATCGGGGCCTGTTTGTGGAACAGATCGGCGGTGATTGTGCCCAGTTCGGTCACGAATTCGACCCTGACAATATCGGTCAGTGGCGCCGGCGCAGGAGCGGGAGCAGCCTTCTTCTTTGGCTTGGTAGCACCGGTCAGGGTGATCAGCGCTGCAGGCAAGGCGGCAAGGACGAATCGGCGTTTCATTTGTGCAGGATGCCAAATTCCTAGCGATCGTGCAGCCTTATCTGCGCTTGCCGGAAACGCGGGTGTAGAGCCCATTCAAGGTGACATTGAGGCCGCCGCAGCTGGTCGCCCGGCCAAAATCCGTGATCGACCAGCCTTTGCCGATCTGCCGCAGCTGAAACCGGCAAGCAAAGTCCTGCCCCGGCGTTTCGTCGAAAGTAGCCACGCCGTTCTGCATCTGGACCAGGCCCCAGGCTTTACCGTCATTCACCCCGCCCGGCGCGACCTGAATATGCAGTGCCGTGACGGAGAAATAGATCCATCCGTCCGCAATCGGCATGATTTCAAGGCTGGCCGGATCGCGCTTTTGGGTCCCACTGCGGCGGTAGAGCGTCCCAAAGCCACTGGCATCCATCGCGAACCCGGGCCAGTTGAGGTAGACTTCGGCCAGGCAGGTTCGGTTGTTGCCGCATTCGTTGCGGCGAGACAGCCATTGGCGTTGGTCGGACGGCCTGATGTCGCCGGCTTTGCGCTGAACCCGGTAGAGCTTGGCAACGGCCCGGTCCCACGCCGCCAGTTCCGGATCGCCGCAGATGGCCGCTTCAGCGCTAGATAGTGCACCAGCGCAGGGAAAAGAGGGCAGCTCGGCAGGGGCTGCGGCGCCGAGCAGCGGGATCGCGAAGATGGCGAGCAGCGCCATCACAACCCGGCCCTGACCAGCCAGTCATGGAAAATCCGCACGGCCCGCACATCGAGCGCGTGGGGACGGCAAATGAACCAGTAGGAATAGGGGCTCTGCACCTCAACATCGAACAGCCGGGCCAGCCGGTTATCGTGGGCGCGGTGAAAGTGATCATCGTGCATGATGGCGATGCCAAGGCCATTCGCGGCTGCCTCAAGGATCAACTGGCCGGAATCGTAATGGTCAATCGCCGCCGGTTCCAGATCGGGCATGCCGATCGCGGTCTTCCAGGCTTCAAAGCTGTCGGGCAATT